>JBBINN010000008.1:0-33088 GCA_037443885.1 Gammaproteobacteria bacterium | reverse complement strand
GCCAAGGACCTCGGTTCGGCCGCTGTGTTCGGCGGCTTCGTGCTGCTCGGTCTCAACTGGCTGCTCGTGCTTTCCTGACGAGGATCGTGAATGTCTGCACTGATCTGCGGTTCGCTGGCCTACGACACCGTGATGGTGTTCCCGGGAAGGTTCAAGGACCACATCCTGCCCGACCGCATCCACATGCTGAACGTGTCCTTCCTGGCGCCCAAGCTCACCCGCTATTTCGGCGGCTGCGCGGGCAACATCGCCTACAACCTCAAGCTGCTGGGCGGCGAGGGCTACGCCTGCGGTGCGGTCGGCCACGACTTCGGGCCGTACTCGGACTGGCTCGCGCGGAACGGCCTGTCGGAGCGTTTCGTGCAGCGCTTCGAGGACGAGTACACGGCACAGGCCTACATCACGACCGACCTCGACGACAACCAGATCACCGCCTTCCATCCCGGCGCCATGAACCGCTCCCAGACGATCCCGGTGCCCGTGGACTCCGGCATCCGGATCGGCATCCTGGCGCCGGACGGCCGCGAGGGCATGGTCACCCACGCCCAGCAGTTCGCCGACGCCGGCATCCCGTTCATCTTCGATCCCGGCCAGGCGATGCCGCTCTTCGGCCAGCAGGACTTCGACGCCTTCATCGACCAGGCGACCTGGATCACGGTCAACGACTACGAGGCCCAGCTGCTGCAGGAGCGGACCGGGCTCGGCGCCACGCAGATCGCCGCGCGCGTCTCGGCATTCATCGTGACCCGCGGCGCGGAGGGCTCGGTCGTGCACCTGCCCGACGGGCGCCAGGTGGACATCCCGCCCGTGCGGCCCGCGCAGGTCGTCGATCCGACGGGCTGCGGCGATGCCTACCGCGCCGGCCTGCTGTTCGGGCTGCTGAACGACATGGACTGGGAGACGACCGGGCGCATCGCCTCGCTGCTCGGCTCGATCAAGATCGCGCAGGTCGGCACGCAGCATCACCGCTTGACGCCGGACGAATTCCGCGAGCGCTTCCGCGAGGCCTTCGGCTACAGGATGGACTGACATGCCCGGACGCATCGCGGCAGTGGTGCTGCTGGCCGTGGCGCTCGCCGCGCCGGCCGCAGCGGAAGAGGCGGACCGCAGCGGCTGGCCCGCGACACTCGAGCGCATCTCGACCGGCGTGGTCGCGATTCAGGTGGACGCCACCCGGGCCTTCGACACGGAGTGGAACACGTCCTCGCAGGCGACCGGGTTCGTCGTCGACGCGAAGCGCGGCCTGATACTCACCAACCGGCACGTCGTGACGGCAGGGCCGGTGACGGCGCAGGCGGTCTTCCTGAACCGCGAGGAGGTCGAGCTCAAGGCGGTCTACCGCGACCCGGTCCACGACTTCGGCATCTACCGCTACGACCCGTCGAAGCTGCGCTTCATCGAGCCGGCGGAGCTGCCGCTGTACCCTGCGGGCGCGCAGGTGGGCACGGAGATCCGCGTGGTCGGCAACGACGCGGGCGAGCAGCTGTCCATCCTCGCCGGGACGCTGGCGCGGCTCGACCGCGAGGCGCCCAACTACGGCGTCGGCAAGTACAACGACTTCAACACGTTCTACTTCCAGGCGGCCTCCGGCACCTCGGGCGGCTCCTCGGGCTCGCCGGTCATAGACATCCGCGGCCGCGTGATCGCGCTGAATGCGGGCGGGTCGAGTGGCGCCGCCTCGAGCTTCTACCTGCCGCTCACCCGTGTGGTGCGGGCGCTGGAGTACATCCGCGCCGGCCAGCCCGTGCCGCGCGGCACGCTGCAGATCGTTTTCCGCTACACGCCCTTCGACGAGTTGCGACGACTGGGCCTCGGCGCCGACACCGAGGCCGAGGCGCGACGCGCCAACGCCCGGCGCACCGGCATGCTGGTCATCAAGGAAGTCCAGCCCGGATCCCCGGCCGACGGCCGCCTCGCCGCGGGCGACATCCTGGTCGGCCTCGACGGCAAGCTCGTCGCGGACTTCGACCGCCTCGCGGAAGTGCTGGACGGCCGCGTCGGCGAGACCCTCGCGGTCGAGGTCGAGCGCGGCGGCCGGCGCCTGACCGAGCGCCTCGAGATCCAGGACCTGCACGCCTTCGCGCCGGCCGAGTACCTCGAGATCGGTGACAGCGTCCTGCATGGGCTCTCCTGGCAGATGGCCCGGCACATGAACGTGCCGGTGAGCGGCGTCTTCGTCGCAAACCCCGGCTACGTTTTCGGCCCGGCGGGCATCCCGCGCGGCGCCGTGATCACCGAACTGGCCGGAACGCCGGTGGCGAGCCTGGCGGACCTGCGAACCGTGCTGGCCGGGCTCGCAGACGGCCAGCTGGTCCCGGTCCGCTACTTCACGCTCGAGGACACGCGCTCGCCGCAGCTGCGGCCCGTGCGCGTGGACCGGCGGTGGTTCCCGGCGCGCAGCTGCCGGCGCGACGACGCGCTCGGCCTGTGGCCCTGCGAGGCGCTCGCCGCGCCACCGCCGGCCATCGAGGAACCCCCGGGCAGCACGCGTTTCTCGCGCACGGGAGACCGCGTGCTCGACGCCGTCGCGCCCTCCCTCGTCCTGGTCAACTTCACGATGCCCTACTCCGTGGCCGGCGTGACGGAGCGGAACTACTACGGGACGGGTGTCGTGATCGACGCAGACCGCGGGCTCGTTGCCGTGGATCGCAACACCGTGCCGGTGTCGCTCGGCGACGTCCGGCTCACCTTTGCCGGTACGCTCGAGGTCGCGGGACGCGTGGAGTACATCCATCCCCTGCACAACCTCGCGGTCGTGGCCTACGATCCCGCGGCCATCGGCGACACGCCGGTGCGGGCCGCGCGCTTCGTCACGCGCGAGGTGGCACCGGGCGAGGAGGTCACCGTGGTCGGGCTCAACCGCGACCACCGGATGCTGTCGCAGCGCGCGAGGGTGGCCTCGGTGGACCCCGTGAGCTTCCCGCTTTCGCGCACGCTCCAGTTCCGCGACTCGAACCTCAGCACCATCCGCCTCGTCAGCGGCCCGTCGGAGTTCGACGGCCTCATCGTGGACGGCCGTGGCGCCGCGCTCGCGCTGTGGTCGAGCTTCGCCTTCGAGAATGGCCGGCAGGTGCAGCAGGAGAACCAGGGCGTGCCCGGCGAACTGGTGCTCGAGATGCTCGGCCACGCGCGCGACGGCACGCCGCTCTACTCGCTGGAGGCGGAATTCGCCCAGCGAACGCTGGCGGAGGCACGCCGGCTCGGGCTCGACCCGTCCTGGGTCCGCCGCCTCGAGGAGCACGGCGGTGCGCAGCGCGCCGTGCTCTCGGTCACGCGGCTGGTCGCAGGATCGCCCTCGGCCACGTTGCTGCGCCCGGGCGACCTGCTGCTCGCGGTGGACGGACGGATCGTCACCACCGCGCGTGAGGTGGAACGCGCCTCCCATGCGGGCGAGATGCAGGTGACCGTGTGGCGCGACGGCGCCGAGCGCACGGTCTCGGTACCGACGGTGCCTCTGCCGGGCCGTGATGTCGACCGCGTTCTGGTCTGGGCGGGGGCGACGCTGCACGAGCCGCACCGCGCAATGGCGGCGCAGCGCGGGATTCCGCCGGACGGTGTGTTCGTCGCCTTCTTCATGTATGGATCGCCGGCGAGCCGGCACCAGCTCTGGGCCGGGCGGCGGATCGTCGAAGTCGACGGCGTGGCGACGCCGGATCTCGACGCGTTCATCGCGGCGGTGTCCGGCCGGCCTGACCGTTCGTCCGTCAGGCTCCGCACCGTCAACTGGAACGACTCGGTGGACGTCATCACGCTGAAGCTCGACCGGCACTACTGGCCCGCGTACGAGCTCAGGCGCGAGGGCAGCGGCTGGCGCCGCCACGAGCTCGACTGAGACGGGATTCGCAGGTCCTGGGGCGTCGCCATCCGGCGACATTCCCGCAGGCGCGAAAATCGCTAGACTGGCCGGACTGAAACTCGGCGATCGAGGAGTGGACATGCTCAAGACGTTCCTGCGCAGCGGCTGCGCCTTCGTGCTGTGTGTCAGCCTCGTCACTGCGGCGATACCGCAGCCCGCCCAGGCCTCGATGATCGGCACCCTGGATGCGCTCGCCCTCGAGCAGCATGCGGACAACCTCGCTTCCGCCCGCGCTGCCCTCGCGCGTAGCAATGTCCGCGAGCGGCTGCTGGTTCTCGGCGTAGACCCTGCCGACGTCGACGCCCGGCTCGCCGCGCTCACCGCCGAGGAGCTCACCCTGCTGTCCGGCAGGCTCGAGGAGTTGCCGGCCGGCGCCGGCGTGCTCGAGGTGCTCGGCATCGTCCTGATCGTGCTGCTGGTGCTCGAGTTCACCGGCGCGATCGACATCTTCAAGAAGGTGCCGTGACGCGGGCGGCGCTGGCCGCCGTCCTGCTCGCATCACTCTCCGCCTGCGCGGCGCAGCCGCCGCTCAGAGAACTGCTGCCTGCGGATGCTGCGCAGTCGATCGAGCTGTCGGCGACGCCGTTCTTCGCCCAGGACGAGCACCAGTGCGGACCCGCCGCCCTTGCGACGGTGCTCGCCGCCGCCGGCGTCGCCGTCGGGCCGGAAGAGATCGCCCCGCAGGTCTACATACCCCTGCGGCAGGGGAGCCTGCAGCCGGAGCTGCTCGGCGCTGCGCGGCGGCATGGCCGGGTGCCTTACACGCTTGCGCCCGACCCCTCCGCCTTCCTCGCGGAAATCGCCGCCGGTCACCCCGTCCTGGTGCTGCAGAACCTCGGCACGCGCCAATTGCCCGGCTGGCACTACGCGGTCCTCGTGGGCTACGACGCGACGGCGGAGCAGGCGATCCTGCGCTCGGGAACCACGGAGCGGCTGGTGATGCCCTGGTCGCGGTTCATGGCGACCTCCGCGCGCGCAGAGCACTGGGCCGTGGTCGTGCCCGGACCCGGGGAACTGCCGGCAACCGCGCAACCGCGGTCCTGGATCGCGGCGGTGGCCGCCCTGGAGGGCGCCGGGCAGCCCGACGCCGCGCGGCTGGCCTACGAGGCGGCGCTCGAGCGCTGGCCATCGGAACCGCTGCTGTGGCTCGGCCGCGGAAATGCGTCCTACGCGACGGGAGACCTGCCTGCGGCGGTCGAGTCCTTCCGCATTGCCGCCGGGCTGGCGCCCGCGAACGCCACCGTGCGGCACAACCTCGCGCAGGCGCTGCTCGAGGCCGGCTGCCCGCATGCGGCGCTGGGCGAGGCGCGGGCCGCGGCGGGGCAGACTCTAGGCGGGACGCTTGCAGTTGCCCTCCTGGCGCTGGCCGAGCGCGCGGCTGCGGCCGCCGCGGGTCTGTCGCAGGATCCGCTGCGCTGCGCTGCGCCCTCCGCAGGACGCGGGCCGGGGCCCTGAAGGGGACACGCCGGT
The DNA here is from genome assembly GCA_037443885.1 of Gammaproteobacteria bacterium. GTDB lineage: Bacteria > Pseudomonadota > Gammaproteobacteria > Steroidobacterales > Steroidobacteraceae > SG8-30. The sequence continues at coordinate 27,762 of JBBINN010000008.1, read as the reverse complement.
ATCATTCACTCATGAGGGGTCCTGCAGACATCGCCGCAGCCGTGCGCGTCCTGCGCAGTGGCGGACTCGTCGCCTTTCCCACCGAGACCGTCTATGGGCTCGGTGCGGACGCCTCGAACCCCGCGGCCGTTGCGCGGATCTACGCGGCCAAGGGCCGCCCCGCCAGCCATCCCGTGATCGTGCACATCGCCTCGGCGGCCGAAGTGCCGCGCTGGGCGCGCGATTTCCCGCGGCACGCGCAGCGGCTTGCCGCCGAGTTCTGGCCCGGCCCGCTGACGCTGGTGCTGCCGCGCGCCGCTGGCGTGCCCGACACGGTCACCGGCGGGCAGGACACCGTGGCCCTGCGCGTGCCCTCGCACCCCGTCGCGCTCGCCCTGCTGTCGGCCTTCGGCGGCGCTGTCGCGGCACCGTCGGCCAACCGTTACGGCAAGGTGAGCCCCACGCGCGCGGAGCACGTGCGGGCCGAATTCGGGGACCAGGTCGAGTGCATTCTGGAGGGCGGCGACTGCGAGGTAGGCCTCGAGTCCACGATCGTATCGCTCGTGGATGGCGTGCCCCGGCTGCTGCGCCCCGGCGGCATTCCGCGTGAGCGGATCGAGGCGGTGCTCGGCCCGCTGGCCGGATCGGCAGCGGACGCGCCGCGCGTGCCGGGCACGGTGAAGTCCCACTACGCGCCCACTGCCGCGCTCGAGCTGCTCGATGCCGGGGCGCTCGATGCGCGCGTGCGTGGGGTACGCTCGCAGGACCGGATCGCGGTGCTGGCGCGCAGCGCGGCGCCCGGGGACTTCGAGGGGCGCTGGTTCAGGATGCCGGCGGATCCGGCCGGCTATGGACACGACCTCTATGCCGCGCTGCGCGAGCTCGATGCGGGCGGCGCGACCCGCATCCTGGTCGAGCGGGTGCCGCCCGGGCCTGCCTGGGAGGCAGTGGAGGATCGCCTCGCCCGCGCCGCGGCGCGCGAGGCGCCCGAGTCGACCTGACGCTGCGCGCTCAGCGCAGCGTGACGCGCTCGTCGAGCTGCGAGTTGATCCGCGCGAGGCGGTCGGGCTCGAGCGTGCCGGCGGCACGCTGCAGGCGCAGCAGGTTGATCAGGTAGTCGTAGCGGCTGCGGGCGTAGTTCGTCTCGGCCTCGAACAGCCGGCGGCGGGCTTCGAGCACGTCCACCTGCGTGCGCGTGCCGACCTCGTAGCCGGCCTCGGTCGCCTCGAGCGCCACGCGGGTCGAGGCCACCGCCTGGCGCAGCGACTGAACCCGCGCCATCTCGGACATCACGCCCAGGTAGGCGTCGCGGGTGGATCGCTCGGTCTCTCTTGCGACCCGTTCGAGACGTTCGCGCGAGGCGCGGTGGCGGTACTCGGCCTGGCGCACTTGTGAGGACGTAGAACCGCCGGTGTAGATCGGCACGGTCAGCTGGAGGCCGAAGACGGTGTCGTCGGACTCGCTGTCGTTGGGGCCGGTGCTGCGCCCGCTGATGGGGTCGATCAGCGTCAGAGTGCCGGTGACGTCGCGGTTGGAGCGGGTGACGAAGAAGTCCACGCTCGGATAGTGGCCGCCGCGCTGGATGCTGATGTCCTCGCGCGTGATGTCGGTGCCGATGCGCGCCGAGATCAGCTCCAGGTTCTGGTCAAGCGCCAGCTTGACCCACTCATCCTCGTTCGCCGGGTCAGGGGGCACCGGCTGGACTCTGTCGCTCGGGCGGGTCAGGACGTCGAAGGTCTCGCCGGTCAGTTCGCGCAGGACCTCCTGCTGGTTTGCCAGGCTGCGCTTGGCGAGGATCATCGCTGCCGTCGCGGAATCGTAGGCAGCCCGGGCCTCCTGGACGTCGGTGATGGCGATGAGGCCGACCTCGAAGCGCTTCTCGGCCTGCTCGAGCTGGCGGCGGAAGGCCTCGTGCGCGGCCTCGGCCGCCGTCAGCGTGTCCTTGGCGGCGAGCACGTTGAAATAGGCTTCCGAGGTCCTGAGGATCAGCTGCTGCTGCGCGGCTTGGTAATCCACTTCCGCCTGCGCGACCTGCCGGTCCGCGCGGCGCAGGTTTGCCCAGTTTTCCCAGCGGAAGACACTCTGGCGCAGAGTGACATCCCAGGTTTCGGTCTCGGTGTCAGTCTCGTTGCTGCGTGTCTTCGGGATCAGGTCGCCGGTGACCGGGTCTGTCGCCACGAAGACGGAAGAGCCATCGGTACTGCGGTCCTGGTAGCCGGCATTGGCCGAGATCTGCGGCAGAAGTGCCGAGCGGGCCTGCGGCTTCGCCTCCATCGCGGCCAGCCGGTTCGCCTCGGCCTCGCGGATCTGCGGGTCGTTCTGCAGCGCGCGCTGGTACACCTCCGCCAGGTCGCTGGCTTGGGCGGTCAGCGTCAGGCAGCCAGCGGAAGCCAGAAGGACAGAATGAACCAGATTCCTGATTTTCATGATGTTTCGCATCCAGGCCGCGCGGGCCCAAAGATAACTAGTGTTGTAGTATGGTAAATCACCATACTACCGGATTCAACACCCGGCCGGCGGCTCCCGCCGAGCCGCTTCAGTCCTCGATCTCCCGCTGCCATTGCAGGATGCCGCCGTGGAGGTTGGCCACGCGCTCGAAGCCCTGCTGGCGCAGGTACATGGCGACCTGGAAGCTGCGGCCCCCGGAGCGGCACAGCACGACGACCTCCCGCCCGCGGTCGAGTTCCTGCAATCGCGCGGGCACCTGAGCCATGGGGATGTGCAGGGCGCCCGGCACGGCTGCTGCGGCCACTTCCGACGGCTCGCGCACGTCGAGCAGCGTCACGTCCTCGCCCGCATCGCGGCGGCGGACGAATTCCGTAGGGGTCATCTCCGGAATCATGGGCTTTCCTAGAAGCTGAAGCGCGGCGGCCGCGCCGCGTTCTCCATCGGGTCTATGCAGGTCTCGAACAGGCTCTCGGTGGTCCATTCCATCGGGTCGGTCCGGGTCACGAGCCGCGCTTCCATGATAGGCGAGGTGCCCACCACGACGAACAGCCGGCCGCCCACCTTGAGCGCACGCTCGAATCGCGGGTCGTAGACGGGCAGCGAGGCAGTGAGCGCGATGGCATCGTAGCGGTCGTGCTCGTCGAGGTTACTCGCGTCCATCTGCTCGACAGTGACATTGGTCACCGACATGCCGCGGAGCGTGCGCGTGGCGGCCTCGGCGAGGTCCGCGTGGATCTCGAGCGAGCGCACGCTGCGGGCCAGCCTCGCGAGGCAGGCTGCGAGGAAGCCGCTGCCGGTGCCCACCTCCAGGACTTCGTCATCCCGGCGCAGCGCCAGCGCCTGCAGCAGGCGGCCGTCCACCTTGGGCGGCAGCATGTGCTGGCCATGGCCCAGCGGGATCTCCATGTCGGCGAAGGCCACCTCGCGGTAGGCCTCGGGCACGAAGCGCTCGCGCGGCACGGCGCGCATCACGTCCAGCACGGCGTCGTCCAGCACCTCCCAGGCACGGACCTGCTGGTCGATCATCTGGCGGCGGGCGGTTTCGGGGTTCATGGCGGGATCCGTCGGGGCAGCCGGCGTTGCAGGGGCGCGAGGTTACGGCCTGCGGCCGACCTGCGACAAGGTGGAATCACCGCGCCATTATGGTGAATCTGCCGGGGCGGCTCCACCGCGCTGGGATATGCTGCCGGCAGTCGTGAAACAACGAGCCGAACGAGCGCGGCGGTGCGGAAGAGCCAGCCGCGGCAGGGGAGACACGACCGAATGACCGGGCCCGAGGTAGCCGGCATCGTGCTGGCCGCGCTCACTGCGCTGCTGGCCCGGGTCGCTTTCGTCCAGCGGAGGCAGATCCGCCGCCTCGAGGATCTCTCCGGGCAGCCGGGGCCGGACACGCTGGCCGAACAGGATGCTGGGCAGCGGGCCCTGCTCAGGTCCCTGATCACCACGGTCCGCGAGCCGGTCTTCCTGCACCGAGAGCGCATCGAGGCCGCCAACGCCGCCTTCTGCGGCCTGGTGGGGTTGCCGCAGGAGGAGGTCGTCGGGCGCTCGCTCGACCAGCTGGTGACGGCCGACTACGCGCGACTGGTCGCGGCTCAGCTGGCGCGGCGGTTGGCGGGCGAACCCGTGTCCGAGCTGCTCGAGGTGGAGGTGGCCGACTCGCACGGCCAGGTCGCCCGTCTCGAGCTGAAGGGCGCCACCGTGCAGATCGGCGGCCAGCCGTTCACGCTCTTCTCTGCCATCGAGATGGTGCCGGCCGCGCCGAGGGCCGAGGCGGCTGTGCCGTCCGCGCCGCGCGCGCGGGCCCAGCTTGCGCTGGAGGCCGTCAGCGACGGCGTTGTCGTCACGGGCGCGCAGGGTCACATCGAGTACCTGAATCCGGCCGCCGCGGCGCTGCTCGGCGTGTCCGCAGACGATGCCGAGGGACGCCAGCTCGCCGAACTGGTCGGCTTCGTGGACGAGCACGATCGCCGCCCGCTGCCCGACCCCATCCGCCAGTGCGCCGCGGCCGGGGTGCCGGTCGCGCTCGGCCGCCGGGCGCTGCTCATCGCGCCGAGCGGAACCGAGCGGCACGTCGAGCTTTCCGCGTCGCCCATGCGCGGTCCGGGCGGCGAGCTCGCCGGTGTGGCGGTGTCGCTGCACGACGTGACGGAGCTGCGCGGAATCACGCGCCAGATGTCGTACCAGGCGAGCCACGATGCGCTGACCGGGCTCGTCAACCGCCGCGAGTTCGAGCGCCGGCTCGGCGAGGCGCTGGAGGGTAGCCGCGCAGGCGACGGCTCGCACGTCGTGTGCTATCTGGATCTGGATCGCTTCAAGGCCGTCAACGACACCGTCGGCCACCTGGCCGGGGACAACATGCTGCTCGAGGTGGCGGCGCTGCTGAAGGACTCGGTGCGCGACTCGGACACGGTCGGGCGCCTCGGCGGGGACGAGTTCGGCATCCTGCTGGTCGGCTGTCCGCTCGACAAGGCGAGGCAGATCGCCGAGGACATCTGCCGCGCAGTCAACGACTACCGCTTCGTGTGGAAGGACCGGATCTTCAGCGTCGGCGTCAGCGTCGGACTCGTCGAGGTCGGCCACGAGAGCGGCATGCTCGAGGACGTGATGAGCGCGGCGGACTCCGCCTGCTACGCCGCCAAGAGCCGGGAGGGCAGCCACGTTCACGTCTATTCGGCGCGGGACGAGGCGGTGGCCCGCCACAGCGGCGAGATCCAGTGGCTGCAGCGCCTGCAGTCCGCGCTGCGCGACGGGCGTTTCGAGCTGTACCTGCAGCCGATCATGGCGGTGCGCGAGGGCGCGTCGCGCGGCCCGGCGCTCGAGGCCTTCCTGCGCATGCGCGACGAGACCGGTGCCACCATAGCGCCGGCCGAGTTCATGCGCGCCGCGGAGCGCTACCGCCTCATGGGCCTGGTGGACCGCTGGGTCGTCCAGACCGCGCTGACCGCGCTCGCCACGGGCGCGATCCGCCTGCCGCAGGGCGGCAGCCTGTCGCTCAACCTCTCCGGCCAGACGCTCGGCGACCCTGCCTTCCTGGAGTTCGTGGTGGAGATGCTCGACCACACGGGTGCACCGCCCTCGCAGGTCTGCTTCGAGGTCACCGAGACCTCCGTGAACGCCAACCTCGACACCGCGCGCCGATTCATCGGCGTGCTGCACGGCATGGGCTGCCAGTTCGCGCTCGACGACTTCGGCAACGACCTGGGAGCCTTCGCGAACCTCAAGAGCCTGTCGATGGACTACCTGAAGATCGACGGCTCCTACATCACCAATCTCGCCCGTGACGCCGTCAACCAGGCCATGGTCGCGGCGATCGTTCGCCTCGCGCGGACCCTCAACTTCCGGCTGATCGCGGAGCAGGTGGAGGACCTGTCCTCGCTCGAGACGGCCCGCGGAATGGGCATCGACTTCGCCCAGGGCTACGCCATCGGCCGCCCCGAGCCGATGCGGCCGGCGGCCTAGCGCCGGCGCGTGGACTCGAGGTAGCGGAAGAAGTCCGACCTGGCGTCTATGATCAGCGTGCTGTTCTCGCCGATCGCGTCGTAGCTCTCCAGCGTCTTGAAGAACGAGTAGAACTCCGGGTCCCGCCCGTACGACTGGCCGTAGATGCGCGTGGCCTCGGCGTCGGCCTTGCCGATGATCTCCTGGGCGGTGCGCTCGGCCTCGGACCGGATCCTGCGAAGCTCGCGCTCCATGTTGCCGAGGATCTCCTGGCTGCGGCCCTGGCCCTCGGCGCGGAAGCGCTCGGCGATGCTCTGGCGCTCGGCGATCATGCGGCTCTCCACCTGCACCCGCACCGACTCGATGTAGTTGATGCGCTTGATGCGCACGTCCACCAGCTCGATGCCGAGCCCGGGCATCAGCCGCGAGGCGGCCGTGAGCATCTCCTGCTCGAGCTGGCCGCGGCCCTTCTTGGGTCTCTCGAGCTCGCTCTCGTCGAGCGTGAGGCCCTCCTCGGCCACGATCCCGCTGACGTCCACGCTCCAGTCGGCCGAACGGACGATCTCCTCGAGGTCGGTGCCCGAGACGATGTCACGGGCCACCGAGTCGATGATGTCGTCGAGGCGCGTGCGCGCGCCGGCCTCGTCCCGCACGGAGCGCAGGAACTGCAACGGGTCGGCGATCCGCCAGCGGGCCGTGGTGTCCACCACGATGAACTCGCGGCCGAGCGTCGGGATCTGCGACACGTCGCCGTCCCACGCGAGCAGGCGCCTGTCGAAGCGACGCACCTCCTGGATGAAAGGGATGCGCCAGTGCAGGCCCGGCTGGTCCACGACGTCGCCGATCGGCTCGCCGAACTGCACGATGATGCCCTGCTCGGACTGGTCGATGATGTAGGCGGAGTTGATCAGGAGGATCACGGCGAGCAGCCCGCCCGCCACGGGCAGCAGGCGGCTCATCGCCGGTCTCCTTCCGCACGCTCGCGCGGCTGCGCGTCCCGGAGGTTCAGGAGCGGCACCGGCGGCATCTGCCGGTCCTGGACCATCACGACCGAGCCGGCCTTGGGCAGCGTCTGCCGCAGCGTCTCGAGGTAAAGGCGCGAGCGGGTGACGTCCGGCGCGTTGCGGTACTCGGCCAGCACGGCGTCGAAGCGGGCGGTCTCGCCCAGGGCGCGGTTCACGCGCTCGGTCGCATATCCCTCGGCCTCCGAGATCAGGCGGTTCGCCTCACCCTCGGCCCGTGGAATCGCCTGGTTCGCCTGCTTGTTCGCCTCGTTGATCATGCGCTCACGCTCCTGGCGCGCCTCGTTGACCTCGTTGAAGGCCGGCTGCACGCGCGGCGGCGGCACCACGTCCTGAAGCTCGACGGTGATGATGTGGATCCCGTTCTCGTAGCGGTCCATCGCGAGCTGGATCTCGTCGCGTGCGGTGTTGGAGATCTCCACGCGCCCGACGGTGAGCACCTCGCTGCCGATGCGGTTTCCCACCACGCGCCGCATGACCGACTCCGACAGGTCGCGCAGCGTCCGCCGTGGTTCGCGCATGGAGTACAGATACTTGATCGGGTCTGCGATGCGGTACTGCACCACCCACTCCACGTCGATGATGTTTAGGTCGCCGGTCAGCATCAGCGACTCGCCGGTGTAGTCCCCCTCGGAGAACCGGCTGCGGCGGTCACCTTCGCCGGCCTCGGTGCGGAAGCCGAACTCCTCCTTCAGCACCCGTTCCGTGGCCACGAACTGCACCGTGTCGATGCCGAAGGGCAGGCGGAAGTGCAGGCCCGGGTCGGAGATGCCGATCACGCGGCCGAGCCGCTTGACCACCGCGCGCTCCTCGGGCTGCACGGTGTAGAAGCAGCTCAGCAGTCCCCACAGGGCCAGTATGACGATCGCGCCGATGCCGAGCGCGCGCGGCGGGAGGCCGGGCGTGGGTCGCCGCGGGGGCGGGGGAGGAGGCGCGCCGCTGCCTCCGGGAGGCCGCTCGTGCCAGCCCTTCCCGACCAGGACGTTCTCGAGCCACTTCTTGCTCTGGGCCATAGTCGGCACTCCGTTGCGCGCGGCTCATGCCGCGGAAAGGGGCAAGCATAGCAGCCGACTGCGGCCAGCACCGGCTGTTACTGCAGCGCGAAGGCTGCGATGATGCTGCGTGTGAAATCTCCCCAGCTCCCTGCCGCGCTCGATGCGGACCGCCGCGTGCTCGACGGCCGCAGCGGCCGGCTCGGCTGCTACGTGGCCGGCAAGGGTCCGCCGCTGCTGCTCCTGCACAGCATCAACGCGGCCGGGTCCGCTTATGAGGTCAAGCCCGCCTTCGAGCACGCCCTGCGCTCGCACCGGTGCTACGCGCCGGACCTGCCGGGCTACGGGTTCTCCGACCGCTCCGACCGGCGCTACGACAGCGCGCTGTTCTGCGACGCCGTGCGGGACGCGCTGGATGCGATCGAGAGCGACTGCGGTGCCGTGCCGGTAGATGCGCTCGGCCTGTCGCTGTCCGCGGAATTCCTGGCGCGCGTCGCGGTCGAGACGCCGTCCCGCTTCCGCTCGCTGACGCTCGTCACGCCCACCGGCTTCCGTCGTGGCTCGGCGAGGATGCGCGCGCCGGCCGGCACCAGCCGCGAGATTCCGGGCCTCCACTCGGCGCTGACGTTCCCGCTGTGGCGTGGTCCACTGTACGGCGCGCTCGTCAGCCGCGCGAGCATCCGGTACTTCCTCGAGCGCACCTACGGTTCCGACGCGGTGGACGAGGGGCTCGTGGACTACGCCTGGCGCACGACCCACCAGCCCGGCGCCGATCACGCGCCCTATGCCTTCCTCTCGGGCCGGCTGTTCAGCGCCGACATCCGCGCGCTGTACGAGCGTCTCGCGATGCCGGTGTGGCTGGCGCACGGCACTCGCGGTGACTTCCGTGACTTCTCGGAGGCGGACTGGGTCCGCGGGCGGCCGAACTGGTCACTGCGCGCCTTCGACACTGGTGCACTCGTCTACTTCGAGCGGCCCGGGGAGTTCTTCCCGGCCTGGGACGCCTTCCTCGGCGGCCGCTGAGGCTGCGCTGCGGAGGCCGTGCCGCGCGGCGCGCAAACGCGCTAGACTCGAACGGCCGCAAGGACTGCGGCGACCGCGCGGGGAGGGCAAATGCCCGTCACCGACGTCACCGGGGAGTCGAACCGCTGGCTGGCGCCCCCGCTGGTCGCGGAGTATCACCGCCGTCCGCAGGTGGGCTCGCTGGTGCGTGCGACCTACGCGGTGGTGCTGGCGGGCGGCCGAGGCTCGCGCCTGAAGCAGCTCACGGACTGGCGCTGCAAGCCCGCGGTGCCTTTCGGGGGCAAGCACCGCATCATCGACTTCGCGCTCAGCAACTGCGTCAACTCGGGCGTGCGCCGGATCGGCGTCGCCACCCAGTACCGCTCGCACAGCCTGCTGCAGCACCTGCAGCGCGGCTGGAATTTCCTGGACGCGCACCTGCAGGAGTTTCTCGATGTCCTGCCGGCCCAGCAGCCGCTGCAGGCGGGCTGGTACGGTGGCACGGCCGATGCGGTCTACCAGAATCTCGACATCCTGCGGACTCACGCGCCGGAGTACGTGCTGGTGCTGGCCGGCGACCACGTCTACAAGATGGACTACGGCGTGATGCTGGCCGAGCACGAGGCGACCGGCGCCGACGTCACGATCGCCTGCATCGAGGTGCCCCTCGAGGACGCCCGCGCCTTCGGAGTGATGCGGGTGGACGATCGTGATCGGGTGAACGGCTTCGCGGAGAAGCCGGACGAACCCGAGCCGGTGCCTGGTCACTCCGGCCGGGCGCTCGTGAGCATGGGGATCTACGTGTTCGGCGCCGCGGCCCTCTACGGTTTCCTCCGCGAGGACGCGCATGATCCCTGTTCGAGCCGGGACTTCGGCCGCGACGTCATCCCTGCACTCCTCGCGCGCGGCGTCCATGTGCAGGCACACCGCTATTCCGAGAGCTGCGTGAACATGGTCCACGGCCGGCCGTACTGGCGTGACGTCGGCACCGTGGATGCGTACTGGGCGGCCAACATGGACCTCGTGCACGTCGAGCCCGAGCTCAACATGTACGATGCCGCCTGGCCGATCCACACCGTGGAGGAACACCTGCCGCCCGCAAAGTTCATCTTCGAGGCGCCCGATGCCCGCGGCCAGGCCTGGGACTGCCTGGTCGCCAGCGGCTGCGTGGTGAGCGGGGCATCCATCCATCGCTCCCTGCTCTTCACCAACACCGTCGTGGAGCGCGGCTCGCACCTCGAGGACTCGGTCGTCCTGCCCGAGGTGGCGATCGGCCGCGGCGTGCGCCTGCGCAGTGCCGTCGTGGACAAGTTCTGCGGGCTGCCGGACGGCTTCGAGGCCGGCTTCGACGCTGCGGCGGATGCGGCGCGGTTCCACGTCACGCCGGGTGGTGTGGTGCTGATCACCCCCGAGATGCTGGGCCAGCGCGTCCACGAGATCGGCTGACCCGTGGGCTTCAGGTTCCGGGCGGCAGGCCTCGTCGTCGCATTCGCCTGCCTCGCGGGTGCGGGTCCGTCAGCGGCGGGAGAGGAGACCGCCGACGTCGCAGCGGCTGAAGGCGGCGCTGCGCCGACCGCGGATGTCCCGGTGCCCCGGGTGACGTCCTGCGTGCCCGTCGCGCAGTGGGCCGTGCCCGGCGCCGGCTCGGCCGAGCCGCTCGCCACTGCGGAATTGATCGAGCGTGGCGCCGCCGCGCGCGTGGTGCTGCTTGGCGAGACCCACGAGAGCGCCGAGCACCATCGCTGGCAGCTGCAGGTACTCGCGGCGCTGCACGCCCGGCGCCCGGACCTGGTGATTGCGCTCGAGATGTTCCCGCGCCGCGTCCAGCCGGCGCTCGACCGGTGGGTGGCCGGCGAGACCGACGAAGCGACCTTCCTGACCGATGCCGACTGGCGCCGGGTGTGGAGCTTCAACCCGTCGCTCTACCTGCCGATCTTCCACTTCGCCCGCATGAACCGCATCCCCATGGTGGCGGTGAACGTGGAGCGCAGTCTCACGAGCAGAGTCGCCGAGCGAGGCTTCGCTGCCGTGCCGGAAGACGAGCGCGAGGGCGTGGACGAGCCCGCGCCCGCCGCCGACGGCTACCTCGACCTGCTGTTCGACAGCTGGCGCGAGCACCTGCCGGCTGGAGACGCCACCGGGCCTCGGCGCGACGACGAGCGCTTCCGGCGGTTCGTCGAGGCCCAGCTCACCTGGGACCGCGCCATGGCGCTCGGCATCCGCGATGCGTCGCTGCGGCATCCGCAGGCGCCGGTGGTCGGCCTGATGGGCAGCGGCCACGTCGTGCACGGCTTTGGCGTTCCGTGGCAGCTCGAGGCGCTCGGCTTCGAGTCGCCCGTGACGCTCCTGCCCTGGGACGTGGCCTCGGATTGCGCGCGCCTCGCCGACGGTTACGCCACGGCGGTGTTCGGCGTGGATCCGCCGCCGCGTCCGCCTGCGCCGCCGCGGGTGCGCCTCGGCGTGACGCTCGAAGTTGCGCCGGCCGGCGTGCGTATTGCCAGCATCACCGACGGGTCGGTGGCGCAGCAGGCGAGGCTGCGCGTGGGAGACGTGATCGTCGCCGTCGGCGGCAGCCGCGTCGCGACCCCCGGGCAGGTGGCCGAATCCATCGCGCGACAGGCGCCGGGCAGCTGGCTGCCGATTCGCGTCGAGCGGGGCCGGCGAAGCCTCGAGCGCGTTGCGAAGTTCCCGCCGGCCGCCGGCAGCGGTGCGCCTTCCGGCCCGTAGCGAGACCCGCCGATACGAGGCCGGTCAGTCGCGCGTGTCGCTGGGCCCGTCCTGTGCCCGCCCCGTCATCGGCACGAAGCGCACCGGCAGGATCGCCCGGCGGACGACCTCGCCGCCACGCTTCTCGAGCAGGTAGAGCTCCTGGCCGCGCCGCAGGTCGCCGACCGGAATGATCATCCGGCCACCGTCGCGGAGTTGCTCCACCAGCGGTCTCGGCACGTCTTCCGGTGCGCAGGTGACGATGATGGCGTCGAAAGGCGCGTGCTCGGGCCAGCCCTCGTAGCCGTCACCGATGCGCACGTGGACGTTGCGGTAGCCGAGCCGCTCGAGATCCGCGCGCGCCCGCTCGCCGAGGGGAGCCACGATCTCGATCGTGTACACCTCGGCGACGAGTTCGGCGAGCACCGCGGCCTGGTAGCCCGAGCCGGTGCCGATCTCAAGCACGCGGTCGCCGGGGCGCGGTTTCAGCGCCTGCGTCATGAAGGCGACGATGTAGGGCTGCGAGATGGTCTGGTCGTGGCCGATCGGCAGGGGGTAGTCGGCGTAGGCCTCGTCGCGCAGGCGGGGTGGCACGAGCTCGTGGCGCGGCACGCGGCGCATCGCGTCCAGCACGCGGCGGTCGTCGATGTCCCGGCCGCGGAGCTGGCGCTCGACCATCGCGTGGCGCTGCGCGTCGTAGGCGTCGGTCCCGGCGGCGGCGTCGCCGGCCGGGGCGGAGGAGTCTTCCTGGCAGGCGACGAGCCCGGCCAGGGCGACCAGCGACAGCCAGTACCGTGGTCTCATGCGTCGAGCATAGACCCGCAGGCGCGGCGCGCGAAGGGGTCGCGGGCGCCAGCAGGCGTCAAACGTCCGCGGGCGACCACTTCGCCGAGAATTCCCGGTGCAGCGCGAGCGCGGGGTCCGTCGCGCTCGCGAGCTGGGATTCCCGGTAGCCGGACCGGATCGACTCCACGAGCAGGCGGCGGCCGGCCACGCTGAAGCGCACGCGCCAGTCCTTGACGGCCAGGCGCCAGGCGGCGCCCTCGCGCTTGATGCGACGATAGGGATTCGGTTTCGGGCCGAGCGCGAGCGTGGCGACGATGCGCCCCGAGAGCGCCAGGCCCGTGCGTGCCTCGATCCAGCGTGCCTGCTCGGCCGCGACCGGTGCGAACTCCACCTGCCAGGCAGGCAGCGGGTCGACCGGGGTGGCGGCGTTGGTGAAGCTGCCGGCCTGTTCCAGCCAGCCACTGCGCGCCTGCGGGTGGGCGTCCGTGTAGGGGACGTAGGGCTTCAGGTCGAGGACCGGCGTGCCGTCCAGCATGTCCGCGCCACGGATGTGGAGCGTCAGGCCATCGACACGCTCGAGCCGCACGGCCGAGAGTCCCAGTGGATTCGGGCGATGCGGCGAGCGCGTGGCGAAGACGCCTTTGCGGCCCGTGGAGCTGCGCGGCGGCAGCACCTTGGGCCGCCAGCCTTCGTTGCGGTGGAACCAGTAGAGCACCCAGACGTAGTCCCAGCCCTCGAGGTCCTCGAGTGCGTGCTCGAAGCCGCGGCCTGGCAGCAGCTCGATGCACGCAGGCTCGTCGGGCGCGGCCGCCGGCTGGCGGGGCGCATCGGATTTCGAGCCCATCGCGGTCCTGACGAAACCTATGGGTTGGAGGCTGAGGGTCCCGGTATGCATCCGGTCCGAGACCTTACAGGGCCGCAACCGCGGATCACAATCTTCCAGTGAAAGTCCGGGTCGGCGCCGCTAAAGTGCAGGAGCACCGGGCACCGGAGGGTGGCCGTGAAAACCCTCGCCGTTTCCAACATCAAGGGCGGTGTCGGCAAGACGACGGCCGCCGTGAACCTTGCCTACCTCGCCGCGCGCTCGGGCCGGCGCACCGTGTTCTGGGACCTCGACCCGCAGGGCGGGGCGACCTGGGTGCTGCGCGGCGAGCCCGACGACCGGGTCTCGGCACGGCGTCTCGTGAGCGGCAAGGTCGGGCTGCCCGAGGTCGTCGCCTCGACGCCCTGGGCCGGTCTCGACCTGATACCCGCCGATTTCTCCTACCGGAACTTCGATGTCCACATGGACGCGCGCAGGCATCCGACCCAGCGACTGCTCAGGATGAGCCGGCCCCTGCAGGATCAGTACGACCTGCTGGTGCTCGACTGCCCGCCGGGTGCGTCGCTCCTGACCGAGAACGTGCTGAGGGCGGCGGACGCGATCGTAGTGCCGACGCTTCCCGCGCCGCTCTCGCTTCGGATGATCGATCAGCTGCTCGCTTTCGTGGAGCGCGAGGGTTGGAGGGACCTGCGCATACTTCCGTTCTTCTCGATGGTGGACCGGCGCAAGTCGCTGCACCAGGCGCTGATGGCCGAGGCCCGTGGCCGCTTCCCGATGATGCTCGCCGCCGAGATCCCCTACTGGAGCGACATCGAGCGCATGACGCTGCGTCGCGCGCCCCTGCCGTCCTTCGCGCCTGCCAGCGAGGCGTCGCAGCGCTTCGTGGCGCTGTGGCGGGAGGTGGATCAGAAGCTGGGCGGGACCTGAGCGCCGCGCGGTCGTCGGCGCCGGGATCCGCGGCGCTTGCTCGGCTGGATGCCGCGGGCTGCCGCCGTGCTGTCGCCGAATGGCGACGCGCTTTCCGGCTGTTGAATGTGTCCCTCTTCACAGTTCGGGCCGCCACGCGGAACTTCGCTTGTTCCACTCGCCTGTCGCGGGGTAATTAGGTTCGCGCGCAGCGAACGAGGGAGGACGCCGTGGCGTTCGTCATCATCTCCGCCGGCCCTGTCGCGGGCTCACGCACCCACACCTTCGGCGCCCTGTCGTTTGCGCTGTGGGCGGGCTTCGTCGTGCTCGTGCTGGCCGTGGTGTCCATGGGCGCCGGCTACCGGCTCGCGCAGGTGGATTCACGATCGCCCGCGCGCCTCGATATCCAGGATCCCGAGGGTCGTGCCCTCGTCGGCCGCGTCGGCCAGCTCGCGAGCCGACTCTCGAAGCTCGAGAGCGAGGCGGTTGCGCTGGCCCGGCGCCTCGGCATCACGACCGAAACCAGCCTGCTGGAGCCGAAGAAGGTCACGGGTCCTGCGGGCGGCCCGCTGCTGCAGATCGCCGCGGTCGGCACGCTGCCCGCCGCATTCGCTGCGGCCGACGATCACGGCACAGGGCTGGCGCTCGCCGAGATGCGGCTGTTTGCGCTCGAGGCGGCGCTCGGCCAGCTGGCTGACTCCGCCGCCGGGCAGGTGATGCAGACCATGGCCTTTCCGTCGCGCGTTCCGGTGGCGGGCGAGGGCGTCGGCATCAGCTCGGCCTACGGACTGCGCCACGATCCGTTCACCGGCCAGCTCGCTCGCCACGCCGGCCTCGACATCCCCGCGCCGCGCGGCACGCCGATCCTGGCGAGCGGTGGCGGCCGGGTGGTCGCGGCCGGCTACCGCGGCGCCTACGGCCAGACCGTCGTCATCGATCACGGCAATGGCCTGTCCACGCTCTACGGCCACGCCTCGAAGCTGCTGGTGCGCGTCGGCGATGTCGTGATGCCGCAGCAGGAGATCGCGCTCGTTGGCTCCACCGGGCGTTCGAGCGGCCCGCACCTGCACTTCGAGGTCATCCGCGACGGACGCCGCGTGGATCCGGGCCCCTATCTCGCCGAAGTCCTGCCGGGTGCCGCGCGCTGATGGCCGTGACGGCGCGCTCTTCCAGGTTCCTCACGGAGGCCCGCTTCGAGCTGGTGCCCACCTCCCGCCCGGCCGTTCGCGGCGTCGCCATCGCTGCCGGCGCCGCGGTCGCAGTGACGCTCATCCTGCTGCAGTTCGGCACCGGCGGATCGCCGTTCGCGCGGGCTGGCGCGCTGGAAGTGGAGAACGCCTCGCTCCGGAGCGAGCTCGCGCAGCTGCGCGTCGAGATGGACGTCGAGCGCGCCACGCGCGCGGCGCTCGAGGAGCAGGTTGCCGAGCTCAACAGTCACGTCGTCGAGATGACGAGCCAGGTCGAGTTCTACCGGGCCAGGGGCAATCCCCGCGCCGCCCGGCGTGATTGAACACCGGGAGTCGCCATGTTCCGCCGCAAGCAGCATCCGTCCATCGAGGTTCGCCGCCTGACCAGTCTCGTCGCCGAGGGCGTGGAGATCCAGGGCGACGTGTTCATCTCCGACGGGCTGCGGGTGGACGGCAGCATCCAGGGCAGCGTCTGCGCGCGCGGCGGGCAGGGCGGACTGCTCGTCGTCAGCGAGAAGGGCAGCATCCGCGGCTCCGTGAAGGTCCACGACGCCGTCATCAACGGCACCATCCACGGCGATCTCGAGGTAGGTCACTTCGTCGAGCTGCAGGCGAAGGCGCGCATCACCGGCAACATCTTCTATCGCAAGTTGCGCCTGGAATGCGGCGCTACCGTGGAGGGCCGCCTCGAGTGCGTGGACGCCCCATCCGCCTCGCAGGAGGACGGCAACAAGGTCGTGAATCTGCCTGCGCCGGTGGGCCGGGCGGCTGGGGTTTCGGAAAGCTGAGGCTGCGGCCGCTCGGGTCAGGCGGGACGAAAGCGGGGCATCGTCACGCCCTCGGGCCAGTCCTCGAAGGTCACCGCAACGGGCATGCCGATGAAGGCCTGCTCCGGCGGGCAGCCCGTCAGTGTGCTCATCAGCGTGGGGCCTTCCTCGAGCGTGACGAGGAGCAGTGCGAACGGGCCTTCGGCGCCGTAGGCCGGCGACACCGGCCGGCGCACGATGCTGAAGCTCCGCACCACGCCGCGGCCGCTGGCGCGAATCCAGCCGAGTTCGCGCCCGCCGCAGCTGGCGCACAGCCCGCGCGGGTAGAACTGCACCCGCCCGCAGCCCCGGCAGCGCTGCAGCAGCAGCTCGCGGCGGCGGCAGCCCTCCCAGAACTCCGCGGTCTCGGCGGTCGGAACGGGGACGATGCGCTTCGGCGACTCGCTCACGGGCCACGCTCCCGGCCGAGGATCACCGTGCAGTGGCTCGACATCACGCCGCCCTGGCCGTGCACCAGCCCGAGCTCCGCACGCGCGAGCTGGCGCTGGCCCGCGTTGCCTTGCAGCTGCCGCACCGCCTCGGTCAACGCGAACATCGAGCCGGGATGCCCGGGGTGGCAGTGGGACAGCAGTCCGCCGTGGCTGTTGACCGGCAGGCGCCCGCCTGGGGCGATGTGGCCGGCCTCGACGAAGGCACCACCCTCGCCCTTGGCGCAGAAACCGAGGTCCTCCAGCAGGACGAGCACCACCGGCGTGAAGCAGTCGTACAGGTTGGCGAAGTCCATGTCGTCCGGGACCACGCCCGCCATGCGGCAGGCGCGCCGGCCCGAGTCCACCGCGGCCGACGTGGTGAGGCTCTTCGCCTGGCTGATGTGCTCGTGGCCATGGCCCTCGCCGGCGCCGAGCAGGTAGACCGGGCGTCGGCGCAGATCCCGCGCGCGCTCGGCGGAGGTGAGCACCACCGCTGCGCCGCCGTCGGAGATCAACGAGCAATCGAGCAGGCGCAGCGGGTCGGCGATCATCCTCGAGTTCAGCACGTCCCCGACCGTGATCGGCGCGCGCATCTGCGCCGCGGGGTTCCTCGCCGCGTGCGCGCGCGTGCTCACCGCCACGGCGGCGAGTTGCTCCGGCGTGGTGCCGTACTCGTGCATGTGGGCCCTGGCGATGAGCGCGTAGCTCGCCGAGACCGGCGCGCCCCAGGGGCCCTCGAACTGCGGGTGGCCGGTCGAGGCCTGCATCGTCACGGCCCGCTCGCGCGTCAGCCCCGAGCGCAGGCTGTCGGCCATCGCGACGACCACGGTGCTGCACAGGCCGGACGCGATGGCCGCGGCCGCCTGGTGCAGGGCGGTGAAGGTGGTGCCGCCGCCGGTCGCGACGCTGACGCAGTAGCGCGGGAAGATCTGCAGGTGCTCCGCGATCGCCTCGGCGTGGTAGGTCCAGGACTCGGCGATCGAGTTGCAGGTGACGAGGCCGTCGACATCGTCCTTCGAGAGCCCCGCATCGTCGAGCGCGCCGAGGATGGCGTCGAGGCACAGGCGCGTCGCGCCCACGTGCGGCACGACGCCGACCTGCGTGTCGGCGGCGCCGACGATGGCGGCCTTGCCTCGTAGCGTTCCGGGCATGCGGCGGCTCTCGTGTGGGGACAGCGCATGTTAACCGACGGGCAAGCGGAAGAGTCACCGCTCCCTGTCCAGTTCAGGGGCGGTGGTCTGGCGACACCGCCCGCGCGGGCACTACACTCCGGGCCATGTATCGCAAGCTGCTGAAGCTGCTGCACGAGGTCGGCGCCGTCGGCGTGATGGGCGCGCTCGCAGCCTATATCGTGCTGGTCGTCACCGCGCCGCAGGACTCGCTGGTCGAGTACGCGGCGGTTCGGCAGGGCATCGCCGCCCTCACGAAGTACATGCTCCTGCCGTCGCTGGTGCTGGTATTGATCAGCGGCCTGCTCGCGATCGCCGCGACGCGTGCCTACATGGACCAGGGCTGGCCCTGGCTCAAGGCGCTGTCCACGGTGGCCATGTTCGAGGGGACGCTGCTGACCGTGAACGCGAGCGCGCGCAAGGCGGCCGAGATCAGCGCGCTGGCCGCGAGCGCGGGCGACAGCGATCCGACGCTGCTCGCGCCGATCCTGCGGACGGAGTGGATCGGCCTGTGGACCATCCTGGCGCTGTCCTTCGCCAACATCCTGGTGGCGGTCTGGCGGCCGCGCCTGCGCCGCCGCCGCGAAACCGTCTGACGCCTGGGGCGCGTCAGGCCCTAGTCGCCGATCGCGTCCGTGGATCCGTGACGGCCAGGCGTTGCGGCGGTCATTGCGCGATCCCATGCGGCGAGCACCTCCTCGACCTGAATGCTTAGCAGGGACTCGATCCGGCCGCCGAGGATCTCGACCGGCGCGCCGTGGCTTCGCGGCCCGATCTCGTCGGGATCCGCGGTGCTGAACAGGTCCACGAGCGGGCAGTCGAGCGCCGCGGCCGAGTGCGCGGGCCCGGTGTCCACCGACACCATGCCGCGCGCGCGCTCCTGCAGCGCCAGCAGGCGCGGGATCGGCACCTCGCCCGCGACGTTCAAGGCGCCCGGCCGCGTGACGAGCCGCAGGATGTCGTCGTTCAAGGCCTTCTCGGTCTCGACGCCAGGCAGCAGCACGGCGGTGCCCGGGTCGCGTTCCAGGATGCCATCGATGACACGGGCCCAGCGCTCCTCGGGCCAGTACTTCACGTTGGTGGCCCGCTGGCGTCGGCCGAAGCGGCGCATGGTGCGCTTGTTGCCCGCCTGCAGGAGCACGACCGGTCGGCCCGCGAGCTCGCGGCCCGCCAGCCAGCGGTCCGCATCGGCGCGCCAGTCCTCGGCCACGCGCAGCGAGGGGCGCGGCTCCACCTCGACCGGCGGAGGGACAGTCGTGGCGAACGCGGCGGGCACCTCCCGCGACATCCGCAGGTAGCGGTCCACGACGTGCTCGCGGGGCCGGAAGGGATGGTCGCGCGCGGCGACCAGGGAGTCCGGGCCGAGGCCGGCGCGCGCCAGCAGCGCATGGGTCGGGTCGTTGCTGTCGCACATCCACACCGGCCCTGCGCCCCGCCTTCGGAGTTCTGCCACCAGCCGCCACTGGTCGGGGCTCATCAGATACGGCCGGCGCCTCGAGTCGAGCAGGAAGATGCGCCCGACGCCTTCCTGGCCGTCGAGCAGCGGTCGAACCCAGGCGCCGCTCGACACGATGTCGACTGGCGCCCCGAAACGGTGGTGGAGTGCAAGCACGATCGGGGTGACGAGAATCATGTCGCCCATTGCGCCGCAACGGACGAGGAGCGGGCGGTCGGTGGTCCTGTCAGGGTGGCGAGGCAAGTGTCTTCGCTGCAGGCGGCGCCCGGGGGCGCGGGCTGACAATATGCCGAAGTCGGGCGGTGCCCGCGAGCCCATGGCGCCTTCCGTTGCGTGCCGTGCTTCCCGCAGCGCAACTATCCGGCCCGCCGGCGGTCTTGGGAACCATGGTGAATGGATGTTGCGTGACCTCGGCCTTATCGCGGTCCTCGGGCTGCTTTCGCCCGCCCTGTCCGCCGTCACGAATGCTGCCGAGGCGGCAGCCGCTGCGGTGGCAACGGTGGCAGAGGTGCCAGCGACCGCGCCAGCGGAAGCGCCCGAACATGGGTCGGAGCCGCTGCCGGGAGTGGCGACGGAGCCGGTGCCTGGCGAAGAGCCCTTGAACGAGCCACAGCCGGAGTCCGCGCAGGAGACGGGTCCGACCCTCTTCGAGGAACTGCTGGTCAGTGGCGAGCAGCCCGGCCCGGGGCTCTGGCGCGTTACGGCATCGACTGCCGAAGGCGAGCACGTGCTGTGGATCCTGGGCAGCTACGGGCCGCTGCCCAAGCGCATGCAGTGGCGCTCGCCGGCTCTCGAGCGCGCGCTCGCCCAGTCCACCGAGGTGATCGCGCCACCCGGCGTGGACACCAACGTGGGCGTCGTGCGGGGCGCCCTGCTGCTGCCCTCGCTGGTCGGGATCCGGCAGAACCCGAACGGCGAGACGCTGCAGGAACTGGTGCCGCCGGAGCTTTACGCGCGTTGGCTGCTGCTGAAGCAGCGCTACCTCGGCAACGATCGCGGCGTGGAGAAGTGGCGGCCGATTTTCGCGGCCGGCGAGCTGTACCGCGAAGCCATCGGCGAGGCCGGCCTCGAGCGCAACAACGTGATCTGGCCGGCCGTCGAGAAAGCGGCGAAGAAGCGCAAGCTGGTCATCACCCGCCCGGTCGTCAACGTGCCGCTGGACAAGCCACGCGATCTCATCCGGGAGTTCAAGAAATCGGAGCTCGAGGACCTCGAGTGCTTCGCGAAGACGATCGAGCGGCTCGAGTCGGACCTCGATCTCATGCGCGTGCGCGCCAACGCCTGGGCGACCGGCGAGGTCGCCGTGCTGCGCGAGCTCGCGCCGGTGGACCAGGCCGGCGCCTGCCTCGCGGTCGTCACCGGCTCGGAGCTGCTGCAGTCCCGCGGGCTGGCCGACCTGCCGGCGCGCCTGGCGGATGCCTGGCTCACCGCGGCCGAGGATGCACTCGCCCGGAATGCGTCGACCGTGGCAGTCGTCTGGATGAGCCAGCTCCTGCAGGAGGACGGCCTCGTGGCGCAGCTCGAGTCGCGCGGCTACCGGGTCGAGGCGCCCTAGTTCCACCGCGGCACGCCCGGCCCGATTGCCGGCAAAGTATTGCGCTCCGGTCCACCTCACTCCGCGTGCGGGGGACCGGACCCTGCGTGAACAACGCCGGTCAGTGCAGCCGCTTGCCGCTCGCGGAGGCTGGCCCGAAATCGATCCCCGGCCCCCTCGGGTTTTCCGGATCGAGGATCAGCTCGGTCCTGGAGTCGCTCGGGGCGACCTTCAGCTGGCCGCCGGAAACCGTGGCCTGCCACGTGACGCGCAGATAGCCGATGTGTGTTCCTGGCAGTGCGCCGGATGAGCCGCCGCAGATTTCCAGTGGCGGAGCCGGTGGCGGGAGGGGGATCAGCGAAGGCGCCGGTCCGCAGAACACGAGCTTGGTGACCGACAGGCCGATCCTCCCGCCGGGCAGCCGCCTCCAGGCGCCCTGACCGTCGCTGCCCACCAGGTTGAAGACGGGCTGCGGCAGGAACCCGCTCGCGCCGTTGAGCGTCGTGTTGGTTTCCGTGACCGTGCCGTTGGCGTGCAGCGTGATCATTTCCTTGAACGTCGGCGGGTTGCCGCTCAGGAAGGTGACGTCGAGCAGCCAGGTGCCGACCGGATCGGGATTGATGCCGCTGTTGCCGCTGGCCCAGGCGGTTCCCTGGGTCGTCATCAGGCCAACGATGGCCGTTGCCGCAAGGCGATGCAGACTGTTCACGAAGCTGTCCTCCACGCTGTTGTTGATCTCGCGCCGACTCGAAGGCCGGACTTGACAGAATCTCCCGATCCGTCGAGGCCGGATGCGCCGGCCCCTCCCGGCGGCGTTTCCAGTGCCCTTGGACAAGACGCGTCAACGGGCGGCCGAACCCGCCATGCCGCGCGCGGTTTTGGTGATGGGCGTTGGAGCAACGGCCACCGGAACCGGGGAATGGCGGGATGCAGCGTGGAGGTCGCGGCAGGTCAGCCGCAAGGCCTCCCGGCCTTCGATCGAAGGCGTCAGCGAGCTTGCGGCATGAGTTGCGACAGGGCCGTGCACGATGCGACCGTGAGCTCGTGCGCATCGCCGAACTGCGCGCGCCGGCCCTCGCAGGACTCCCTGAACAACGCAGCTGCCGCATCCGCGGCGCCGAGCGCCGCCTCCGCGCGGCCGAGCTGGAGCGCCACTGCGAGCACGTCCGGATGGTCGGGCCGCAGCATCGCGCGGTAGCCGGCCAGCGCGTGGCGGTACTCGTCCCGCGCCTCTGCCCAGCGCCCGGCGGTGGCGAGCACCGCGCCGAGGCGCTCGTGCATTCGGTATGCAGGCTTGGTCGTCGGACCCCAGCGCGCCTCGATGTCCCTGACGGCGCGGCGGTAGCTCGATTCGGCCGTCAGCAGGTCTCCGCGCGCCAGCGCGACGTCCGCGAGCGCGAGCTCCGACTGCAGTGTCTTGACGTGATCCGGGCCGAGCCGCAGGCGCCGGATACGAAGCGCATCCCCATGCAGGCGCTCCGCGGCTTCGAGGTTGCCGGTCCGCAGCCTCAGGCTCGCGACACGGGACAGCGCCTCGGCGGTCGGCAAGGCGTCGACGCCGAGTACGGCGGCGTTGCGTCGCAACAGATCCTCGGCCAGTGGCAGGGCCTCGTCACGGCGGCCCTGCCGCATCATGACCTCGAGCAGCATGCCCTCCGCGTCGAGCGTGGCCGGGTCCTCGGGCCCGAGGGCGCTGCGCAGGCCCTCGACCGCCCGGCGGGCACGGATCTCCGCCTCGTCCAGCGGCCCGACCGTCCAATACAGTTCGGCGAGCAAGCGCTCCGTGCGCAGCGTCTGCGGGTGGGTATCGCCCAGCTCAGCGCGCTGCTCCTCGAGGGCTTCCCTGAGCACACCCTTGGCGGCCTCGACGTCGAACGCGGCGAAGTAGCTGTAGCCGATCGCCTGCTTGAGACGGGCCCGCGCCACGGGGTCGAGATTCCGGTCCTGCCGCAGCTGCTCGACGCCGGCGTCCAGCATCTGCCTCGCGGTGAGGTTCGGGCTTCCGCCGCTCAGCGGGTCGGCAGTCCGGAAGAGGTCCACCAGGAACGCGAGCGACTCTTCGGCCACGGCGGCGTCGCGGCGAGCCTCGGCTTCCGCCTTCCGGGCCTTGAAGAATCCGACCGCCGTGCCCGTCACGCCGGCCGTGAGCAGCGCGATACCGACGACAGCGGCCGCGACGCCGAGGCGATGCCGGCGCACGAAGCGCGAGGCAAGGTAGGCCACACTCGGGGGCCGGGCGGTCACCGGCTCCGAGCGCAGGTAGCGCATCACGTCCTGCGCCAGATCCTCGACCGACGCGTAGCGTCGCTCGATCTCCGGCGCCACGGCCTTCGTCACGATCCAGTCGAGGTCGCGCCGCAGCGTCGCCCGCAGCGCCGGGACGCTGGCCGAGCGCAGGCTCGCAATGGCCCCGGCGTCGGGAACGGTGCGCAGCAGTGCGCTCGGCGTGGTCGGCGAGCGTTCCTGGACGCCGTGCGCCGGCGTCCCGCTTGGCCCGGACCGCTTGTCCGCGGCGGGGTATGGCAGCGCGCCCACCAGCAGCTCGCACAGGATCATGCCGAGCGAGAAGACGTCGGCGCGCGTGTCGGGCGCGGCCTCGTCGCCGCGCAGCCGCTCGGGGCTCATGTATTCCGGGGTGCCGATGACCGCGCCGTACTCCGTCTGCAGCGGCTGCCCGGCGGGCGGCTCCTGCAGCGCCTTGGCGATGCCGAAGTCGATGATGGTGGGAGCGGCCTCGCCGTCGATGCGCCGCACCAGGACGTTCAAGGGCTTGAGGTCGCGGTGCAGCACGGCGCGCTGGTGCGCGTGCTGCACACCCGCGCAGACGCGGGCGAAGAGCTCGAGACGAGCCCGCAGCGGCATCCGCTCCGCGTCGCAGTAGGCAGTGATCGGCTGGCCGTCGACGTACTCCATCGCGAAGTAGGGCAGGCCGCGCGGCGTGAACCCCGCGTCGAAGATGCGGGCGATCGCCGGGTGATCCATCAGCCCGAGCGCGCGCCGCTCCGCCTCGAAGCGCGCGATGACACGCCGAGAATCCATGCCCGGCTTGATCAGCTTGAGCGCCACCTGGCGCCGGATCGGTTCGGACTGCGCGGCGAGCCACACTTCGCCCATGCCGCCCTCACCGAGTCTGCGCGCGAGCCGGTAGGGACCGACGACGTCACCCGGGTGCGTGAACAGCGCCTCGTGCACGAGGGCGTCGAGCCGGGGCAGGCACGCGGGATCGGCGTCGAGCAGCGCGAGCACCCGCGCGCGCAGGGCAGCGTCGTCCGGGCACCGTTCCTCAAGCCGGGCGGCGCGGTCCTTCGCGGGCAGGTCCTGCACGGCTTCGAACAGCGCCTGCGCGCGCGCGTACTGCTCCGGCGTCACGGCCGGCCGCTCCAGTCGCTCCTGAGCTCCAACGTGAGCCAGCGCTGCGCGAAGGCAAGGTCGCGCTCGACCGTGCGGCTGGACATCTCGAACGCCTCGGCGATCTCCGGCACAGTGAGGCCCCACAGGAGCCGCGCCTTCACGATGTCCGCCGCGCGACCGTTGAGGGTCACGAGCCGCTCGAGCGCCTCGGCGAACGCCTCGACGGAGCAGTTCTGGCCGACGGGCAGCTCGCCCGCCTCGCTCAGCGAGACGCGCACGTAGTCGCCGCCCCGCTTGCGGCGGCCTTGCGCGCGCTCGTGGTCGAGCAGCACCCTGAGCATCAGCTGTGAGACGATGGCGAAGAAGTGGCCGCGATTGT
Source organism: Gammaproteobacteria bacterium (assembly GCA_037443885.1). Taxonomy (GTDB): domain Bacteria; phylum Pseudomonadota; class Gammaproteobacteria; order Steroidobacterales; family Steroidobacteraceae; genus SG8-30. The sequence goes on along the minus strand of JBBINN010000008.1, from coordinate 3,347 downwards.
CGAAGCGTGCGCGCTGCTTGATGAGCCTGAGGTAGGCTTCGCTGACCAGCGCCGCGGGCTCGAGCGTCGGGCTCGGCGCGCCGCCACGGTAATAGGTGCGCACCTGAGCCTGCGCCCGGCGCAGCAGTTCCGGGTATACGAGCGACACCACCTCTTGCAGCGCCTCCGGCCGGCCGTCCTGCGCCTCACCGAGGAGGGCGGTGATACGTTCCATCGCATCGGATGCTTGCATGGCGGGAGGAAAATCCACGCGCCAGCCGCTGTCAATGGGTCTTGTGCAGGATATGCATGAAGGTCGCAAACCAGGGCCACTCGGGCCGCAGCGGCACGCATGCCGGGCTACGGACGGGTGACCCGCAAGAAAAAAGGCCCCGGCATGCCGGGGCCTTTCCAATGGCGAAGGGGACAAGCCCTACAGCAGCGGCACCAGCAGCAGCGCCACGATGTTGATGATCTTGATCAGCGGGTTGATGGCCGGACCCGCGGTGTCCTTGTAGGGGTCGCCCACGGTGTCGCCGGTCACGGCGGCCTTGTGGGCATCCGAGCCCTTGCCGCCATAGTTGCCTTCCTCGATGTACTTCTTGGCGTTGTCCCAGGCGCCGCCGCCCGTGCACATCGAGATCGCGACGAACAGGCCCGTGACGATCGTGCCGATCAGCAGTCCGCCGAGGGCGCGGATGCCGGCACCGGGGCCCATCAGCCAGTTCATCACGAAGGCCAGCACGACCGGCACGAGGATCGGCAGCAGCGACGGGATGATCATTTCCTTGATCGCCGCGCGCGTGACCATGTCCACGGCGCGCGAGTAGTCGGGCTTGGCCGTGCCTTCCATGATGCCCTTGATCTCGCGGAACTGCCGGCGGACCTCGTTGACGACGGAGCCGGCAGCGCGGCCGACGGCCTCCATGGCCATGGCGGCGAACAGGTAGGGCACGAGGCCGCCGATGAACAGGCCGATGATCACGGCCGGGTCGGCCAGCTGGAAGCCCGTCTCGGGCATCTTGCCCATGTCCTCGAGCTTGTAGGTGTAGTCGGCGAACAGCACCAGCGCGGCGAGGCCGGCCGAGCCGATGGCGTAGCCCTTGGTCACGGCCTTGGTGGTGTTGCCGACCGCGTCGAGGGCGTCGGTGGTGACGCGCACGTCCTTGGGCAGGCCGCTCATCTCGGCGATGCCGCCGCCGTTGTCGGTGATCGGGCCATAAGCGTCGAGCGCCACGACCATGCCGGTCATCGAGAGCATCGCGGTCGCCGCGACCGCGATGCCGTACAGGCCGCCCAGCTGGTAGGTGCCCCAGATGGACAGGCACACCGCCAGCACCGGCAGCGCAGTGGACTTCATGGACACGCCGAGGCCGGCGATGATGTTGGTCGCGTGGCCGGTCTGCGAGGCGTCGGCGACGTGCCGCACCGGCGCGAACTCGGTGGCGGTGTAGTACTCGGTGATGACGATCATCGCCGCAGTCAGCGCGAGACCGACGAGCGCGCAGAAATACAGGTTCAGCGCCTGCTCGCCCATCATGGCCGTGGTGACCGGGTAGAAGACGATCGCGGCCAGCACGCCCGAGACGATCACCCCCCGGTAAAGCGCGGCCATGATCCGGCCGCCCTCGGTGACCGACACGAAGAAGGTGCCGACGATCGAGGCGACGATCGACACCGCGCCGATCACCAGCGGGTAGACGACGGCGGCGCCGCCGAGGTTTTGCATCAGCAGGCTGCCGAGCAGCATCGTCGCGACGACCGTGACCGCGTAGGTCTCGAACAGGTCGGCCGCCATGCCGGCGCAGTCGCCGACGTTGTCGCCGACGTTGTCGGCGATCACCGCCGGATTGCGCGGGTCGTCCTCGGGGATGCCCGCTTCGACCTTGCCGACGAGGTCCGCGCCGACGTCGGCGCCCTTGGTGAAGATGCCGCCGCCGAGACGGGCGAAGATCGAGATCAGCGAGCCGCCGAAGGCGAGCCCGATCAGTCCGCGCAGGGCCTCCTTCTCGCCGATCACGGGCTCGGCCAGCGCGTAGTAGGCGGCCACCCCGATCAGGCCGAGGCCGACCACCAGCATGCCGGTGACCGCACCGCCGCGGAAGGCGACCTTGAGGGCCGGGTTGAGGCCCACGCTCGCCGCCTGCGCGGTGCGCACGTTCGCGCGCACCGACACGTTCATGCCGATGTAGCCGGCCGCGCCGGAGAGTACCGCGCCGACCAGGAAGCCGAGCGCCGTCGGCGCGCCGAGCAGCACCCATAGCGCCAGCAGCAGGACGGCGCCCACGATGGCGATCGTCGTGTACTGGCGGTTCAGGTAGGCCTTCGCGCCGGCCTGGATGGCGTCGGCGATCTCCTGCATCCGCGCGTTGCCGGCGGGCTGCGCGAGGATCCAGCGGACCATGAATACGCCGTAGAGAATGGCCAGCACGCCAGAGGCGATGGCGACCCACAGCGCCGTTTGCAGATCGATCATTTAGGAGGACCTCCCCGGGGACTCTACGTTTGAATAGGGCGCGGCAGCGGCCGCGTAAACTTTGAAATCATATCACGAAGGTGGTTTTCAGCCGCTTCCTGACCCTGGCGTTCTTCAGGCGGACGTAGTCCGGCAGGCCGTCGCGGTAAGGGGGGTAGGCCTCACCCGCGATGAGCGGCTCGAGGTAACGGCGGCCCGCGGCAGTGATGCCGAAGCCGTCCCCGGTGATGTAGTGCCTCGGCACCATCTTCTCCTTGTTGGCAACCTCGGCGATGGGCACGGAACCGATGGTCCAGCGGTAGGGCTTCGAGGACTTTCGCAGGATCACGGGCATGATCGAGTTCTGGCCGGCGAGCGCGAACTCCACGGCCGCCTTGCCGACGGCATAGGCCTGCTCCACGTCCACCTTCGAGGCGATGTGGCGCGCCGAGCGCTGCAGGTAGTCGGCGAGCGCCCAGTGGTACTTGTAGCCCAGCGAGTCCTTGACCATCGCGGCGAGCGTCGGCGCGACCCCGCCGAGCTGCACGTGGCCGAAGGCGTCGCGGGTGCCCATGTCGGCGAGGAACCGGCCCTCGGCATCCTTCGTGCCCTCGGAGGCCACGATCACGCAGTAGCCCATGGTCTCCACCGTCTGTTTCACGCGGGCGAGGAAACGCTCGCGGTCGAAGGCGATCTCCGGGAACAGGATGATGTGCGGCGGGTCGCCGGCTTTGCGCGCCGCGAGCCCGCCCGCGGCGGCGATCCAGCCCGCGTGGCGGCCCATCACTTCGAGGATGAAGACCTTCGTGGACGTGCGCGCCATGGACGCGACGTCGAAGGAGGCCTCGAGCGTCGACACCGCGACGTACTTAGCGACCGACCCGAAACCCGGGCAGCAGTCGGTGACCGGCAG
>JBBINN010000007.1:0-33224 GCA_037443885.1 Gammaproteobacteria bacterium | reverse complement strand
GCGGCCACCTGGCGCGTCGTAGCGCAGCGCGAGCACGCCGCGCAGCGGTTCGATAGAGTTCAAGGGCTGCCGGCGCTCGAGGTCGTCGCCGCGTGCGTAGGCCGCCGCGACGCGGGCCGACCAGCCGGTCGGCAGGCCGAGCGCCTGTGACAGGTCCGCCTCGAGCGTCGCTTCCGCCCCCCACACCTCCGCGCGCGCCACGTTTCGGGACTGGAACAGGATCCTGCCGGTCTCCGGATCCGCGCCGATGCGCACGCGCGACTCGATGAAGTCCTCGTAGCGGCTGTAGAACACGCTGGCGCTGCCGGAGAAGATGGGCCCCGGGAGACGCAGGCCGAGCTCCAGGCTGTCGCTCTCCTCGGGCCGGAGGTCCGGGTTCGGCAGCGCGCGGATGTTGAACTGCGGGATGTCGAGGCCGATGTTCACGTCCTCGAAGGGCGGCGCGCGAAAGCCATGTGCGTATTGCGCCCAGGCCGTGAGGTCCTCGCGCAGCTGCCAGGACAGGCCGAGCTTGGGCGACACCGACAGCTGCTCGATCGAGACCGGCGCCTGCGCGGGGTTGTCCTCGGCGTACATCGGGTCGTCTAGCGGCCGCAGCCGGTAGGCGTCCACGCGCAGCGCGGGGATGATGCTCACGTCGCCGTTGCCCGGCCGGAACCCGTCCTGCAGGTAGAGGCCGATTCTCGCGACTTCGCTGCGCGGGAAATCGCGCACCGGCATGGTCTCGCCCAGCAGGATGTTGCTGGTGGCGCCGGTCAGCAGGTTGGTCTGCCGGCCATCGCGCTGCTCGGTGATGCGCGAGACGTTGAGCTCCAGGCCGCCGACCAGTCGGTGGCTGCCTGAGGCCGCCTGCAGGGTCTGCGCGAGCGTCACTTCGCCGCCGGCCATTGCCTCCGTGTAGGCGAACGCCCGCTCGACCAGGAGCGGCGGCGTGCGCGGCGGTGCGGCGCGGCGCTCCTCGACGGTGTACTGGTGCACGGTCATGTCCTGCCACCAGAGGCGCCATTCCACGTGCTCGAGCGGGCCCCAGGCGGCGGCCGGCTGGTCGAGCATGACCCGGCGCGTCTCGTAGCGGTCGTCTGCGTCCATGTCCACGGTGTTCGCGAAGGCGCCGGGCGACAGCAGCAGCGAGTTCACCTCGGTCTCGACGCGATCCCGGTCCCAGGAGAGCGTGAGACGCAGCGGGCGTTCGAGGCCGTCGTGTACCGCGCGCAGGAAGGCGAACTCGCCGACTGTTTCGCGCGGATTGGGTTCGGCAGTCGCGGAGGCGATGTCCACGGCCGCGGCTTCGCGCCGGCCGAGCGCCAGCATCGCGGCGACATCGCGCTGCCGGGCGGCCAGGGTGAGCGCCGCATGGCGGCCCTCGTCGACGCTCGAGTAGCCCATCTGCAGGCGCGCGGCATACGTGTCACCTGCGCCCAGCAGCGAGCGCGGGTCACGGGTGGTCGTGGCGATGACGCCGGCCAGCGCGTCGCTGCCGTAGAGCGAGGAGGCCGCGCCGTGCAGGATCTCGATGCGCTCGATGAGGTCGGCCTCGGCGAATCCCCGGCCGGTGTTCGACACGCTGCCGACGGCGTAGAACGAGGGGGCGGGCACGCCGTCGGTCTCGAGCAGCACGCGGTTTCCGCCGAGGCCGCGCAGGCTCGGCCCGCCGTTGCCGAAGCGGTGCGGGTCGGCGCCGACCGTGATGGCCGGCTCGTAGCGCAGCAGGCCGCGCAGGTCGCCGGCGAGTGTCGCCTCGAGGGCCTCGCGGTCGAGCACGGTGACCGTCGCCGCCGCTTTCGCGAGCGACTCGGCCCGCTTGCCCAGCACCGTGATTTCCTCGAGTACGGGCGGCCCGGCCGGCCCCTCGGCCAGTGCAGCGGCTGCGGCGGCGACGCCGAGCAGTGCGGTTACGCAGCGGGTAAGCCTCAATTCGGCGGATCCTCGACGGAGCCTCTCGGACTCCATCGTCACTCCGGGCGGCCGGGTCCGCCTTGACCCTGGTCAAGCGGCCTGCCGGGTCTGCCGGCAGATCAGCGCTTCCTTCCCTTCGGGTTTGGGCCGTCGCCGAGGTCCGCGGTAAAGCCGATGCCGCGGCGCTTCTCCGGAACTGACGGGTTCATAAGTTCTCGGATGGCAGCGATGATCTCGGCGATTGTCTGATCGTGGCCTTCCAGCCGAGCCTCGAGCTCCGCGAGCTTCCGGGTCAGGGCCCTGCTGGAGGTGAGCAGTTCGCGCTGGCGCACGAAGGCGCGGACAACGAAGACGCTCATCTCGACGGCCTGGGGACTGTTCAGGACCGTTGCGGCCATGATGGCGCCGTGCTCGGTGAGAGCATAGGGCCGTGTCCTTCGGCCGCCGCGGCCCCTCTTTGAGGTCGCAATTTGCGACCTCAGAAAGTCCGTTTCCGCGGTCGTGAGCTGGAACATGAAATCTCCAGGAAAGCGATCCAGATTTCGGCGGACCTGCTCGTTCAGCCGCTTCGTGGACACGCCGTATAGTACGGCGAGATCGGCGTCCAGCAGGACCCGCTGGCGGCGCAGGAGCCGGATCTCGCCGGCGATACGCTCGACCGGTATGGACATCGGTGGAGGACGCTTCCTTGGCATGCGGGACGCTCTCAACCTGCCGGTGTAGATTGCCTACGCCTTAGGGATCCTTGCAGGGAAGCGGGTCGGTGCTATGTCTGGCGATGACGTCGCCGTGGCATTACCTCTTGAATGCGCGAGATACTGGCCACTGCGGTGGCCGTAGTTCGCAAGAGTTTCGACTCAACTGCGTGGGGGGCGCAGGGGCGTGATCAGCGCCTCGTTGTCCTGGCCCGCCTCCGGCAGGTCGAAGCGCGGCCGCGCCGGCTCGCTGGCGAACTTGATCGGCACGCCGACGTGCTCGATGCCGGCTTCGTCCACGAGCAGCATGCCGCGCTCGCGCACCTGGTCCTCGTCGAAGGCCTCGCGCAGGTTGCGCACCGGCGCGAAGCCGATGTCGCGTCCCGCGAACCAGGCTTCCCACTCGGCCTGCGTTCGGGTCTCGAACTGGTCCTGCAGGAAGTCCATCAGCGGCTGCTGGTGCGGCCCCGGGCCGCGCTCGGCGAGCTCGACGAGGTCGAGCCGACCCCACTCGCCGAGCAGGCTCTTCACGAACTTGATCTCCTGCGCGCCGAGCACGACGTGGCGCCCGTCCCTGGTGCGGTACGGGCGGTAGAACGCCGAGCCGCCCCAGCTGCGCTCGTGCTTCGGCACCGGCGCGCGCTTCTCGACGAACACCGGTCCGAGCACGTTCGGCAGGCAGGCCAGCAGCGAGTCGAGCATGGCGATGTCTAAATGGTCACCGCGCCCGGTCTTCTCGCGGCGGTACAGCGCCATGATGATTCCGCCGAGCGCCATGAGCGAGGCGGCGATGTCGGCCGCGGGGATGAAGGGCATGACGGGCTCGCCGTCGTTGCCGAGGTTGACGCTCACCGTGCCGGCATAGGCCTCGACGGCGAGATCGTGCGCGGGCAGGTCGCGGCGCGGGCCGGTCTGGCCGAAGGCGCAGATGGACGCGTAGACGATCCGCGGGTTGCGCGCCGAGACCGCCGCGTAGTCCACCCCGAGGCGCTTGACCACGCCGGGCCGGAAGGCTTCGACGAACACGTCCGCCGTCTCGGCGAGCGCAAGCAGCGCCTCGCGGTCGGCGGGGTCCTTGAGGTTCAGGACCACGCTCTTCTTGCCGCGGTTCATGTTGCGGAAGAAAGTCGTGTGGCCGCCCTGGCCCAGGCCGATGTGCCGGCCGGGGTCACCCTCGCCGGGTGCCTCGACCTTGATCACCTCGGCGCCGTGGTCCGCCATGATCATGGTCATGAGGGGCCCGGGCAGGAACTGCGACAGGTCGAGGACCCTGACTCCCTCGAGCTTCACAGCGCGCCCTCAGCGCGAAGCTGCGCGATGCCCGCCGCGTCATAGCCGAGCGCGGCGAGCACCTCCTCGGTGTGCGCGCCAAGCGCCGGCGCCGTCGACAGCGGCAGGCGCCTGCCGTCGAGCTTGATCGGGTTCGCGAGGGCCCGGAATCCCGGCATGCGCGGGTGGGGCAGGGGCCGGACCATGCCGATGGCGTGCACGTAGGGGTTGTCGAGCGCCTGCGGCAGGTCGTTCACGGGCGCCGCCGGCAGCTGGTGGCGCAGGCGCGCGAGCCAACGCCCGGTCGTATCCTCGCGGAACACCGCGTCGAGGACCTCGGTCAGCTCGGGACGGTGCTGGCGGCGCGCCTCGACGGTTGCGAAGCGCGGGTCGGCGCCGAGTTCCGGCCGGCCGAGCTCGGCGATGAGCGCGCGCCAGAACTTCTCCGTCATGCACATGATGAAGATCCAGCCGTCCTTCGTGGGGAACAGCTGCACGGGCGTGGCCGAGGGGTGCGAGCTGCGCGCCAGGCGCTCGGTCTTCTGGCCGGCGTTCAGGTACCAGGCGCCCGGATAGGTGAGCTGGTGCAGCGCCACGTCGAACAGGCTCACGTCCACGTCGCGGCCGCGGCCGTCGCGCGCGACGCCGAGCAGCGCTGCCAGGATCGCGAGCGCCGTCGTGATGCCGGTCATGTAGTCGACGATCGAGAGGCCCATGCGCGCCGGCGCCGAGCCTGGCTCGCCGGTTACGTGCAGGTAGCCAGCCTCGGCCTGCATCAGGTAGTCGTAGCCCGGCCAGGCCTTGCGCTCGTTGTCGCGGCCGTAGGCCGACAGGTGCGCGCAGACGAGCCGCGGGTTCACGTCCGAGAGCGCGGCGTAGGTCAGGCCGAGCTTCTCCGGCTGGTCGCCGCGCAGGTTGTTCATCACCACGTGCGCGCTCGCCGCGAGCCGGCGGAACGCCTGTCGCCCCGGCTCCGTCTTCAGGTTCAGGCAGACGCTCTTCTTGTTGTAGTTGAAGGCCTGGAAGAAGTGGCTGTCGTGCTCGCCAAGGAAGGGCCCCATGCCGCGCGTGGCGTCGCCGCCCTGCTCGCGGTTCTCGACCTTGATCACCTCGGCGCCGAGGTCGGCGAGGTACAGCGAGCCGAAGGGGCCTGCGCCGAAGTTCTCGAAGGTCAGGACCCGGTAACCGGCGAGCGGCAGGCTCATGCGCGGTTCCTCTCGACGAGCTGGCGGGCGATGATGATGCGCTGCATCTCGTTGGTGCCCTCGCCGATGCACATCAGTGGCGCGTCGCGGAAGAAGCGCTCGATCTCGTAGTCCACCGAGTAGCTGTAGCCGCCGAAGATGCGCATGGCCTCGAGGCTGTTCTCGACGGCGGCCTCGGAGGCGAACAGCTTGGCCATGCCCGCCTCGAGGTCGCAGCGAACGCCCGTGTCGTACTTGCGCGCCGCCTGCTCCACGAGCAGCCGCGCCGCCTCGACGCGGGTCGCCATGTCGGCGAGCTTCAGCTGGATGGCCTGGTGCTGGCAGATGGGCTTGCCGAAGGTGCTGCGCTGCTGCGAGTAGGCCAGCGCATGGTTGAGCGCGCCGGTCGCGAGCCCCACGCCGCGCGCGGCGACGTTGATGCGGCCCAGCTCCAGCCCGCCGACCGCGTGGTGGAAGCCGCGGCCTTCCTCGCCGCCGATGAGGTTCGCGGCCGGCACGCGGAAGCCGTCGAAGACCAGCTCCGCGCTGTCGATGGACCGGTAGCCGAGTTTTTTCAGCTTGCGGCCCACGCTGAAACCAGGACCCTTTTCGCACAGGAACAGGCTCATGCCCTTGTGGCGTGGCTGGGCCTCGGGGTCGGTCTTCACCACCACCGCGAAGCAGCTGCCGTAGATGCCGTTGGTGATCCAGGTCTTGGTGCCGTTCACGACGTAGTCGTCGCCGTCCCGGACGGCGGTGGTGCGGATGCCCTGCAGGTCCGTGCCGGCGTCGGGTTCCGTGAGCCCGATGCCGCCGCGCAGCTCGCCGGTGGCGAAGCGCGGCAGGAAGCGGGCCTTCTGTTCAGGCGTGCCGTTGCGCTCCACCGCCTGCGCCATGATCAGGTGCGAGTTGAAGATGCCCGTCGGTGCCATCCACACCGCGGAGATCCGCGCCACGAGGCTCGCGTAGCACGACGCGGACAGGCCGAGACCGCCGTAATCCTGCGAGATCGTCGCGCCGAAGAGCCCCAGTTCCTTCATCTGCTCGACCAGGTCGGACGGGTACGCGTCCTCGAGGTCGAACTTCTTCGCGATCGGCCGTACGTCTTTCTCGATCCAGCGGTCGATGGCGTCGAGGACCTGGGCCTCCTCGTCGGGCGAGGCGCCCACGCGGGCGGTGGCGGTGCTGTTCATGGCGAATCCTCAGTAGCCGATCTTGTCCTCGACCGAATGGCCGCGCTTCGCGACCAGGATCGTGCGCTCGAAGGTGCAGACCACGTCGCCCTTCTGGTTCTTGCCGATCGTGCTCACCGTCACGATCCCCGCGCCCGGGCGCTTCTGCGACTCGCGCTTCTCGAGCACCTTCGACTCCGCGTAGAGGGTGTCGCCCGGGAAGACCGGGTGGGTCAGCTTGATGTCGCGCCAGCCGAGATTGGCGATGGCCTTCTGGCTGACGTCCGTGACGCTCATGCCCACCAGCAGCGCGACGGTAAAGGGGCTGGCGACCAGGGTGCGGCCGAACTCGCTCGCTTTCGCGTACTCCTCGTCGAAGTGCAGCGGATGCGTGTTCATGGTCAGCAGCGTGAACCAGGTGTTGTCGGTCTCGGTGATCGTGCGGCCCGGGCGGTGCTCGTACACGTCGCCGACCTGGAAATCCTCGTAGTAGCGGCCGAAACGCTCGCGGTAGCGCTGCGGGCCGACCTCGACGTGGGAATGGCTCATGGTGTGCGGCTCCGGGCCCGGGGGCAGGATGCGCCGGGTCGGCGCTTCGGGCCAAGTTGTCCGGACAAATGCTAGGGGCCGTGGGGCGGGGGTGTCAACCGCGCAGGGGCGCCCGCCTCCCCCGGCGGTGCGTGCTCCCGGTCTTGCCCGGATGCTGCGCTGCGGCGCCGTCCGGGTTCTCCTAGAATGGCACCGCCCAGGGCCGACCAGCGAAGTCCGACATGCGCGCACGTCAGGGAGGAGGCGTCGGCCACCTGCTGCTGATCCTGCTGCTGATCCTCGTGGCGGTCGTCCTGCTGGGCAGTGGCCTGCTCGCGTGGCTCGAGGTCACGCGCTCACCGCTGCAGGCGCGCTACTTCTCGGCGCTCGCGCGGGAAATGACCTTCCAGGTCGAGCCCGGCCCGAGCGATGCGATCCACTTCCCCGGCGAGGGTCCCTTCGACCGGCGGCTCGGCTACACCGGCCTGCCGGCGCTCGCCGAGCGACTGTCGCAGCGCGGTTATGAGATCTCGGCGCAGACGCGGATCTCGCCGCGCATGAGGGAGGCCGCCGGGCACGGTCTCTTCCTGCCGTACCGTGAGAAGACGCAGGCGGGGCTTACGGTCCTCGACTGCGCGGGTCGGTCGCTGTTCGAGGTCCGCTACCCGCAGCGTGCCTATCCCGACTTCGAGGCGGTGCCGCGCCTCGTGGTGGACAGCCTGCTCTACATCGAGAACCGAGAATTGCTCTCGAGCCCGCATCCCACGCGCAATCCCGCCATCGAGTGGGGCCGGCTCGCGCGCGCCATCGGCGACCAGTTGCTGGCCCGCGTGGATCCCGACCGCCCGACGCCCGGCGCGAGCACGCTCGCCACCCAGATCGAGAAGTATCGCCACTCTCCGGGCGGCATCACGGACTCGCCCGAGGAGAAGCTGCGCCAAATGGTGTCCGCCACGCTCCGTGCCTACCTCGGCGGCGAGGACACCAAGGCCGTCCGCCGCCAGCTGGTGGTGGACTACCTCAACACCGTGCCGCTCGCCGCACGCGCGGGCTACGGCGAGGTGATCGGCATCGGCGACGGGCTGTGGGTCTGGTACGGCAGCGACTTCGACGAGGTCAACCGGCTGCTGCGCGACGAGACGGCGCCGCTCGAGGAGCGTGCGCTGGCCTACCGCCAGGTGCTGTCGCTCATGATCTCGCAGCGTCGGCCCTCGGGCTTCCTCGTCCGCGACCTCGAGGCGCTCGAGCGGCTGACCGATTCGCACCTGCGGCTGCTGGCGCAGGCGGGTGTCATCACGCCTGCGCTGAGGGACGCAGCGCTGGCGCTCGAAATCAGCCCGCGGCGGGGCCCGATGGAGACGGCGCGCGCGTCCTTCGTGGACCGCAAGGCCGCGACGGCCATGCGCAACCACCTGTCGGGCCTGCTCGGCACGCGCAGGCTCTACGAGCTCGACCGGCTCGACTTCTTCGCCACCAGCACCATCGACCTCGGGCTGCAGGAGCGGGTCGCCGCCAAGCTGCGCGAGATCACCTCTGCCGAAGGCGCGGCGACGGCCGGCCTCATGGAGGCGCGGATCCTGCTGGGCAGCGATCCTTCCGGCGTGACCTACAGCTTCACGCTGTACGAAAGTACGCCCGAGGGCAACCTCGTCCGTGTCCAGACGGACAACCACGACCAGCCCTTCGACATCAACGAGGGCACGCGGCTCGACCTCGGCTCGACGGCGAAGCTCAGGACGCTCGTCACCTACCTCGAGATCGTGGCGCGGCTGCATGAGCGGCTGGCGGGTCTCGATGCCGCCGCGCTGCGCGCGACGAAGATCGCGAGCCGGGACCGCCTCGGCCAGTGGGCCGTGGAGTACCTGCTCGAGGCCCAGGGTGAGGCGCGCACGCTGGAGGCGATGCTCGAAGCGGCGCTCGACCGGCGTTACTCCGCGAGCCCGGCGGAGACTTTCTTCACGGGCGGTGGCGTGCTGCGCTTCCAGAACTTCGATCCGGAGGACGACCGGCGGGTCGTGACGGTGCGCGAGGCGATGCAGCGCTCGATCAACCTGCCCTTCATCCGGATCATGCGCGACATCGTCGCGCACACCATGTTCAACATGCCGAGCTCGAGCGCGACGCTGCTCGACGACGACGACGACCCGCGGCGCCAGGCTTACCTGGAGCGCTTCGCGGAGCAGGAGGGGCGCGAGTACCTGCGCCGCTTCTACCGCAAGTACCAGGGTCAGCCGCCCGAACTGGCGGACGAGTTGCTGCTGCGGTCCGTGCGCGCCACGCCGCGCCGGCTCGCGGCGATCTTCCGCTACCTCGAGCCGGAGGCCGATCTCGCGGCCTTCACCGGGAAACTTCGCGCCAACCTGCCGGCGGCGCGCGTGGACGATGCCTCGATCGCGCGCCTGTATCGAGACCACGCGCCCGGCCGCTACGACCTCGCCGACCGGGGCTACATCGCCGGCGTGCACCCGCTGGAGCTGTGGCTCGTCGGCTACCTGCGGACGCATCCGGACGCGACCCTGCGGCAGGTGCTCGAGGCGAGCGCGGCCGAGCGGCAGGACGCCTACGCGTGGCTGTTCAAGACGCGCCGCAAGGGTGCCCAGGATCGCCGCATCCGCATGCTGGTCGAGAAAGAGGCCTTCGAAGAGATCCACCGGTCCTGGCAGCGGCTGGGTTACCCATTCGAGTCCTTCGCGCCGTCCTACGCAACCGCGCTCGGCAGTTCCGCCGACCGGCCGGCGGCGCTGGCCGAGCTGGTGGGAATACTCCTGAACGACGGCTTGCGGCTCCCGGTGTTGCGGGTCGGCGATCTCCGTGCTGCCGAGGGCACGCCCTACGAGACGCACTTCGCGGCCCGGCCGCCTGCCGGCGAGCAGGTGCTGCCGTCGGAAGTGGCGTCCGCGGCGCGGCGCGCGCTGGAGCTGGTCGTGAGGGGTGGTACCGCGCGGCGCCTCGATCGCGTGTTCCGGGCGGCCGACGGCTCGCCGCTGTCCGTCGGTGGCAAGACCGGCACGGGCGATCACCGCTTCGAGACCTATGGCCGCGGCGGCGTGCTGCTCTCGTCGCGCGTCGTCAGCCGCTCCGGGACTTTCGTGTTCTTCCTCGGTGACCGCCACTTCGGCACGATCACGGCCTACGTCAAGGGGCCGGAGGCGGCGAGCTACCGCTTCACCAGCGCGCTGCCGACGCAGGTGCTGAAGAGCCTGGCGCCGGTGCTGCAGGAGGAACTGCACCGGGCCCCGCGCGTGGGCACGAGTTGCGCCGCCGATGCGCCGCTGCGCCAGCTGCCGGCGACGACTCCCGCCGAACCGATGCCGTCCCTGGAGTCGCTGCCGCCGGGCGAGGCGCTCGACACGGCACCCGCGCTGCCCGCTGCCCAGCCCGACGCCGTGGATCCAGATCTGCCTTGAGCGCGGTCTCGGCAGGCGGGCCCCACGCCGGCCGGACGAACTGCGCTAGCATATGCGCGGAGTCCTGTTTGTCCGGACAAGCAAGCGGCAGGGCGGCGCCGCGTCGTCGCCCGCCTTTGTCGCAGGAGTACGCGTGAGACAGGCCAAGAAGGTGACGGCGCCGCGCAAGCGCTACCAGGAGGTCGCCGAGGCGCTGCTCGGCGACATTCGCAGCGGCAAGCTCGCCGTGGGGGCCACGCTCCCGGGCGAGCTGGATCTGGTCGAGCACTTTGGCGTCAGCCGGCACACGGTGCGCGAGGCGCTGCGGCGCCTCGAGCATCTAGGCCTCATCGGCCGGCGGCAGGGCCGGGGTACCGTGGTCCAGGCACGCCAGAGCGAGCCGAGCTACGTGCAGTCGGTGCGCACGCCGGCCGAGCTGCTGCAGTATCCCGAGGACGCACGCCTCTCGCTGGTGGCGAGCGCGACGGTGCGCACCGGGCGGCGGCTGGCCCGGCTGCTCGGCTGCCCGGTGGGGACGGAGTGGCTGCGGCTGTCCTGCCTTCGCCGCTTCCAGGAATCCAAGCTCGAGATGTGCTGGGTGGACGTATACGTGCTGCCGGAATTCGCGGCGCTCACGGACCTGATCGGCAAGCGCGGCCAGCCGGTGTACGAGCTGATCGAGGAGCGTTTCGGCGAGCGCATCGAGAACGTGGACGTGGACATCATGGCGCGGCTGATCCCCGAGACTATCGCCGGGCCGCTGGGCGTGGCGCCCGACACGCCGAGTCTAACGGTCGTGCGCCGCTACTATGGCGCGGGACGCAGGCTGCTCGAGGCCTCGGTTGCCGAGCATCCGGGCGAGCGCTACACGTATTCCCTGCAGTTGCGCCGCGGATGGCAGTCTGGCGGCGGCTGGAGCACCTGATGGCAGACGATCGACCGATGCTTCCCCGCCGGGCGGGCGCCCTGCGCAGCCTGCTGTTTGCGCCCGGCAACCACGCCCGCCGCCGGGAGAAGGCCTTCGAGTGCGGCGCGGACGCCGTGATCCTCGACCTCGAGGACGCCGTGCCGCCGGGCGAGAAGGCCGATGCCCGCACGGCGGTGGCCGCGGCGCTCGCCGCGCCGCGGCAGTGCCAGGCCTGGGTGCGTGTCAACGGCGTGGATACGCCCTGGTGCTGGTGCGACCTCGACGCCATGGTCCGCGCCGGCCTCGACGGTCTCGTCGTGCCCAAGGTGGAGGACCCGGTCGCGCTGCAGACGCTGGACTGGGTCATCACCCAGCTCGAGCGCGAGCGGGGCCTCGCGCCCGGCGGGATCGAGCTCGTCGCGCTGATCGAGACCGCGCGCGGCCTGGCGGCGGCGCCGGCCATCGCCGCGGCCACGCCGCGGCTTGCACGTCTCTCTTATGGGATCGCCGATTATTCCCTCGACGTTGCGCTGGAGGCGGGCGACGACGAGGCGGAGCTCGCCTGGGTGCGCGCGGCGCTGGTACAGGCCTCGCGCCTCGCGGGCCTCGAGCCGCCGGTGGATTCCGTGGTCGTGCAGGTGCGCGACGGCGAGCGTTTCACAGCCGCCGCCCGCCGGGCGCGGCGGGCCGGCCTGCGCGGCAAGCTGTGCCTTCACCCCGACCAGGTGCCGCTCGCCAACGAGGTGTTCTCGCCCGACCCGGCCGAGGTCGAACGTTCGAGGGCCATCGTGGCGGCCTTCGAGGCGGCGGAGGCGGGCGGAAGCGCGGCGATCAGTGTCGGCGGGGAGTTCGTGGATTACCCGGTGGTGGCCCGCGCGCGGGCCGTGCTCGAGCTGGCCGGGAGGCTCCGCGGCAATCGCCAGGCATGAGCGCCCTGACCCACCTGCAGCGGCTCGAGGCGGAGAGCATCCACATCATGCGCGAGGTCGTCGCCGAGGCCGAGCGCCCGGTGATGCTCTACTCCGTCGGCAAGGACAGCTCGGTGATGCTGCACCTGGCGATGAAGGCCTTCTATCCTTCCCGACCGCCGTTCCCGCTGCTGCACATCGCAAGCGGCTGGGATTTCCGCGACATGCTGGAGTTTCGTGATCGTTGGGTGGCCGAACTCGGCCTGCAACTCTTCGTTCACACGAACGAGGAAGGCACCCGCGCAGGCGTGAAGCCCTGGACGCACGGCGCGGACTACGCGGATATCATGCTGACCCAGGCGCTGCGGCAGGCTCTCGACAAATACGGCTTCGACTTCGCCTTCGGGGGCGGGCGGCGCGACGAGGAGAAGTCGCGCGCCAAGGAACGCATCTTCTCACTACGCTCGGCGCAGCACCGCTGGGATCCGAAACGGCAGCGGCCGGAACTCTGGCGGACCTACAACACGCGCAAGCGCAAGGGCGAGAGCCTCCGGGTGTTCCCGCTCTCCAACTGGACGGAGCTCGACGTCTGGCAGTACATCCACGTCGAGCGCATCCCGATCGTGCCGCTCTACTACTCCGCGCCTCGGCCGGTGATCGAGCGCGACGGCCGGCTGCTGGTCGTGGACGATGACCGCATGCCGCTCGCCCCGGCCGAGGTGCCGGCGACGCGCGTGGTGCGCTTCCGCACGCTAGGCTGCTGGCCGCTGACGGGCGCGACCGAGTCCACGGCCGCGACGCTCCCGGAGATCATCCAGGAGATGCTGCTGGCGACGACCTCCGAACGCCAGGGTCGCGCGGTCGACCAGGACGGATCGGCGGCGATGGAGCGCAAGAAGCAGGAGGGGTACTTCTGATGACCCACCAGTCCGCGCTCATCGCCACGGACATCGGGCGCTACCTCGAGGAGCAGCAGCACAAGGGGCTGCTGCGCTTCATCACCTGCGGCAGCGTGGACGATGGCAAGAGCACGCTCATCGGCCGGTTGCTCTATGAATCCAAGCTCGTCTTCGAGGACCAGCTGGCGGCCCTCGAGGCGGATTCGAAGAAGGTCGGCACGCAAGGTGGCGACCTCGACCTCGCGCTGCTCGTGGACGGCCTCGCGGCCGAGCGCGAGCAGGGCATCACCATCGATGTCGCCTACCGCTTCTTCTCGACCGAGAAGCGCAAGTTCATCGTCGCCGACACGCCCGGTCACGAGCAGTACACGCGCAACATGGCGACCGGTGCCTCGACCGCCGACCTGGCCGTGATCCTGGTGGATGCGCGCAAGGGAGTACTGCCTCAGACGCGGCGCCACAGCTATATCGTTTCGCTGCTCGGCGTGCGGCACGTGGTGCTCGCGGTCAACAAGATGGACGCGATCGGCTACGGGCGGGAGACTTTCGAGGCGATCGTCGCTGAGTACCGCGATTTCGCCGGCAGGCTCGGCTTCAGCGACATCTTCGCCATCCCGCTGTCGGCCCTGCGCGGCGACAACGTCACCACGGTGTCGGAGCGGATGTCCTGGTTTGCGGGTCCGCCCCTCATGCAGCACCTCGAGACGGTGGAGATCGAACAGGACACGCTGCGCCGGCCCTTCCGCATGCCCGTGCAGTGGGTCAGCCGCCCGCACCAGGACTTCCGCGGCTTTTCGGGTTTCGTTGTCGCCGGCCGCATCCGGCCTGGCGAGCTGATCCGGGTCGCGCCCTCGGGCCGCCAGAGCCGGGTAGCGCGCATCGTCACGGCCGACGGCGACCTGCCCGAGGCGGTGGCCGGCCAGTCGGTCACGCTGGTGCTCGCGGACGAGGTGGACGTGAGCCGCGGGGACGTGCTGGCGGCGGCAGACTCGCCACCCACCGCGGCCGACCAGTTCCAGGCGACGCTCGTATGGATGCACGAGGAGCCGATGCTCCCGGGCCGGCCATACCTGATGAAGATCGGCACGCGCACCATCACGGCGAGCGTCACGGACCTGCGGCACAAGGTGAACGTCAACACACTCGAGCACGTCGCGGCGAAGCAGCTCGAGCTGAACGAGATCGGCATCTGCAACCTGAGCACGGACGCTCCGGTCGCCTTCGATCCCTATGCGGAGATCCGCGACACGGGCGGCTTCGTGCTGATCGATCGGCTGTCCAACGACACGGTCGGCGCCGGCATGCTGCATTTCGCGCTGCGGCGCGCCGAGAACGTGCACTGGCAGGCGCTCGACGTCACGCGCGAGTCGCGCGCGGCGCTCAAGGGCCAGCGGCCCTGCGTGCTGTGGTTCACCGGCCTTTCCGGCGCCGGCAAGTCCACCATAGCGAACCTCGTCGAGAAGCGGCTCGCAGCCCGTGGGCGCCACACCTGCCTGCTCGACGGCGACAACGTCCGCCACGGTCTCAACCGGGACCTCGGCTTCACCGAGGCGGACCGCGTCGAGAACATCCGCCGCGTGGCGGAGGTCGCCAGGCTCATGGCCGACGCGGGCCTGATCGTGCTCGTTTCCTTCATCTCGCCGTTTCGGGCCGAGCGGCGACTTGCGCGCGAGCGCATGGTCGAGGGCGAATTCATCGAGGTGTTCGTGGAAACGCCGCTGGCGGAAGCGGAGAAGCGCGACCCCAAGGGGCTGTACCGCAAGGCCCGGCAGGGCCTGATCCGCAACTTCACCGGCATTGACTCGCCCTACGAGCCGCCGGAGCATGCCGAGCTGGTGCTCGACACGACCCGGCTCGACGCCGAGGCGGCCGCGGCCGAGGTGGTCGCGGAGCTCGAGCGACGCGGCAAGCTCGCCGGCTGAGCCGGCCGCTCACTCGATCCGACAGGCATCCTCGAAGGGCAGCCGCGGGCTGCGCGGGTGAAGCTTGTCGCGCGCACCATGGCCGAGCGAGCAGATGAAGTTCGAGCGGATGGTCGTCCCCGTGAAGAACGCGGCGTCGACTTTCGCCGGGTCGAATCCCGACATCGGCCCGCAATCGAGGCCGAGGGATCGCGCGGCGAGAATCAGGTACGCGCCCTGCAGGCTTGAATTCCGGAACGCCGTGGCGTGCGCGACGGTGGGCTCCAGGAACCAGTTGCGCGCGTCCGGGTTGTGCGGAAAGAGTTCCGGCAGCCGGTCGTAGAATTTCTCGTCCATGCCGATGATTACGGTAACCGGTGCCTGCAGGACCTTGGCGGCGTTGCCCTCGGACACGCAGGCAGCGAGCGACTGCCGCGCCGCCTCGCTGGCGCAGAAGACGAAGCGGGCCGGGCAGCAGTTGGCCGAGGTCGGGCCCATGCGCAGCAGGTCGTACAGTCGCCTCAGCGTCGCCTCGGGCACCGGGTCGCTCGTCCAGTGACTGTGGGTGCGGGCTTCGAGGAACAGCTGGTCGAGGGCGTGGCGGTCGAGCGGCGCGGTCATCGGTGATCCGGTTTGCGAACCGGCGGCTGCCGGCCGGGCCAGTATACTGGGGGCTCAAGATCAGGAGCTGTCATGGCAACGGTGGGGCGTTTCGATCCGAGAGTGGGCATCGAGGGCCGGGTGGCGCTGGTCACCGGTGCGTCGCGGGGTCTGGGTGGGCACTTTGCGCGCGTGCTGGCCGCGCACGGCGCCCGGGTGGCCGTCACCGCGCGCGAGCTCGGCGGCGTGGAGCCGCTGGTGCGTGAGATCGGCGCCGCGGGCGGCGAGGCGTTTCCCGTAGCGCTCGACGTGCGGCTGCTCGCCTCGGTGCAGCAGGCGGTGGATGCGGTGGAGTGCGAGTTCGGGCCGATCCAGATCCTGGTGAACAATGCCGGCTCGACGCTGACCAAGCCGGCGCTCGAGGTCTCCGAGGCCGAGTGGGACAGCGTGGTGGACACGAACCTCAAGGGCCCGTTCCTCATGGCGGGGGAGGTCGCCCGCCGCATGCGAGTGCGCAAGCAGGGCGGCGTGATCGTGAACGTTGCATCGATCCTAGGTCTTCGGCAGGCGGGCACGGTGCTGCCGTACGCGGCCTCGAAGGCGGCGCTGGTTCAGCTGACGCAGACACTCGCGCTCGAGCTTGCCCGCGACGGCATCCGCGTCAATGCGCTCGCGCCGGGCTACTTCGAGACGGACATCAACCGCGAGTTCCTCGCCTCGCCGCGCGGCGAGGCGCTGATGAAGCGCATCCCGCAGCGCCGCGTGGGGCGCCTCGAGGACCTCGATGCGCCGCTGCTGCTGCTGTGCGGGGAGGGCTCCGCGTTCATGACCGGCAGCGTCCTGACCGTGGACGGCGGGCACATGGTGAGTTCGCTCTGACGCGGCACGATGCGCTGAGCCCGAATCGGGGAGTGCCGAATCAGGCGCTCCATCACGCGCGCGCGGGCGAGGTGGCCAGTGGCCCCCCCAGAGCGAGCGCGTAAGTTCCGACCGCGCGAGCGACGCGGGGGGCCCGGCCGGATCCCGCCCGCGCGCGAGGCAGGAGAGGGGGCAGTCCCGGGCGTCACGCCGCGCGCCGTGCGATCCGCGCGCGCTCGACGATGAGGATGCCGCCGACGATCAGCGCCGCGCCGGCGAGCTGCGCGGCGTGCAGGCTCTCGTCGAGCACGGCCCAGGCCACCAGGATCGTGAACGGCGGGCCCACGGTGCTCACCAGCGCGCCGCGTTCCGCGCCGATGCGCTTCACGCCCTCGGCCACCATCAGCACCGGCGCCACGGTGCAGAACACCACCAGGACGCCGAGCAATCCCCAGGTCGCCTCGTCCGGCACCGAAGGCAGTGCCGCATGGCGCGGCAGGTACCAGGCCACGAGCCCCAGTGCGGCTCCGGTCATGGCGAAGGCGGTGAAGGCGAGCGGCCCGACTTCGCGGATGTAGCGTTCGCTCAGCAGGAAGTAGGCTGCAAAGGTCGCGGCGCAGGCGAGCACGCAGGCCGCGCCGACGGCGTTCGCGGCGAGCAGGTTGCGCTCGAACACGCCGACGGCGAGCGCCACGCCCAACCAGGTCATCGCCAGCGCCAGCAGGATGTTGCCCGCCGGCCAGCGCCTCGCGATCACGGCTACCGCGAGCACGACCATGGCAGGGTAGGTGAAGAGCAGTGCGCGTTCCAGGCCGGCGTCGATCAGCGTCAGCGCGTAGAAGTCGAGCAGCGAGCCCAGCGTGTAGCACAGAGCCCCGGCGAAGGCGGCCATTGCCACGACCTGCCAGCGCGTGCGGCGGATCGCGCCGGTGGCGCCGTGGTGGACTGCCCAGGCCCAGAACAGCGGCAGTGCCAGTACCGAGCGCAAGACCACGACCGACTCAAAGTCGAGGCCCCGTGCGTAGATGAGCTTCGCCACCACGGCCTTCACGCCGAAGAGCATGGCGCCGCCGGCGACCAGCGCCGCGCCGAGCCAGGCGCGGGGCGCCGCCGCGGCGGCTGCAGTCAAGCGGGATCCTCGTAGCCGAGAAAGCGCGCGTAGTCCGACAGCGGCAGGCGTGCCGGCCGGAAGGCGTTCACCGGACTGGCCGGGTCGGCATAGCCGAGCGCCATGCCGCAGACGAGCATCTGCTCCGGCGGCGGCGAGAGATGCGTGGCGATCACGCGGTGGAAGTGCGCCCAGGCGGCCTGCGGGCAGGTATCGAGGCCGAAGTCGCGCGCGACCAGCATGATGCTCTGGATGAACATGCCGTAGTCGAGCCAGCTGCCGGGCTGCAGGTCGCGGTCGATGTAGAAGAAGAGACCTACCGGCGCGTCGAACAGCGCGAAGTTGCGCAGCTCCTGCCGCTCGGCGGCCTCCCGGTCGCCCTTTGGGATCCCGAGCAGGCCGTAGAGCCCCCAGCCGCAGGCGCGGCGGCGGCTCAGGTAGGGCTCGCGCCAGGGCTCGGGGTAGTAGTTGTACTCGCGCTGGTGCTGGCCGCGCTCCTCGCGCGCCGCGCGCGTCACGTCGGCACAGATCCGGTCGCGGACCGGGCCTGCGGTGACGTAGACCTGCCAGGGCTGGATGTTGCTGCCGCTGGGGGCGAGGCCGGCGAGCGTGAGGATGCGCTCGACGGTCTCGCGCGGCACCGGCCGGTCCAGGAAGGCCCGCTTCGAGGAGCGGGTGGCGAGCGCCTCGGCAACGTCCATGGTCAGCCGATCGCGGCGGCAGGCCGGTGGCCTGCGTTGGACTCGATCTCGGCGATCACCTCGGCGGTCGTCGCCACGCGGCCCCACAGCCGGCGGAAGGTCTTCTCGGTGGCCTCCTGCATCTCATCGCTGCAGGTGCCCGTGGCGTCGGACACGAGCGCGACGCCGAACTGCCGGTCGCAGGCCTCCATCGCCGTCATGCTGACGCAGTTGTTGGTGGAGACACCGGTCACGACCACGTTCTCGATGCCCATGCCGCGCAGGTGCGACTCGATGCCGGTCGAGGCAAAGGCGCCCATGGTGGTCTTGTTGAGCACGAGTTCGCCCGGCTGCGGCTTCAATTCGTCCACGATCTCGTGCTCGCGGGCGCCCACGCGGTTGTCGATGGCGCGCATCCAGGCCTCGAGGTGGGAGCCGTAGGTGACGTAGATCACCCGCGCGCCGAGGCGGCGGAAGGTTTCGGCGAGGCGCTTCGAGTTCGGGATCACCTTCTGCTCGATGCGTGCGAAACGGTACTCGGCCTCGCCGAGGCGGCCGGCAGCAGCGAGCAGTCGGCCGAGACCGTGCTGGCGACTGCCGCTCGCGTACTGCAGGTCCACGATCAGGAGCGCAGTGGTGGCCGGATGCAGGGCGAACTGGCGGGTGAAGTCGTCGATGTAGGTGGGCGCGGCCATCGCGGTCCTCCCGGCTGGAATGTCCGGACAATCTAGCGCGCAGCCAACCCGTTGTATACAGTCGCGGGCCACGGCCGGCCGGCCGCGTCAGTGTGGGAGGAACCCATGCCTGGACCGCTCGAGGGCGTGCGGATCGTCGAGTTCACCAGCGTGGTGCTGGGCCCCTGGGCCTGCCAGATGCTGGCCGACATGGGCGCCGACGTCGTAAAGGTCGAGTCTCCGCAGGGCGACAGCAACCGCCAGCTCGGTGCGTACAGGCACAAGGGCATGGCGGCGCTCTACCTCACCTGCAACCGCAACAAGCGCAGCATCGTGCTCGACGTGAAGGCCCCTGGTGCGCGCGAGGCGGTGCTCGATCTCGTCCGCGGCGCCGACGTATT
This sequence comes from Gammaproteobacteria bacterium, assembly GCA_037443885.1. Classification (GTDB taxonomy): domain Bacteria; phylum Pseudomonadota; class Gammaproteobacteria; order Steroidobacterales; family Steroidobacteraceae; genus SG8-30. The sequence continues at coordinate 14,158 of JBBINN010000007.1, read as the reverse complement.
CATCCACAACAACCGGCCCCAGGTGATGGCCAAGCTCGGCCTCGACTACGGGGCAATGACGGCGGTCAACCCGAAGATCGTCTACTGCGGCGCCTATGGCTACAGCCGCAAGGGACCCTACGGCACCCGCGGCGCCCTCGACGACTCGATCCAGTCGGTATCGGGCATCGCCATGCTGAACAAGCTGGTGCTGGGCGAACCGCGCTACCTGCCGACGGTCGTCGCCGACAAGACGACCGCCATCACGGTGGTCTACGCGGTGCTCGCGGCGCTGTTCCGCCGCGAGCGCAGCGGGGAGGGCCAGGAGATCGAGGTCCCGATGTTCGAGACCATGGTCAATTTCGTCATGGCCGAGCACCTGTGGGGGATGACCTTCGAGCCGCCGGCAGGCCCGCCGGGCTACGTGCGCCTGATGAGCGAGCACCGGCGGCCGTATCGCACGAAGGACGGCTACGTGGCGATCCTCCCGTACATGAACGCCCACTGGGACACGTTCTGCGAGCTCACCGGCCGGCGCGACCTGCTCGAGGACCCGCGCTTCCGGACCATGGCCGACCGGACGCGAAACATCGATGACACCTATGCCGAGACGGCGCGGATCATGGCGACGCGCACCACGCAGGAGTGGCTCGACCTGTTCGAGCAGACGAGCGTGCCGGTGAACCGCGTCAGCACGCTCGAGGACCTTGCGAGCGACCCGCACCTCGTCGCCACCGGCTTCTGGAAGTTCGTGGACCACCCGACCGAGGGCCGGCTGCGCTCGACGGCCTTCCCGGTGAATTTCTTCGACACGCCGGCGGACGAGATGCAGCGTCACGCGCCGCGGCTCGGCGAGCACACCCGCGAGCTGCTGCGCGAGGCGGGCTACGACGAGGCGCGCATCGACGCGCTGATCGCGGCCGGAGCGGCCGTCGCGGCCGACTGACCGGGAGAGTGCACATGGAACTCGAGAACGTGGACGTCAAGGCGATCGACGCGGTCGTCAACATCTGGACGCGCGAGGCGCTGTCGCACCGGCCCGACTGGAAGGATGGCTTCTTCGTCGGCAAGGTGAAGTCGAAGGACCCGATGCCCGGCATCGAGCTCGAGGACATGCTCGGCCGCATGGCCGAGGCCGGCATCGAGCGCGGGTTCCTCGTGGCTGCGCGCACCGGCCGGCTGGGACTGCCCGGTTCCTACCACATGCCCTACGAGGTGGTGGCCAGGGCCTGCGAGAAGTTCCCGGGCCGCTTCTACGGACTCGCCGGCATCGACCCGACCCAGGGCATGAACGGCGTCCGTGCCTTCGAGGACGCCGTGAAGAACATGGGCTTCATCGGTGCGCACGCCTACCCGCACTGGTTCGAGCTGCCGCCCGACCATGCGAAGTGGTACCCCTTCTACGCCAAGTGCGTCGAGCTCGGCGTGCCCGTGCTGACCCAGGTCGGCCAGTCGCTCATCTACTCGCCCGACCAGCGCCTCCGCAGCGTCGGCCGGCCGATCACGCTCGATGCCGTGGCCTGCGACTTCCCCGAGCTCAAGCTCTGCGGCATCCACGTCGGCATTCCCTGGCACGATGAGATGATCGCCATGGCCTGGAAGCACGAGAACGTGTTCATCGTGGCCGACGCGCACAGCCCGAAGTACTGGCCCGAGAGCTTCGTGCGATACATCAACAGCTACGGCCGCGGCAAGGTGATGTTCGGCACCGACTTCCCGGTGCTCGGCTTCAAGCGCACCGTCGACGAGGTCGGGGAGCTGAACCTCAAGCCCGAGGTGCGGCGCCTGTTCCTGCGCGAGAATGCGCTGCGCGTGTTCGGGTTGAAGGAGTAGGGGACTGGCTCCGCGGGGGCATGTCCCCGCCGGTCATCAGCGCGAAGGCAACGGCCGCCAGCCGCGTGGCGTGTCGAGGCGTTCCAGCCAGTTGCCAAAGACACGATCGGCGAGCACGCGCGCGGGCTCGAGCCATCGCTGCGTGTCTTCGATGATCCGTGCCGGTGTCGCCGACAGCCCGGAGGCCTCGAGTTCGGCGAGGTGGCCAGGCGAGCCCAGCTAGCGGCGGATCAGCCTCTCGTCGAGTTCGAGGTGGAACTGCAGGCCCCAGGCCGTGCCGCCATAGGCGATGGCCTGGCCCGGGCAGTCGTCGCTCTCCGCGAGGTGAGTGGCGCCGGCGGGTATGTCGAAGCCGTCGCCGTGCCACTGGAACACCGGCCGTTCCGTGTCGAAGGGATGCAGCACCGGATCGTCCGCCGCGGCGGGCATGCGGGGCCTGACGGGGTACCAGCCGATCTCGGGACGGGCCGCGCGAGCCACGCTTGCGCCAAGCACGTGCGCCAGCAGCTGGGCGCCGAGGCAAATACCCAGCACAGGAATCCGTCGCTGGAGCGCCTGCTCGATCAGGCGGCATTCGGTGAGGAGGTGCGGAAAGCGGTGCGTGTCCGAGACGCTCATCGGCCCGCCGAGAACGATCAGCGCCTGGTAGCGATCCAGGTTCGGCTCGGCATGCGGATGACGCTGGAAGTTGACGTAGCGGATGCGGTGGCCCCGCTCGCGGATCATCGGGTCGAGCAGCCCCAGCGGCTCCGCGCCCACGTGCTTGAGGACCATGATTCTCGCCATACCGACATTCTAGGCGAGGCACGCGGGCCATGTAGAAGGCCCGGCCGGGGTGTCCCGGCCGGGCCTTTGAGAGAGGAAATGGACAGTCCCCCGTTGCTCAGCGGAACGAGTAGGAGACGTCCAGGCCGAAGCTCGAGCCCGGCGAGTCGTGAATGAACGATCCGCCGAACTCCGGCGCCGGGATGATCTCCTGCAGGTAGTTCTCGTCCGTGATGTTGCGGCCCCAGGCCGTCACGGTCCAGGCGCCGTTGCTGACACCGAGGCGCGCGTTCATGGTCGCGTAGGACTCGCGCTTCTGCTTGGAGAACTCGCCCTGGCCGAAGCCGAAGCCCGTGAAGAGGTTCGGGACCTTGTTCTCCTGCACCGTGCTGAACCAGGTCTCGCCCATGAACTGGCCATCGAGGCGTGCGTTCACGGTCCAGTCGCCACCGCCGATCGGCACGCTGATGTCGAGGCCCGCGTTGGCGGTGTACTCCGGTGCGTACGGAATCTTGTTGCCCTTCGTGTAGGGGCGGCCGTCGTAGCGGTCGATTTCCGTGTCCGTGTAGGCGTAGCCCGCGAACAGGGTCAGCCACTCGGTGGCCCGCCAGCGCGCGTCGAGCTCGAAGCCCTGGATGGTCGCCTCCTCGGCGTTGGTAACGACGCGCAGCAGGCCGAAAGGACCGGCGAAGAAGTTGAAGAACTGCATGTTCTCCAGGTCGGTCTGGAAGACCGCGCCGTTGACCGACAGGGAACCGTCCAGCAGGATCGCCTTGAATCCAGCCTCGAAGGCCTTCGAGACCTCCTTCTCGAAGTCGTCGTTGACGTTCTGCAGGCTGCGGTTGTTGCCGGTGCACACCGGGAAGTTGAGCGGCGGCGGGCGGGTGTCGCCGAGGCACAGGCCGCTGTAGAACAGCTCGACCGTGGCGTTGACGCCGGTCGAGTTGAAGCCGCCCGAGCGGAAGCCGTAGCCGTAGGACGTGAACAGCGTGACCTGTTCGCTGGCCTTCCAGTTCAGTGACAGCTTCGGCTGCATCTGGCTGAACGTGCGCGAGCGGCTCGGAATCGCGTTCAGGGTCGGGTCCTGCACGTAGGCCGGATTGATCCAGTCGTTGGTTCCGAAGAAGCCCGGCGTCTGCGGCGGGATCTTCGGCACGTTGTTGTCCACTTCGCGCTCCTCGCGGTCGTAACGAAGGGCGAGGGCAACCTCGACATTGTCGGTCACGTCATAGGCCAGCTGGCCGAAACCGGCCACAACCGTGCTGTTGAAGGTGTCGTCGTAGAGCAGGTCCGTCGGGTTCGGTCCACCGGTGCGCACCAGCGGCTGCGCGAGGAAGCCCTGGCCGCTGTCGGAGCCCTGCGAAACCACGACGCGGCGCTCGATGTCCGCCGCGTAGAGCCCCGCGACCCAGCGGAAGGCCTGATCGCCCGGCGAGGTGAGGCGCAGCTCGATGCTGGCGTCCTTCTGGTCGCGCTGCTGGTACTGGTAGCCGTCGCAGGTCGTCGGGCCGTAGGGCGGCAGGAAGCTCTCCACGAAGAAGCCCGTCGGGTTAGCGTAGAAGAACGGCGGCGGCAGCGGCGTGTCCTGCGACCTGGCGTCGTTCGACTGGATGCAGGACTGCGTCAGGCTGTACAGGAAGAAGGCTGCGCTCGTGCCATCCGTGAGGAAGTAGTTCGTCTGGTCGTTGTAGGCGACCACCGCCGTCAGGGTGTTGGCGCCGACGTCGAAGTCGGCCTTGATCGACAGGTTGATGTTCTCCTGCTCGTTCTGCGGCTCGACGTTGTTGATGTAAACGAAGTCGTGCTTGTTGGGGTCGGCCCAGAAGACGTCGCCGAAGCCGGCGAGTGCGGCCTCCTGCAGTGCCAGCGAGGCATTGAAGTTGATCGCGCCCGCGTCGAGCTTCGAGTACTTCGCCTTGATGTCCACCTCGCCGGTCTCGCCGATGCGGTGAACGAGGCGGCCGGTGACGCCGTACTCCTCGAAGAAGTCCACGCAGTCGTCGCAATTCAGGAACGTGTTCTCCCAGTGGCCGTCCGTGCTGCGGATGTAGGCGCCGATACCGCCGCTCGTGTTCTCGCTGAGCGGGCCGCCCGCGTAGAAACTGCCCCGGTAGGTGTTCTCGGTGCCGTAGCCGGCCGTGACGTCGAACTCGAGGCTGTCGCCGGGCTTGCGCGTGGTGATGATCATGGCGCCGGCCACGGCGTTGCGGCCGTAGAGCGCGCCCTGCGGGCCCTTCAGCACCTCGATCTGGGTGACGTTGGCGAGTTCCTGGTTGAGCGCGTTCGGATTGGTCTGCAGCACGCCGTCGATCACGAGCGCGAAATTCGTCTCGGCGTCGCGGCCGGTGTTGATGCCGCGGATGACGACCTGCAGGTCGCCCGCCTCGGCGGTCTGCACCTGCGCGACACCGGGGGTCAGGTTGATGAAATCCGTCGGGCGTTCGATGCCCGCTGCCCGGATCTCGGTCGCGCCAAAGGCTCGCACGGTCACCGGAACGTCCTGCAGGCGCTCCTCGCGCTGGCGGGCGGTGACGACGATTTCCTCGAGCTGGATCTCGGCGGCGCTCGCCTGGGCGGCCGCGAGGATGCTGATCACGCCGGCGGCAACGAGCGACGGCTTGCGGAAGCGGGTATGCATGCGGGGGCCCCTGAGTTAAGTGTTTGTGCGGACGACAAGAGTCACGCGTGGTGACCTGCGAAGTGTAAGGCTCAGAGTGTATACAGGCAACGCACCGGGAAGCTGCGCGTCCAGTCGCGTTGCGGCGAGGCCACAACCCGACCCGGACCCCGCGGGACCCGTGGGTGAGTTTGCTATGATCCGACACCAGCCGGGGCAGCCGCCGTCGCGCCTCAAACCACCCCAGTGACCCAGCGCCAGCACATCCAGTTTCCCGCGAAGGACGCGGCCCTGCGGGAGGACGTCCACGTTCTCGGCGGCATGGTGGGCGAGGTCCTGCGGGACCAGGGCGGCGAGGCCCTGCTCGCGACCGTCGAGGCCGACCGTCAGGTCGCAATCGGCCGGCGGGAGGGGGCGCCCGAGGCTGCCGTGGAGCTGCGTGTCCGCACCAGCGACCGGGCGCCTGCCGAGGCCCGCGACCTGATCCGCGCTTTCGCCACCTGGTTCCAGGTGGCCAATCTCGCCGAGAAGGTGCACCGGATCCGCCGCCGGCGCGAATACATGATCAACAGCGACCGGCCGCAGCCGGGCGGCATCGGCGACTGCATGTACCGTCTCAAGGCGGCCGGCGTCACCGCCGAGCAGGTGCTGGGGCTGCTCGCCAACCTGACCATCTACCCGGTCTTCATGGCGCACCCGACGGAGTCCACGCGCCGCTCCGTCCTTCGCAACCGGCAGCGGATTTCCGCGCTGATGATGGAACGCCTCAACACCTCGCTGACGCCGGGTGAGCGGCGCGGGCTGATCGAGCGCATCCGCTTCGAGGTCACCACCGGCTGGCAGACGCAGGAGCTGCCGCGCGAGCGGCTGACCGCGGCGGACGAGCGCGAGCACGTCCTGTTCTATCTCGTCGAGGTCATCTACCGGGTCGTGCCCGCGCTGTACGAGGAGCTCGAGTACTGGCTGGAGCAGGTGTACGGCATCCCGGGCAGCAGCATAGAGCTGCCGGGCCTGCTGCGCTTCGGCACCTGGGTGGGCGGCGACATGGACGGCAACCCGGACGTGCATGCCAAGACGCTGCGCGAGACGCTTCACCGCCACCAGCGCCTGATCGTCTCGACCTACTTCGAGGAGTGCCGCGCGCTGGCCTCGCGCCTGTCCCAGAGCGAGAGCCGCATCGGCGTGGACCGGGAACTCGAGCGGCGCATCGCCGAGTACACCACGCTGCTCCCGTCCGGCCCCGAGCTGGCCCAGGGCCGGCACGACCGCATGCCCTACCGCATCTTCCTGACGCAGGTGGCCGAGAGGCTGCGGCTGACCTGGGATGGGCGCCCGCACAGCTACGACCACGCCTCGGAGTTCATCGCCGACATCGAGCGGATCGCCGGCAGCCTGCGCGCGCACCGCGGCAAACACTCCGGCCTGTTCCTGATCGAGCGTCTCCTGTGCCGGGCGCGCACTTTCGGCTTCCATCTCGCCACACTGGACGTGCGTCAGCATGCGCAGGTGCACCGCGCCGTGATCGGGCAGGGCCTGGACGACGCCGGCTGGGCGTCGCGCCCGGCGACGGAGCGGCAGCGGCGCCTGGCCGAGGCGCTTGCCCGCGACGAGGCGCCCGCCGCGCCGCTCGACGCCACGGGGCGGCGAACGCTGGCCGTGTTCGAGGCCATGGTGCAGGGGCGGATCCGCTTCGGCGCCAAGGCCGTCGGCGACTACATCGTCAGCGGCACCGAGGCGCCGGACGACGTGCTGTCGGTCCTGCTGCTGGCCCGCTGGGCCGATACCTCGGACCGCACGACCGGGCAGGTGCCTTTCGACATCATCCCGATGCTGGAGGCCGAGGGTTCCCTGGAACACGCCGGGGAGATCCTGGCCGGGCTGTGCGCCGAGCCCGCCTACGCCGCGCATCTCGAGGCCCGTGGTCGCCGTCAGACCGTGCTGATCGGCTACTCTGAGAGCAACCGGTCCGCGGGCATTGCCGCGTCCCGGTTCGCCGTGTACCGGGCCCAGGCAGACCTGGTCCGGGCCGCTGCGAACACCTCGGCGTCGCTCACCATCTTCCACGGCCGGGGCGGCACCGCGAGCCGCGGCGGCGGCCCGATCGAGGTGCTGGTGCAGAGCGCGCCGCCAGGGGCGGTCGCGGGCTGCCTGCGCGCCACCGAGCAGGGCGAGGTGGTCAACCATAACTACGGCCTCGAGCCGCTGGCGCTGCGCACGTTCGAGCAGGCCATCCACGCGGTGATGCTCGCCACGGCGGGCCGCAAGCCCGGGCCGGTGCCGGTATCGAAGCACCAGGAGGTCATGGCGGTCGTCGCGCGTGCGAGCCGCGAGCGCTACCGCGGGCTCGTCTTCGGAGAGCCGCGCTTCGAGGAGTGGTTCCGGTCGGTGACGCCCATCGACGTCATCGAGCGCATGCAGATCGGTGCCCGCTCCTCGACGCGCGATTGGGCCGAGGGCCTGGCGGCGCTGCGCTCGATCCCCTGGGTCTTCGCCTGGACGCAGAGCCGGCACACGCTGCCGGGGTGGTATGGCGTCGGAAGCGGGCTCGAGGCCGCGGTGCGCGAGCTCGGGCCCGACCGGCTGTCGCAGGCCTGGGCCAACTGGCCCTGGTTCGCGCACTTCGTGGACGACGTAGAGAACCAGCTCATGCGTGCGGACCTCGGCATCGCCGCGCTCTATGACGACCTGGCGCCGGACGGGTTCGAGGCCTTTCCCGCCGACGTGCACCGCGAGCACGCCCTCGCGCGCCACTGGATCACCTGGATCAAGGGCGAGACCGACCTGCTGGACGACGACCCGCGGATGCAGCGCTCGATCACGCTGCGCTCGCCCTACCTCGATCCCATGCACTACATGCAGGTGGACCTGTTGCGCCGCTGGCGCGACAGCGGCCGCGAGGACCGATCGCTGTACGAGGCGCTGCTCGCGAGCATCTCCGGCATCGCGCAGGGCCTGCAGGCGACGGGGTAGCGCGGCACAATAGCGCCATGGAAACGGCCCGCGAGCTCTACTCGTACCGCAAGCACTGGGCGCAGCGCTTCGGCACTGCGCCGTTCCTGCCCATGTCGCGCGAGGAAATGGACGCGCTCGGCTGGGACAGCTGCGACGTGATCCTCGTCACGGGCGACGCCTACGTGGACCACCCGAGCTTCGGCATGGCGCTCATCGGGCGCGTGCTGGAGGCGCAGGGTTTCCGGGTCGGCATCATCGCGCAGCCCGACTGGCGCGACCCCGAGGCGTTCCGGGCGCTCGGCCGTCCGAACCTGTTCTTCGGCATCACCGCCGGGAACATGGACTCGATGGTCAACCGCTATACGTCGGACCGGCGCATCCGAAGCGACGACGCCTATACGCCGGACGGCGAGGGCGGTCGCCGTCCCGACCGCTCGGTGATCGTCTACGCCCAGCGCGCCCGCGAGGCCTGCGGCGACGTTCCGGTCGTGATCGGAGGCATCGAGGCGTCGTTGCGGCGCATCGCGCACTTCGACTACTGGTCGGACCAGGTCCGCCGCTCGGTGCTGCTCGACGCCAAGGCGGACCTGCTGGTCTACGGCAACGCCGAGCGCCAGGTCTGCGAGATCGCGCATCGCCTCGCGGGGGGCGAGGGCATCGAAGCGCTGACCGACATTCGCGGAACCGCCTTCCTGCGCCGTGCGACGCCCGAGGGCTGGATCGAGGTGGATTCCACCAAGCTCGACACACCCGGGCCACTCAACCCGCCGCTGGATCCCTACGCCATGGAGGAGGAGCGCCTCGCGGCCAACCGCGCCGCCGCGCAGCCCGAGCCGGGCGTGCAGGTGGTGCGCTTCGTGCGCAAGGTGAAGTCCGTCGACCGCGGCCGCAGCGTCATCCGCCTGCCGGCGTTCGATCGGGTGCGCGACGACCCGGCGCTGTACGCGCACGCCTCGCGCATCCTCCACCTCGAGTCGAACCCGGGCAATGCGCGCGCTCTCACCCAGCGCCACGGGGACGTGGACGTGTGGCTCAATCCGCCGCCGATTCCGCTCACGACGAAGGAAATGGACTGGGTGTACGAGCGCCCGTACCAGCGTGTGCCGCACCCGTCCTACGGCGAGGCGAAGATCCCCGCCTACAAGATGATCCGCTTCTCGGTCGCAATCCAGCGCGGCTGCTTCGGCGGCTGCACGTTCTGCTCCATCACCGAGCACGAGGGCCGCATCATCCAGAACCGCTCCGAGGACTCCGTGGTGCGCGAGATCGAGCAGATCCGCGACACGGTGCCGGGCTTCACGGGCGTGATCTCCGACCTCGGCGGGCCGACCGCCAACATGTACCGGCTGCACTGCAAGGATCCCAAGATCGAGTCCGCCTGCCGCCGGCCGTCCTGCGTGTACCCGGGCGTCTGCCCGAACCTCGACACCGACCACGCGCCGCTCATCCGGCTCTACCGCCGCGCGCGCGCGCTGCCTGGCGTGAAGAAGGTGCTGATCGCCTCCGGCGTGCGCTACGACCTCGCCATCGAGTCGCCGGAGTACGTCAAGGAGCTTGCGCAGCACCACGTGGGCGGCTACCTCAAGATCGCGCCCGAGGCGCTGGCCGAGGGGCCGCTGTCCAAGATGATGAAGCCGGGCGTCGGGACCTACTACCGCTTCAAGGAACTGTTCGACCGCTACTCGAAGGAAGCGGGCAAGGAGCAGTACCTGATCCCGTACTTCATCGCGGCGCACCCGGGCACGACCGACGAGGACATGCTCGAGCTCGCGCTGTGGCTCAAGCAGAACGGCTTTCGCGCCGACCAGGTGCAGGCCTTCCTGCCCTCGCCGATGGCGACCGCGACCGCGATGTGGCACTCGGGCAAGAACCCGCTGCGCAAGGTCACGCGCGCGAGCGAAGAGGTCTACATCCCCAAGTCGTTGAAGCAGCGGCGCCTGCACAAGGCCTTCCTGCGCTGGCACGACGCCAACAACTGGCCGCTGCTGCGCGAGGCGCTGCGGCGCATGGGCCGCCCCGACCTCATCGGCAGCGGCAAGCGTCACCTCGTGCCGGCCTGGCAGCCCAAGGGCACGGGAGGGCAGGCGGAGGGCGAGCGGCGACCGATAGGTGCCGCGGCAGGGCCTGCGGCCCGACCCGCTGCGGCATCCGGGCGGCCAGTGGGCAAGGCCGGCGCAGCAGGCAGGAAACCGCTGCGTTTCCTCACCCAGCATACCGGCCTGCCGCCGCGTGACGACGGCGACCGCAAGCCGCGCGCAGCCGCGGGCGGCCGGAAGTCGGGCCCGCGTGGCCGGGGCAAGCCATGAGCGACATCGTCGCCCGACAGCCGTCACACCACAGCGTGTGCGTGTATTGCGCGTCGAGCCGCGCCTGCGATCCGGCGTATCACGCGGTGGCGCGGCGCCTCGGCGGCCTGCTCGCTGCGGCCGGCTGCACGGTCGTCTACGGCGGCGGGCGCTCGGGCTCCATGGGTGCGCTCGCCGAGGGCGCGCTCGCCGCGGGCGGCCGGATCGTCGGCATCATCCCGCGCTTCATGCAGGAGCTGGAGTGGGGCCACGGCGGACTGACCGAGCTGCACGTCGTCGAGGACATGCGCACGCGCAAGCACGAGATGCTGGCACGCGCCTCGGCCGTCGTGGCGCTGGCCGGCGGCTCGGGCACGTTCGAGGAGTTGATCGAGGCGATGACACTGAAGCGCCTGGGGCTCTTCACGGGCCCGATCGTGATCGTCAACACGGGCGGCTACTACGACCCGCTGCTCGAGCAGTTCAGGCGGGCGATCGAGGGGCGGTTCATGGACGAGCGCCACGGCACCATGTGGAAGGTGGTCGCCGGGCCCGACGAGGTGATCGCTGCGCTCGAGGCGAGCCCCGGCTGGGAGCCAGGCCACATCGAGTTCGCCGTGATGCGTGGCCAGGGCTGACCGAGGCGCCGCCGCCGCGGAGCGAACCCGTCGAGAGCGTTTCCGGCGCCTAGATGCCCGCCTTGGCCAGCGCGTCGACTACCTGGCGCGTAGCCGCCGCGAGGGCCGGGTGGTCCGCCTCGAAGCGCACCGCGAGCTTTTCCAGCGCTGGTGCGTGGCGCGACCCGCCGGCAGGCGCGGCCGCCGCCTTGCCGGCGATGTCGTCCGCGACCACGTCCAGCAGCCGGCGGGTTTCGTCGTCCACGGGACCCGCCCGGCCGAGTTCCTCGTGCAGCCGGCGCAGCAGCGCCTGCAGGGATTCCCCGCTCACTGCGGCTGGCCGGCGCGCGCCGGCACCGCGGACATGATCTCCGACACCACGGCGTCGATCGCCGGCCCCGGGTTCTTGCGCGCCTCCTTCGAGACGCGGCCTTCGGCCTGGCCCTGCCAGGCGAGCATCTTCTCCCTGGCATCGACCAGGTCGATGGTCAGCGTGCCTTCCTTGTAGTTGACCGTCTGCACCTCGGTGCCGGTGCTCCAGCCGGCGTAGTAGCCGCGGCGGTAGCCGTAGTAGCCGTAGCCGACGCCCATCGTCGGGCCGGTGGAGTAGCTGCGGATCTCCTGCTTGTCCTCCACGTTCGCGTAGAAGTTGATCAGCAGGTCCGGATCCGCCTCGCTGTATACGTAGCCCTTGGCCTCCAGGCTGCGCCGGGTGGCCTCCTTCAGGCGCGCGGTGAGGACGGATTCGTAGCCGGCCTTGTCCGTGGCGAGCGGCGAGAAGTAGGCGAAGGTCGAGTATTCCGAAAACCGCGCCGAGGGGTTGGCGTCCGTGCGGATATCGGGGCCGGATGCGCAGGCGGCGATGGCGGCACCGGCGGCAAGGACGAGGAGGCGCGAGGCATGGCGGGAAGCGGTATTCATGGCAGTCTCCGAATCCGTGGGGCGCCGCGCGAGCCGATGCTGGCGCCGCCCCGGCGGTTTCCCCGATTCTACTGAACCGGTAAAGTGCACGCACTTCGAAGCACGCAGCAGAGGCCCGCCCGATGGACCCGAACGCAGCCCCCGAACCCCGCATGGACCCCAACGGCCTCTACCGCGAGGACGTCTTCACCGACCAGCGCATGGGCACCATCCGGCGCATGACGCCGGTGGATGCCGAGGGCGCGGCGGACCCTTCCCGCCCCGTCATCTTCATCGGCCAGGCGACGGTGATGACGCCGATGGGCTCGCTGCCGCTGTCCTTCGACCTGGAGGCCTCGAGCCTTGCCGAGGCGGTCGCGCATTTCGGCGCCGCGGCCCAGCGCGCGGTGGAGGAAACCGCCCGCGAGCTGCAGGAAATGCGCCGCCAGGCCAGCTCGTCCATCGTGATCCCGGAGGCGGGTGCCGCGGCGCTGAAGGGCATGGGAGGACGGGGCGGCGGCGGGATACAGATGCCCTGACCGCGTGACGGCCGCCACGCCCGTCCTCAGGCTCTCCGGCGTATCGCGCCGCTACTCGGCCACCGCGCCCGCGGTACTGGACGGGCTCGACTTCGCGCTCGCGCCCGGCGAGTACGTGGCGATCATGGGCGAATCGGGCGTCGGCAAGTCCACGCTGCTCAACATCATGGCGGGGCTCGACCGGCCCGATGCGGGCCGCATCGAGGTGGACGGTAAGGACCTGGCAGGGCTCGACGACGACGCGCTGACGGTCCTCAGGCGCAGCCACCTCGGCTTCGTGTTCCAGGCCTTCCACGTCCTGCCGTACCTGACGGTGCGCGACAACGTCGCGCTGCCGCTCGACCTGGCCGGGCGTCCGCCGGGCGAGCGGGAGACCCGCGTGGGCGAGATGCTCGAAGCCGTCGGCCTCGCGGGCAGGGCAGCCAGTTATCCACGCGAACTGTCGGGTGGCGAGACCCAGCGCGTAGCCATCGCGCGCGCCCTGGTCCACCGGCCGCGGCTGCTGCTGGCCGACGAGCCCACGGGCAACCTCGACCCGCGCACGGCTTCGCACATCCTCGCGCTGCTGCGCGCACAGGTGCACGCGCAGGGGGCGAGCGGCGTGCTGATCACGCATTCGCTGGCCGCCGCCCAGACCGCGGACCGCATCCTGACGCTGGAGGGCGGGCGGCTCTCTCCCTGCGCGGCGCGTACATGAGCCCCACCGGTACGGTGCTGCGTGCCGTGGCGCTCGCGCGACTGCGCGAGCAGCCGCTGCGGCTGCTCGCCACCGTGGTCGCCATCGCGCTCGGGGTGGCGCTCGCCACCGCCGTGTTCCTGATCAACGCGGGCGCGCTCAACGAGTTCGGCCTCGCGGCGCGCAAGCTGGTCGGCGAGGCGGATCTCATCGTCCGCGGCTCGCGGGCCGGCTTCGACGAGTCGGTGTTCGTCGGGCTCGCGGCGCAGCCGGGCGTGCGCGAGGCGAGTCCTGCGCTCGAGCTCGAGGTGGCGCCGCTGGGCGAGACCTCGGCCCTGCGGGTGCTCGCCATCGACCCGTTCCGTGCCGCGCGGGTGCAGCCGGAGCTGGTCGCGGGCCTGGCGTCCCGCCTGCTCGACCTGCTCGAGCCAGATACCATCGTGCTGTCCGCCGCCGCGTCCCGCGAGCTCGGCCTCGGCGCCGGGGACCGCCTCGAGCTGCGCGCCGGCACGGCCGAGTACGTGCTGACCGTGCTCGACGTGATGCCCGAGTCGGCTTACCCGCAGCGGCTCGGCGTGATGGACATAGCCACGGCACAGGCGGCGTTCGGGCGGGTCGGGCGCATCAACCGCGTGGACCTCCGGCTCGAGCCGGGCGCGGACCGCGAGCGGTTGCGCGAGCGCCTCTCCGAGCTGCTGCCGGACGGCGTCAGCGCGCAGACGCCCGACGTGGAGCGCAACCGCGCCGCCGAGGTGACGCGCGCCTACCGTATCAATCTCAACATGCTGGCGATGGTCGCGCTGCTGACCGGGGCGTTCCTGGTGTTTTCGACGCAGGCGCTCGCCGTGCTGCGCCGGCGGACTTCGCTCGGACTGATGCGCGCGATCGGCGCGACGCGCCGGCAGGTCGAACTCGCGCTGACCGCCGAGGGCGCGATGCTCGGTGCGGCCGGCGCGTTGGCCGGCGTGCTGCTGGGCCAGCTCATCGCCAGCGTG
>JBBINN010000006.1:13720-33648 GCA_037443885.1 Gammaproteobacteria bacterium | reverse complement strand
GGTCACCGCCTCGGCGAGCCGCGCCCTCGCTTCGCTGATCGCGCCCTCCGCCTCCGCCAGCGCGGCGTCGAGCGCCGACGGGTCGAGCCGCAGCAGCGGCTGGCCCGACGCCACCTGCTCGCCCTCCCGCACCGCGATCTCGACGATCGGGTCGCGCGTCTCGGCGACCAGCTCGAGCCGATCGCGTTCGAGCGTTCCGAGGAGGACGTCGCCCTCGTCGCCGGCACAGCCGGCCAGGGCGAGCAATGCCAGCAGCGGCAGCCAGCGGCTCATGTCGGAGTTCCTGCGGCGGTGCCCGCCGCGAACAGGCGCGTGCTGTGCCCGATCAGCGCCGCGAGTCCTTCGTCGTCGAAACGCTGGTCGAGCACGCGGCCCAGCACGGGCCGGGCGATGAAGGGAAAGAGCGCGAGGCTCAGGAAGGACACCAGCGCCAGCTGGGGATCGAGGTCGGCGCGCAGCCGGCCCGCGCCGACGCCCCGGCGGATGAGTTCCACGACCCGCGGGCCGACGCGACCCGCGAATTCCCGGATGAAGTCCTCGCGATAGGCGCCCTCGGGGGCGAAGACCTCCCGCAGCAGCAGCCCCGGGATCCAGGGATGGCGGCCGATCACGCGCATGTAGGCATCCATGAGGGCGGCGGGGTCGGCCTGCCCCGGCGCCTCCGCGAGCATCCGGTCGACGGCCGCGACCATGGGCGCCGTCGCCTCGCGCAACATCGCCGTGTAGAGGCCCTGCTTGCTGCCGAAGTAGTAGTGGACCATGGCGGGGTTGGCGCCGGCCTTCGCCGCCACCTGCCGCGCAGACACGGCCCGGTAGCCATAGCTCAGGAAGAGTTCGCGTGCGGCGGCCAGCAGGTCGGCGCGCAGGTCCCGCTCCGCCGCCGGAGGCCGGCCGCGCGTCCGCCGTGGCCGTCCCGGACCGGTCCGAGCTGCCTTCGCGGCCCGTGCCGTCTTCGTCGCCATGGCCATCTCCCAATTAACCCGATGGTTAATTGGACACCCGGCGCGAGGCCGGCACAATGCGCGGGGCCAAACGCGTGTTTAATTTCCGGCGGGTCCGGCGGGAACCCGGTGCAGGCGAGGCCCACCGTCGAGCGAAGCGCCCGGCGTTACCGGGCGAAGCGGGGCTCAGCCTTCCACGCCTGCGATGCGGGCCAGGCCGGCCCGGTCGAGCACCTCGATCTGTTCGCGTCCGGTCCTGACCAGTCCCTGCTCGGCGAAGCCCCGGATGATGCGGCTGACGATCTCGCGCACGCTGCCGAGCTCGTCCGCGAGTTGCTGGTGGGTGGCGTTGATGGACGGGCCCCGGCGAAGCAGCAGGCGGGCGAGCCGCACGTCTAGGCGCTTGAACGCGACCTCGTCCACCGTCTGCATGAGGTCGGCGAGGCGCCCCGCGAACAGGCTGAAGACATAGCTGCGGAAGGCGGGACTGCCGTCGAGCAAGCGCTTGAACGTGGGTGCCGGCAGCACGAACAGGGTTGAGTCCGCGAGCGCCACGCCATGGGCGTTGTAGGAAACCGCGCCGAGCAGGCAGCTGCTCGAAAGGATGCAGCTGTCGCCGGCTTCCACTCGATAGAGCTGGATCTCGCGGCCGCCATCGCCGTACTTGCTCACGCCGACCGCCCCCTCCAGCACGAACGGAAAGCCGGTGCAGGGCTGCGACTCGTCGAAGAGCACGGCGCCGGCCGTCGCTTTTCGCAGCGCGCCCTCCGCCAGCAGCCGCTCGAAGTCCGCCTCGGGCAACGACTGCAGCACGGGGTAGCGCGCAAGCAGCTCGTCACGCAGCGGGTGCCCGGCGGGCGTCAGCATGCCCGGCTCACGCCAGCACCACCAGCAGGTCCTTGGCGTCCACCGGCTGGCCGGGGCGCACCGCGACCTCGATCACCTCGCCGTCGCGATCGGCCCGCACTGCGGCTTCCATCTTCATGGCCTCGAGGGTGACCAGCACGTCGCCGCGCTCGACCTTCTGGCCGACCGCGACCGCGATGGTCGCCACGGTGCCCGGCATCGGCGCGCCCACGTGGTTGGGGTTCGCAGGGTCGGCCTTGCGCGCCGCCTCCTGCACTGCGCCCTGCGACTTGTCGCGCACGTGCACGGAGCGCGGCTGGCCGTTCAGCTCGAAGAACACGGTGCGCGTGCCATCGTCGTGGACGTCGCTCACGGTGACGAAGCGGACGATCAGCGTCTTGCCGCGCTCGAGGTCGATCGAGATCTCCTCGCCCGGCTCCATGCCGTAGAAGAACGCGTGGGTGGGCAGCACGCTCACGTTGCCGAAGGCGTTGCGGTCCGCGACGTATTCGGCGAAGACCTTCGGATACATCAGCGCCGAGGCGAACTCGACCTCCGTGATCGCCCGACCGCACTGTTCCTCGGCCTTCCTGCGCAGCGCCGCGAGGTCCGCCGGCGGCAGCACCTCGCCGGGCCGCTGCGTGAGCGGCGCCTTGCCCTTGAGCACCTTCTTCTGCAGCGCTTCCGGGAAGCCGCCATAGGGCTGGCCGATATCGCCGTGGAAGAACTGGACCACGGACTCCGGGAAGGCGACTTCCACCGCCGGGTCCTCGACATCGGCCCGGGTGAGGCCGCTCGTCACCATCACGAGCGCCATGTCGCCCACCACCTTCGACGACGGCGTCACCTTGACGATGTCGCCGAACATGTCGTTGACGTCGCGGTAGGCCTGCGCCACCTCCGGCCAGCGGTGGTCGTCGATGCCGAGCGAGCGGGCCTGCTCCCGCAGGTTGGTGTACTGCCCACCGGGCATGCCGTGGACATACACCTCCGAGGCGCCCGCGCGCATCTCGCTCTCGAAGGCGCCGTAGAGCCGGCGCACCTGCTCCCAGTAACCGGACAGGATGCGCACCTTCGCCGGATCCAGCGCCGTCGCCCGCGGGCCATGGCGCAGCGCCTCGACGATGGAGCCGAGGTTGGGCTGGGAGGTGCCACCGCTCATCGAGTCGATCGCGGCGTCCACTGCGTCGCAGCCCGCCTCCACCGCCATCAGGATGCTCGCCGCCGCGATGCCGCTGGTGTCGTGGGTGTGGAAGTGGATGGGCAGGCCGACTTCCTGCTTCAACGCGTGCACGAGGTCGTAGGCCGCGCGCGGCTGGCAGAGGCCGGCCATGTCCTTGATGGCCAGCACGTGCGCGCCGGCCCTCTCCAGTTCGCGCGCCATCTTCAGGTAGTACTGGAGGTCGTACTTCGTGCAGCGCGGGTCGGCGAGGTTGCCCGTGTAGCAGATCGCCGCCTCGCAGACCTTGCCGGATTCGATCACCGCGTCCATGGCGACGCGCATGTTCTCGACCCAGTTGAGGGAGTCGAAGACGCGGAAGACATCGACGCCGGCGCGCGCGGCCTGGGCGACGAAGTGGCGCACGACGTTGTCCGGATAATTCGTGTAGCCGACCGCGTTGGCCGAGCGCAGCAGCATCTGCAGCAGCAGGTTCGGCATCGCCTCCCGGAAGGCGGCGAGCCGCTCCCAGGGGCACTCCTTCAGGAAGCGCATGGCGACGTCGAACGTGGCGCCACCCCAGCACTCGACCGAGAACAGCCCGGGCGCCAGGCCCGCGTACCACGGCGCGATCCGCGCCATGTCGTGCGTGCGAAAGCGCGTGGCCAGCAGCGACTGGTGCGCGTCGCGCATGGTGGTGTCGGTGATGAGCAGCTGCTGCTGCGCGAGCATCCACTCCGCGAGGCCCTTCGGCCCGCGCTCCTCCAGTATCTGCCGGCTGCCCGGCGGCGGTGCGGCCGCCGGCACCGCGGGCAGCCTCGGCTCCGGCGCGTGCGCCGGCCGGGGCCGGCCGCGGACCTCCGGGTTGCCGTTGACGATGACCTCGCCGATGAAGCCGAGCAGCCGCGTCGCGCGGTCGCGCCGGCGAGGCCACTGGAACAGCTCCGGCGTCTGGTCGATGAACTTGGTGGTGTAGCTGCCGTCGGCGAAGCTCGGGTGGGTGACCACCTGGTCGAGGAAGCGCAGGTTGGTCGTCACGCCACGGATGCGGAACTCCCACAGCGCGCGGTGCATGCGCCGGCTGCACTCGGCAGGCGTCGGCGCCCAGGTGGTCACCTTGACCAGCAGCGAGTCGTACCAGCGGGTGATGAAGGCACCCGTGTAGGCCGTGCCCGCGTCGAGGCGCACGCCGAAGCCCGCCGGGCTGCGGTATGCCGTGATGCGGCCGTAGTCCGGGATGAAGCCATTCTCCGGGTCCTCGGTGGTGACCCGGCACTGCATCGCGTGACCCGAGACGCCGATCTTCTCCTGCGGCGGCACGCCGCTGTCCGGCTCGCCGATGCGGGCGCCCTGGGCGATGCGGATCTGCGCCTTCACGAGGTCCACGCCCGTGACCATCTCCGTGACGGTGTGCTCGACCTGGATGCGCGGGTTGACCTCGATGAAATAGAATTTCCCGGTGTCCGCGTCCTGCAGGAACTCCACCGTGCCCGCGTTGACGTAGTCAGCGGCGCGGCCGATCGCGAGCGCGTAGCCGGTGAGCTCCGTGCGCTGCGATTCGTCGAGGAACACCGCCGGCGCCCGCTCCACCACCTTCTGGTTGCGGCGCTGGACCGTGCAGTCGCGCTCCCACAGGTGCACGAGATTGCCGTGCGCGTCGCCGAGCACCTGCACCTCGATGTGGCGGGCGTGGCGGATCAGCTTCTCGAGATACACCTCGTCGTTGCCGAAGGCCGCCTTGGCCTCGCGGCGCGCGGTCGCAACCAGCTCCGCGAGCGAGGCCTCGTCCTCGACGATGCGCATGCCGCGCCCGCCGCCGCCCCAGCTGGCCTTGAGCATGACGGGGTAGCCCACGCCGCGCGCGAGGCGCGCAGCCTCCGCGGCGTCCTGCGGCAGCGGCCCCGTCGCCGGCATGACCGGCACGCCGGCGGCCACCGCGAGATTCCTCGCCTGCACCTTGTTGCCCAGGCGGCGCATGCTGTCCGGGCGCGGGCCGATGAAGATGACCCCGGCCACCGCGCAGGCCTCGGCGAACTCCGGATTCTCGGACAGGAAGCCGTAGCCCGGGTGGATGGCATCCACCTGCGCCTCGCGGGCCACCCGGATGATGTCCGGGATGTCCAGGTAGGCCTCGACCGGACCCCTGCCCGCGCCGACCAGATAGGCCTCGTCCGCCTTGGTCCGGTGCAGGGAGAAGCGATCCTCCTGCGAGTAGATCGCCACCGTCTTCATGCCGAGCTCGGCCGCCGCGCGCATGACGCGGATGGCGATCTCGCCGCGATTGGCGACCATGAGCCTGCGGATCGGCCGGATCATTCGCTCTCCCCGGGGACTGGGCCGGCCGGTCACGCGAGTTGGCCCGCTCCAGCCGGCATTCCGGGATAATAGCGGCCACCGGCCGGCCCCGCACACCCGGCGCCGCGGACGACACTGCGGAGAGACTGCACGATGCTCCGAACGCTGCCTGCCCGACTTCTGATCCTGCTGCTGGCAGCGGTGTCGTCCCTCACCCTCGCTGAGGAATCCCCCATGTTCGCGATCGCCATCCACGGCGGCGCCGGCGTCATCAGCCGCGCCGCCATGACGCCCGAGGTCGAGAAGAGCTACAGGGAGGACCTCGGCAAGGCCCTCGACGCCGGCTACGCGATCCTCGAGTCCGGCGGCAGCAGCATGGATGCCACAGTCGCCGCCGTGAAGATCCTCGAGGACTCGCCGCTGTTCAACGCCGGGCGCGGCGCGGTATTCAGCGCCGAGGGCATCAATGAGCTGGATGCCTCGGTGATGGACGGCCAGACGCTGCGCGCCGGCGCCGTCGCCGGACTGCGGCATGTCCGCAACCCCATCGAGCTCGCCCGGCTGGTGATGGAGCGCTCGCCCCACGTGTTCCTGACGGGCAAGGGCGCCGAGGATTTCGCGCTCGAGAGCGGGCTGGCGCTCGTGCCGCGGAGCTGGTTCTACACCGAGCGACGCTGGCAGCAGCTCGAGCAGGCGCGGCGTGGCGAGCGCCTCAGCGCCGCCGACATCGGCTACTACGGCACCGTCGGCGCGGTCGCGCTCGACGCCGAGGGCAACCTCGCAGCCGCCACGTCCACCGGCGGCATGACGAACAAGAAGTGGGGCCGCGTCGGCGACTCGCCGATCATCGGCGCCGGCACCTATGCCGACAACGGCTCCTGCGCCGTCTCCGCCACCGGCTCCGGCGAGTTCTTCATTCGCGGCGTGATCGCCCACGAGATCAGCGCGCTGATGAGATACCGCGGCCTGCCGGTGGACGAGGCCGCCCGCACCGCCGTCCAGGGGCGACTCGCGGCCCTCGGCGGCGATGGAGGCGTTATCGTGGTGGACCGCGAAGGCAACATCGCCATGGAGTTCAATACCGAGGGCATGTTCCGCGGAGCGCGCAGCTCGCGGGGCCTGCGGGAGATCTCGATCTATTAGGGCCGCGCGGCAGACCGGCGTGCCGTGCCGCCCGGACCCGTAGAGGCGCACTGCCGGAGCACGTCCCGGGAACGCCGGTTGCCGCCCGACACAGGCTGCGTCATTCTGTCCGGCGCTCGTTTCAACCTCGTCTGGCGTTGGTCCGCATTACTTCCGAGCCCGGCAGGAGACGCACATGAGGCTCACCCTCCCCCGCTTGCTTGCAGCCCTCGTGGCGGTTGCCGCGATCGCAGGCTGCGGCAAGGCGCAAGCCCCAGGCGCGGCTCATCAAGCGCCGCCGCCGCAGGCCAATGCCGCCGATATCCTGTACGTGGGTGGTGACATCGTCACCATCGACGACCGGCAGCCGAGCGCGGAAGCGCTGGCGGTCAAGGGCGGCAGGATCCTCGCCGTGGGCACGCGCGCGGACCTCGAGAACGCTCACAAGGGCACCGGCACGCGGATCGTCGACCTCGGGGGCAAAACCCTGTTGCCCGGTTTCATCGATGCCCACAGCCACTATATCAATGCGCTGTCGGTGGCGAGCCAGGCCAAGCTCTACGCGCCTCCGGCTGGACCGGGCAAGGACGTCGACAGCATCGTCGCCGAGCTCAAGAGGTTCGCCGCCGACCGGAGCATTCCCAAGGGCGAGCTGATCATGGCCTACGGCTACGACGATACCGTCATGCCGGGCGGGCGCCTGCTCAACCGCGACGACCTCGACAATGCGTTCCCGGACAACCCTGTGCGCGTCGATCACGTCTCCATGCACGGGGCCGTGTTGAACAGCCTGGCCCTGAAGCACTATGGCATCGATGCCAACACCGAGACCCCCGCGGGAGGAATCATCGTCCGCAAGCCGGGCACGAACGAGCCGTACGGCCTGATCATGGAGACCGCATTCCTGCCGGTGTTCGAGAAGACGCCGCCGCTCACGCCTGAGCAGGAGATCGAGGGCACGAAGGCCGCGCACCGGATGTATGCCGAGGCGGGCATCACGACCGCGCACGAGGGCGCCACCCACCTTGCACAGCTCCGGATGATCAAGCGCGCGGCCGATGCCGGCGCCAACAGCATCGACGTCGTCGCGTATCCGTTCATCACCGACCTTGAGAGGATCCTCGCCGAGTTCCCCGTCGCCGACTGGGGCAAGTACCACCAGCGCTTCAAGATCGGCGGGGTGAAGATCACGATCGACGGCTCGCCGCAAGGCCGGACCGCGGCGTTCACGACGCCGTACCTGACCGGCGGGCCAGGCGGCGAGGTGAACTGGAAGGGAGAGCTGGCCGCGCCACAGGAAGTCATCAACCAGGCCCTCAAGAAAGTCTACGGCCTCGGCGTGCCCGTGACCTTCCATGTCAACGGCGACGCGGCGATCGATTCCCTGATCAAGGCACACGAGTTCGCGGCCGCCGACGACCTGACCAGGGACCGCAACGTGACGGCGATCCACGCGCAGTTCACGCGCAAGGACCAGATCCCGATGTACGTCAAGTACAGGATCCGCCCGTCCTTCTACACGCTGCACACGTACTACTTCGCCGAGGCGCACATCAGGAACCGAGGCGAGGAGCAGGCGATGTACATCAGCCCGATGCGCGACGCGATCGACGCGGGCCTGCGACCGACGAACCACACCGACGCCGTGGTGGCGCCGCTCGACCAGATGTTCATGCTCTGGTCGGCGGTGAACCGGATCTCGCGCGCGGGCGCCGAAATCGGCCCGGACCAGCGCGTCACGCCGCTCGAGGGCCTGAAGGCCATGACGATCTGGGCCGCCGAGCAGTATGGCGAGCAGGAATCCAAGGGCTCGCTCGAGGCCGGCAAGCTCGCGGATCTCGTGATCCTCGATAAGAACCCGCTCGAGGTCGACAAGATGGCGATCAAGGACATCAGGGTAGTAGAGACGATCAAGGAGGGGAAAACGATTTACCTGGCGCCATGAACATGCGGCCTGGGAACCGCAGGCGCCCGACCGGCTTCAACGGGCTTCGCCGCTTCCGCCGGCAGGTGATGCGGAGCGCTGGACGGCAAGCCGGCACGAAGGAGACTTGAGTGTCAGAGCATCCCGTCGAAGTCTGGCATCGGCTCGTCAGGGAGCGGGACCCGCGCGGACTCGATGCGCTGCTCGATGCAGACGCGGTGTTTCTTTCACCCGTTGTTCACACGCCGCAGCGTGGCAAGAGGGTCACCCGAATGTACCTGGCCGCGGCCTTCCAGGTGCTCTTCAACCCGACTTTTCGCTACGTGCGCGAGATCGTCGGGAGCTCGGACGCGATGCTCGAATTCGAGACCGAGATCGATGGCGTCATGATCAACGGTGTCGACATCATCAAGTGGAACGAAGCGGGGCACATTGTCGAGTTCAAGGTGATGCTCCGTCCGCTCAAGGCGATCAATCTGATCCACCAGCGCATGGCGGCCATGCTGCAAGCCATCCCGTGAGCGCAGTCTCTGCATTGCTTCCCAGGCCTTCGCTGGAGCCGAGATGCCCGGTATTCACGCAGTGACCTGCCTGAACGAAGAGACCGCCGGGAGTCAGGCCCATGGCACACGCTGAGCGCGCGGCATTCCGACTCCCCTTCCTGCTGATCGCATTCTTCGCGGCTTCGTGTTCCGTGGCTTCGCCCGCAGCGCCCCTGTCGTCACCGGAGGGCCCCGGAGAGCGCGCCATCGAGGACCGCTACCGCGTCCTGACCGACGAATCTTACGGCCCGCACGACCGCCAGCGGATGGACCTGTACCTGGCGAAGGATGCACAAGGCCTCGGACCCGGGAACTTCACCATCGTTTTCCTCCATGGAGGCGGATTCTCCTTCGGGGACAAGGCGAACAACGCACGCTACATCGGGCCCTTTCTCCGGAAAGGCATGAACGTCGTGAACGTGAACTACCGCATCCGGGAAGGGATAGCGCTGGCGACCGAGGACCTCACCCTCGCGTTGAATCACCTGGGTCGGCACGCCGACGAGTATGGCCTGCGTCTCGACAAGGTCGTCACGGGAGGGTTCTCGGCCGGAGGACAGATCTCCAGCACGGTCGGATTCTCCCAGGGGGACCCCGACTATCCGTTCCCGCTGGACCAGGGGATCCGGATCGTGGGCATTCTCAACATCGCGGGACCGGTGGACCGCCTGGATATCGTGGAAGATGTCTTCGCCAGCTCCGAAGACGAACAATTCCGCATGGTGGCGCGGAACCTGTTTCCGCCCGGCAGTCCCTTCGACCGGAACGAGACGCTGCGGATGTTCACGCCTTACGCCCACTTCAGCGACGACGACCCCGCCTTCTTCCTCTGGCACGGCGGGCAGGACGACCAGATTCCGCCAGCCACCTTCGAGCGCTTTCTGGAAACGTTGGGCCGTTCCGCGGTAGCACACCGGATCCTGTTCGACCCGCAGTCGGGTCACAGCCCCACCGACGCGCAGCTCGAGGAGATCTTCGTCGAGGTGTTCCGCTTCCTGGACCGGATCCGTTGACCCATGGACGCTGCGACTGGACCGCATCGATTCGACCGACGGGCGTCAGGCAGCGAGGGAAGCAGACTCGTGACGGCGAGGCTCTGGGCAATCCTGCTTGCGTCCATCATTTCCGGCGTCGCGGCAGCCGATGACGGCACGCTCGACAAGCCCGAGTGGGGCGCGTACTTCGCCGAGTTCGGCGCCACCGGCACGCTGGTCGTCGTCGACGAGCGCCAGACTCCACCCACGATGCTCGTCTTCAATCGCGACAGGGCCGTCCGACGCTACTCACCGGCCTCCACGTTCAAGATACCTCACACCCTCTTCGCGCTGGATGCAGGAGCGGTTGTCGACGAGTTCCAGATATTCGAATGGGATGGCGTGGCGCGGAACTTTCCGGGCCACAACCAGGACCAGACCCTGCGTTCCGCGATGCGCAATTCGACCCTGTGGGTTTACGAGGGATTTGCCAGGCAGATCGGTGAAGCCAGGGCACGTGCTTACCTGGAGGTCGCGAACTACGGCAATGCCGACCCTTCGGCCGCACAGGTCAACTACTGGGTCGACGGGAACCTCCGGATCTCGGCCCACGAGCAGGTTGCCTTCCTCAGGAAGCTCTATCGGAACGAGCTGCCATTCCGGGTGGAGCACCAGCGCCTGGTGAAGGACCTCATGATCGTCGAGGCCGGGCGCAGCTGGATACTTCGCGCGAAGACCGGCTGGGAAGGAAGCTACGGCTGGTGGGTGGGGTGGGTCGAGACGCAGGAGGGCGCCGTCTTCTTTGCGTTGAACATGGATACGCCGCGGCGCCTGGAGGATTTGCCCAGGAGGGAGCAGATCGTGCGCGCCGTCCTCCGGTCGATGGGGCTGCTCCAGTCGGAGTGAAACGAAGATGACCTCCGGCGCTGGCCATCGATGCCCCACCTCGGGCGCGTGGTCTCCTGACGAACATCGGCCCATCGAAGACACGTACAACAGGTGCCAGCCATGAGACCGCGCGAACTCGTCCTGCGATGGGTCGAGGCCTTCAACCGCGCGGACGCCGACGCGCTCGCCGGCTTCTATGCCGAGGACGCGGTCAACCACCAGGTCGCCGAGTCGCCGGTCGAAGGACGGGAGGCGATCCGCGGGATGTTCGCCTGCGGCTTCGCTGCGGCGAAGATGGTCTGCATCGTCGAGAACCTGTTCGAGGACGGCGAGTGGGCGATCCTCGAGTGGCGCGACCCGCTGGGCCTGCGCGGCTGTGGCTTCTTCCACGTGCTCGGCGGCAGGATCGTGTTCCAGCGCGGCTACTGGGACAAGCTCAGCTTCCTGCGCCAGCAGGGCCTGCCGCTGCCGCGCGAGTAGCGAGCAGCCATGGGCGGCATCCTCACGGTCAGGCATCATTACGCCGGATCTGCGACCGTGAGCGGCATAGAGGCACCAGGCCACGATGAATGAAGAGACATTCCCGACCAGTGTCGACGCCTGGATCGCGCTGGCCGCCGCCGGCGGACTCGCCGCCGCGCTGGCAGGCGGCTTCGCGGCACTGGAGACGAGCCCGGCCGAGGCCTGGTTCTCTTTCGGCCTCGCGGGCTTCATGGTGCTGCTCACCTTCCTTGTCGGCTTGCCGTGCCGCTATACGCTCGCGGACGAACACCTGCTGATCCAGTTCGGTGTGGCGCGTCAGCGCATCGCCTACGCCGACATCACCGGCGTCGCGCCAAGTGGCGCCCTGTGGGCGGCGCCGGCGATGTCGTTGCGGCGCGTGAAGGTGAGCTTTCGAGGCCGGTTCCAGCTGGTGTCGCCAAAGGAGCGCGAGCGCTTCATCGCCGGGCTGCTCGCGCGGGTCGAGCGGGCCCGCGGCGGCGCCTGAACTCGGCGGTCATGGACGGAGTGAGGCTTCGACAGGCCGTCGTCGACGACATGCCCGGTCTCTGGGAAGTCCGGTATGCGGTCACCGAGAACACGCTGACGCCGGGCAGGATCCTTGACGAGGAGCTGCGCGCGTCGATCGAGGAGACTGGCCGCGGCTGGGTCGTCGAGCATGAGGGCGTCATCCTGGGCTTCGCGATCGGGCTCGCGGAGACCGGCAGCGTCTGGGCCCTGTTCGTGCGGCCCGACGCGCAGGGCCAGGGCATCGGCTCGGCGCTGCACGCGACCATGATCGAGTGGTTCGCCACGCAGCCGGTGCCGGTACTGTGGCTCACGACGGGCACGGACACGAAGGCACGCAGCTTCTACGAGGCCCGTGGCTGGCGCTGCGTGGGCGACACGGGCAAGGGCGAGGTCCGCTACGAGCGCGCCAACGTGAGCTGACCTCGCGACGCCCGAGGGAAGACGAAATGCACTGACGCGACCGCCTGGCCGGCACCGCGTGGGGAATGAAACATGCTCGACATACAGCGGCTGCGCGAGAGTCACACGGAGGTGTCCTACCTGCTCGGCCGGTTCATGACCGAGCACCTCGTCCGGGTGAACCAGGTCTTTGGCGGCGACCTGGCCGCGGCGGTGGTGCTCGGGGTCATTGCCCACTACAACCTGCGTCGCTTCTACGACGAGGTTGCCGCGCGCTCTGACGAAAGCCTGCACGCGCTGGTCACCAAGGGCGCCCACAAGGATTTTCTCCGTCCCTGCAACGCGATGTCGGTCAGTGCCTCGACCGGCATCCCCCGGGAAACGGTCCGGCGCAAGATCGCGTGGCTCGTCGAGAAGGGCTGGATCCAGAAGATCGGCAGGGACAAGCTGCTGGTGACCTCGAAGACGCGCCAGGACTTCGCCGATTTCGACCTCGAGGCGCTCGAGCGCTTCTACGACGCGGCGAACCGCATCCTGCCGCTGCTCGCTCCGCACGCACCAGGCGACGCTACGCGGCGGACCTGAGCCTCCGACGCATCGGAGCCGGCCGCCGGCCCTTCAGCCGGCCGGCGACTCGCGCAGGCGGAACACCGCCGCGTACAGCAGCGGCACCACGACCAGCGTCAGCAGCGTCGCGAAGGCGAGGCCGAACATGATGGTCACCGCCATGCTCTTGAAGAACGGGTCCATCAGGAGCGGTGCCACACCCAGGATCGTGGTCAGGGCGCCCAGGAACACGGGCCTCGCGCGGCTGACGGCGGCGTCGATCACCGCCTGCAGCCCGGGCTTGCCGTCCCGGATCTCCGCATCCGCCTGGTCCACCAGCACGATCGAGTTCTTGACCAGCATGCCGATCAGGCTCAGGAAGCCCAGGATCGCCATGAACTCGAAGGGCGCCTGGAAGAGCAGCAGGCCCGCGGTCACGCCGACGATGGCGAGCGGCGCGGTGAGCCAGATCACGAGCGGCTGGCGCAGCGCACTGAACATGAACACCACCGCGAGGATCATCGCGGCGAAGCCGTAGGGCGCCGACTGGGCGAGACCCTCGTTCGCCTCCCGCGAGGCCTTGTACTCGCCGTGCCACTCGAGCGCATAGCCCGGCGGAAGCTCGATGGCCTCGATCTGCGGCCGCAGCCGGTCGAGCAGTGGCGCGGGCAGCGCGCCGGGCAGCGGATCCGCCTGGGCCTTGATGGTCGGGAAGCGGTCCACGCGGCGGATCATCGCGTCGACCCACTCGACCTCGACGCCCCTGACGAGCTGCCCGAGCGGCAGGTATCGCTGCGCCGTGGGGCTGTACACCTGCACGCTGTCGAGCTGCGTCGACGATGACCGCTCATCGGCCGGGGCGCGCGATACGATGGGGATCAGGTCGTCGCCCTCGCGGTAGACGCCGACCTGGCTGCCGGTGAGGGCGCGATTCAGGGCATCGCTGACCTGCGGCAGCGACACGCCGGCGCGCTGCGCGGCCACGTCGTCGAGCGCAGGGCGCAGCACCGGCACCTTCTGCCGCCAGTCGTCCCTCACCGCCACCGCGCCGGGGTCGGCTGCCATGATGGCGGTCGCCTGGTCGGCCAGACGGCGCAGGACCTGCGGATCCGGGCCACGGAAGGCCGCCTCGATCTTCTTGCCGCCGCCGCGGCCGAGCATGAACTTCCAGGCCTTGACCTCGGCGCCCGGATGGCGCTCCTCGAGCGAGGCCTGCAGCTCGGTGACGAGCCCCGGGATCAGCTTCGCGTCCTCGACGTCCACGAGGAGCTGGCCGTAGGCGCTGTTCGGATCCTCGGGCGAGTAGGTCAGCATGAACCTCAGCCCGCCCTGCCCGACGAAGGTGGTGACGTGCGTGACGCCGGGACGCGAGCGGACGTACTCCTCCGCCTTCTCGAGTTCGGCAGCCGTCGCCCGGATGTCCGTGCCCTGTGGGAGGGACATGTCCACCACGAACTGCGGCCGCGCCGATTCCGGCATGAAGCCCGGCGGCACGAAACCGAAGCCGCCCACGGCGCCCGCCAGGAGGGCGAGCAGCACGAGGCCCGTGAACGCGCGCCGGCGCAGCACGGCGCGGAGCAGGCCGCGGTAGCGCGTCATCAGCGCGCCGGCCTGCGGCTCGCCGTCGGTCTGCGCGGCGACCTTGAGGAACCGTACGCAGAACAGCGGCGTCAGCGTCACCGCGAACAGCCAGCTGAGCAGCATCGAGTAGAGGATCACCCAGAACAGCGAGCCGGCGTACTCGCCCATGTCCGTGGGCGACAGCCCGATCGCGCTGAAGGCGAGGATGCCCACGGCCGTGCCGCCGAGTAGCGGCCACTTCGTGGCCTCCACCACCTCGACCGCCGCGCGCGCGGCATCCTCGCCGCGCTGCATGCGCACGAGGATGCCGTCGGTGACCACGATTGCGTTGTCCACCAGCATGCCCAGCGCGATGATCAGCGCGCCGAGCGAGATGCGCTGCATCGCGATGTCGTCGAGCAGCATCGCCACCAGCGTGCCGGCCACCGTGAGCAGCAGGACCGCGCCCACGATCAGGCCGCTGCGCAGGCCCATGAATACCACCAGCACGAGGACCACGATGACCACCGCGGCCACGAGGTTGACGACGAAGCCGTCCACCGCGGCGCGCACCGAGTCGGACTGGTAGGAAACGACGTTGAGCTCCATGCCGACCGGCCGCTGGGCCTCGAGCTCCGCAAGCCGGGCGCGGACCGCGTCGCCCATCGCGACGACGTTCCCGCCCGAGACGTTCGAGACGCCGAGCCCGATAGCCGGCTGGCCGTCGAAGCGCATCAGCGCCTGCGGCGGCTCGACGTAGCCACGACTCACGTCGGCCACGTCCCGGAGGAAGATGACGCGGTCGCCGGATGCCGACGCGAGCGCGAGGCCTGCGACAGCCTCGACGGAGGCGGGCTGGCCGGTGGGGCTCACCTCGATGCGCAGCGACCCGGCCAGCGCGTTTCCGGCCGGGGTGATGACGTTCTGCTCGCGCAGCGCCGCGTGGATGCGCTCGAGCGGGATGCCGAGCTGCGCGGCCCGGGCCGAGGAAATGTCGACGAAGATCGCCTCGCGCGGCCCGCCGAGCGTCGCGACCCTGGCGACACCGGGAACCAGCAGCAGCTCGCGCTGCAGGCCGTCCACGTAGTCGTGGATCTGCCGCAGGCTGTAGCCCTCGCCGGTGATGGCGAAGAACAGCGCATAGACGTCGCCGAAGTCGTCGTTGACGATCGACGGCCCCGCGCCCGGCGGCAGCCCGCGCTGCGCATCGGCGATCTTGCGCCTGAGCTTGTCCCAGACCTGCTCCAGCTCGTCACGCGTGCGCGCGAAGCGCATGTCCACCTCGACCTTGACGGTCGAGCTGCCCATGCGGGAGACGGAGGTGACCTCCTTCAGCTCCTGCAGCTGCTGCACGGCGCCCTCGATCACGTCCGTGACCTCCTCGGCGACCTGCGTCGGCAGGGCACCCGGGTAGGGCGTCGTGATGACCGCCTGCCGGATCACGAACTCGGGATCCTCGAAGCGCCCGAGTCCCTGGTAGGCGATGTAGCCGCCCACCAGCAGCAGGAGGCAGCTCACCCACGCGATCGTGGGCTTGCGCAGCGTCAGCTCGGCGAGATTCACGGGCCGCCTCGCAGGTCAGAGCGGGCGAACGCGCATGCCGGCGCGCAGGTGATGGACGCCGGCAGTCACGATGCGCTCGCCCGCGGTCAGTCCCCGGATCACCACCACTTCGCCGCCTTCCAGCGCGCCGGTCTCGACCGACCGGGCCACGACGCGCGAGCTCTCGGCATCCACGACCCAGACCTGCGGCACGCCCTCGGCATCGGCGAACACCGCCTCGACGGGCACTCGCACGACGGCATCCACGCCCGGCCCGGTCGCCTCCTGCGGGACGACGGTCGCGGACATCCCCGGCAGCACCGTCACCCCGGAGGGCACGGCGAGGCCGAGGACCACTTCGTAGGTCTGCGTCTGCGGGTCGGCCTCCGTGGCGATCGACTTCAGCTTCACCGGGAAGCGGCGGTCCGGCACGTCCTCGAAGGTCGCGTACCCCTCGGCCCGCCTCGGCTCGCCGCGCACCACGCGCTCGGGGACGTGGATCACCACCTCGAGCTGCGCCGCGTCCTGCAGGCTGACGATCGGCTCCTTCGCCTGCACGTTCTGGAAGTTCTCGACGTGGCGGCGCGCCACGACGCCGGCGAAGGGCGCCGTCAGCCGCGTGTCGGCCACGTCCTTGCGAGCCGCGGCGAGGGTCGAGCGAGCGACCTCCATCGCCGTGCGCTTCTGGTCCACGTCGACCTGCGCGACGGCCTGGGAGCGCTCCCAGATGGTCCTCACGCGCTCGTAGTCGCTCTTCGCCTTGTCGAACTCCGCCTGTGCCGAGGCGAGGCGCGTCTGGTAGCTGGCCGGGTCGAGGCGCGCGATGAGCGCGCCGGCCGCCACCTGCTGGCCTTCCCGGACCGGCAGCTCGACGAGCTTGCCGGGCACGCTGAAGGTGAGCTCCGCCCGCTGAGCCGCCCGGACGCGGCCTGGAAAGCGCAGCCCGGACCCTGCTCCGGAAACGCCGACTTCCAGGATCTCGGCGGGTCTCGCGACATCGTCTGCAGCAACCGGCGGGGCTTCGCTCGAGCAGCCGCCGGCCAGCACGGCCGTGCTGGCGGCTGCCGCAAGCCAGTGGCGGCGCAGCTTCGTCGGAATAGGCGGCATCGAAATCTCTCCCCGTCGGCCGACGCGAAACCCGTCAATTTACCTGCCCGCAATCACCCGGCTCTGCCTCGGTCGCCCAAAATGGGCAGCCCGGACGGCGCATCAGCGACCCCAGCGCAGTTGCTCGAGCAGCCGGTCGTGCAGCCTGCCGTTGGTCGCGAGCAGGTTCGTGGTCGCGAGCGTCACCGGTCCACCGGCGAGGTCGGTGACCCGCCCACCCGCCTCCTCGACGATCACGGCGAGCGCCGCAATGTCGAGGATGTTGAGGTCGGACTCGATCACCGCGTCGATCTTGCCGGCCGCGAGCAGGTGGTAGTGCAGGAAATCGCCGTAGCCGCGGATGCGGCTCACCTCGGCGACGACCTCGCCGTATCGGCCCCAGGCCCCGCTCGAGGCCAGCGACTTGAGGTTGCCGGCCGAGAGCGCGGCCGAAGAGAGATCCGCGATGTCACTCACTTGCAGGCGCTGCCCGTCGAGGAAGGCGCCCTGCCCTCGCTCCGCCCAGGCCAGCTCGCCGTACACCGGCGCGCTCGATACGCCGAGCACCAGCTCTCCGAGGTGCATCAGCGCGATCTGAGTCGAGAACATCGGGTACTCGCGCACGAAGGCCTTGGTGCCGTCGATCGGATCGACGAGCCACACGAACTCGGCCTCCATCGCGCTCGCGCCCGTCTCCTCGCCGTAGAAGCCGTAGCCCGGGAAGCGCGCCTCGAGCACGGCGCGGATCGCGCGCTCGGCGCCGACGTCGGCCTCGGTCACCGGCGTCTTGTCGGACTTGACCTCGACCCGGACGTTCTGGCGATACAGGCCGCGGATCACCTCGGCCGCGGCGGCGGCGGCGTCGAGGGCGGCATCCAGGTGGGCGGATCGGGACATGGCTGGACTCGAGTGACGGAACGCGCGCAGCCTGCGGCGCGGGCGAAACTTCGTCAACCCGAGCTTGACCGACCGGGGTCGCCTACCTACAGTGCTCGCCGACAGGTGACCCGGGTCCGCCCGGGTTAAACGGGAAGCCGGTGAGCGAGCGATCGCGATTCCGGCGCTGCCCCCGCAACGGTAATCGGCTGAATTCGCGTCACGCAGCGTCCGCTGCAGCCACTGCCGGCACAGGCCGGCGGGAAGGCGACACGAAGGCCCGCAAGGCCCGCCGAAAGCCCGGAGACCGGCCTGTCGAAGGCGCCGTGTCGCGGTGGGCGACGGCCGGTCCGGCCCTCGCCGTACTGTCCCTCCCCTCCACCGCATCGCGGACATTTGACGTCCCCTGCGGGAGTGCATGGGAGGGAGCATGACAATGACGAGATCCTGGGTGGCCGCCGTCGGCGCCACCGTTTCGCTGTCCGCGCTCGCAGACTCACCGGCCCTCGAGCCGCTCATCGTGACCGCCACGCGCACGCCCGCGGCGCCCGCCGAGGTGCTCGCCTCGGTCGAAGTGATCACGGCCGAGGAGCTTGCGCGCCTGCCCGGCGCCGATGTCGCCGACGCGCTGCGCTTCCGCGCGGGCATCGAGCCGGTCCGCCTCGGCGGGCCCGGCCAGCAGACCTCGCTGTTCCTGCGCGGCACCGAGTCGAACCACGTGCTGGTGCTGGTGGACGGCGTGCGCATCAACCCCGGCACCATCGGCGTGGCGGCGCTGCAGAACATCCCGCCATCGATGATCGAGCGCGTCGAGGTCGTGAAGGGACCGCGCTCCACGCTCTACGGCTCGGACGCGATCGGCGGGGTGATCAACGTCATCACCCGCCGCGCGCCCGGCACCTCCCTCGAGGTCGGCGGCGGCAGCTACGACACGCGCTCGGCCGCCTTCGCGGCCGGCTTCGGCGGAGAGGACGGCGGCGGCGCACTTGGCGTCAGCTGGCTCGACAGCGCGGGCTTCCCGACCCGCACGGGAGACACCGTCGACCGCGGCTACCGCAACCTGAGCGCCAACGCCTTTGCGCAGCGCAAGCTGGCCGGGGTCGAGCTCGCCGCGCGCGCCTGGTACGCGAGCGGCACCTCCGAATACTCCGACTTCTTCGTCACGCCCGTGGACCAGGACTTCGAGAACGCGGCCTTCGCGCTCGAGGCCGCCGGCAGCCCGCGGGCGGGCTGGGACACGCGCGTGACGCTCGGCCACGCACTCGACCGCATCGATCAGAACCAGTCGCCGGACTACCTCAGGACTCGGCGCTGGCAGCTCGACTGGCAGAACGACGTTGCCGTCGGGGACAGACACATGGTCACCGCAGGCGTGCTGCTGCAGCACGAGGACGCCGCCTCCGAGTCCTTCGGCCTCGGCTTCGACCAGGGCACCGGCATGCAACTGGCCTACGTGCAGGACCAGTACTCTGCCGGCCGGCACCGCCTGCTGGCCGGCATCGGCTACACGCATCACGAGGATTTCGGCAGCGAAGCAACCTGGAACTTCGAGTATGGGTTCGCCCTGACCGGCGCGACGTCGATTTCCCTCGCCGCCGGCACGGCGTTTCGTGCGCCGGACGCCACCGACCGCTACGGCTTCGGCGGCAACCCGGATCTCCAGCCGGAGTCGTCGGAGAGCGTCGAGGTCGCGCTGCGCCACCGCATCGGCGAGCGCCACCAGCTGACCCTGGCGGCATTTCGCAATGACATCGACGACCTGATCCAGTACGTCGTCACCGATTTCGCCACCTTCGACGGCGAGAACCGCAACGTCGCGCGCGCGCGC
This sequence comes from Gammaproteobacteria bacterium, assembly GCA_037443885.1. GTDB lineage: Bacteria > Pseudomonadota > Gammaproteobacteria > Steroidobacterales > Steroidobacteraceae > SG8-30. The sequence continues at coordinate 14,109 of JBBINN010000006.1, read as the reverse complement.
ATCGAGGGCGTGGAGGCCGCCTGGCGCTACGAGGGCGAGGCCTGGTTCGCGCGCGCCGCGGCCACCTGGCAGGATCCGCGCGACCGCGACAGCGACGAGCGCCTGCTGCGCCGCGCCCGCGAGAATTACACGCTCGCGCTCGGCCGGCGCATCGGGCCGCATGTGCTGGCGCTCGACGTCCTCGCCGCCGGCGACCGGCTCGACTTCGGCTTCCCCGCGCCGGTCACGCTACCTTCCTACGTCGTGGCGAGCCTTTCGACGCGGCTCGCACTGCCCGCCGGCTGGCGGCTGACCGCGCGCGTCGAGAACCTCTTCGACGAGCAGTACGAGCTGGCCCGCGGCTACAACACGCCCGGCCGCAGCGCGTTCCTGACGCTCGGCCGCGACCT
>JBBINN010000006.1:0-13626 GCA_037443885.1 Gammaproteobacteria bacterium | reverse complement strand
GCGCGTGCCGAAGGACGATGCGCGCGTCGAGGCCTACGGCACCGTGGACGAGTGCAACAGCTGCATCGGCGTGGTGCTCGCGGTGCCGTACCTGCCGGCCGCGGTGCGCGAGGTGCTGACGGGCGTGCAGCACGACCTGTTCGACCTCGGCGGCGAGCTGTGCATTCCCGGCCACCATGCCATCAACGAAGCGCACGTCACCCGTCTCGAGGAGCAGCTCGACGCCTTCAACGCCGACCTGCCGCCGCTCAAGGACTTCATCCTGCCGGGTGGCGGACCTTCCGCCGCCGCCTGCCACGTCGCGCGCACCGTATGTCGCCGCGCCGAGCGGCGCGTATGGACGCTCGCCCGGCAGGAGGACGTGGGCCCGCTGCCGCTCACCTACCTGAACCGGCTCTCCGACCTGCTGTTCGTTCTGGCGCGCGTGCTGGCGCGGCACGAGAACGGCAGCGAGGTTCTCTGGAAGAAGAACCGCGGCGCCAGCTGAGCAGGTTCATCGGCCCGCTCCGTTCGCGAGCCGGTCTCGCGCGGCGTCGAGGGTTTCGCACACCGTTCGCGCACCCGCCAGCACGCGCGGTGTCGCTCGGGTCACCTCGTCCGGCGGCACCCGCCGCACGTTGCCGGTGCGCACCGCCGTCATCTGCGGCCAGCGCGACCAGTGCTTCACAGGGTCCACGCGGGCCGCGGTGACGAGGATCACCTGCGGGTCCCGCGCGAGCACCGCCTCGAGGTCCACCGCGGGCGCCACTCCCGGCAGGTCGGCGAAGATGTTGCGCCCGCCGCAGAGCGCCAGCATGCCGCTGATCAGGTGCTGCCCCGTCACCGTGAACAGCGGCTGCTCGTCGAGCTGCACGAACACGGTCACCGGCGCTCTGCCGGCGTACTCCGCCTCGAGCGCCGCGATGCCTCGCCGCAGCGCCGCGGCCTCGGCCAAGGCCGCGGCCTCGGTGCCAACCAGGCGGCCGAGCTCCTCGATGGCCCGCGGAATGTCGTCCAGCGTCTCGACGCCGATGCTCACCACGCGCAGTCCCAGCGCGCGCAGGCGCTCGACCCGCGCAGCGGGCGTTCCAGTCTCCCACGCGACCACGAGGTCCGGCGACAGCCCGAGGATGCGCTCGTAGTCGAGGCGGAAGGAGTCGCCGATACGGGGCAGGGCCCTGGCTGCCTCGGGGTAGTCACTCCACTCCGATACGCCGACCAGTCGCGGTCCGGCACCCGCGGCGAACAGCAGCTCCGTCACGTTCGGCGCCAGGCTGACGATGCGCGACGGCGGCTCGGCCGCCAGGACCACGCCCGCGAAGAGCCAGGCGAGCATGATTGCGGCCGTACGGCTCACGCGATCCAGGCCGTGAGCGACAGCACTGCCACCACGACCAGCCAGATGACCAGCGCGCGGCTGGCGAGACGCATCGCCGCACGCGGCGGCAGCGGCACGCCGGGCCCCGGCGGCGGCAGCGGCCCGAGCGCGGCGCGGCCCACATGGACGAGCAGCCAGTCGTTGCGCTCGAGCAGCTGCGCGGGCAGTTCGGCATAGCGCGCACGCCAGCCCTGCCGGGCGTCCTCGAAACTGCCGGCGAAGGCGTAGCCGAGCGCCAGCAGCCGGGCCGGCAGCCAGGCCAGCGCGAAATGCACGCGCTCCGCGCAGCCATGGCCGTCGGCGACGCCCTGATGGGCCGAGATGTCCGAGCGGCGCATCAGGTCGCTCACCCGGAACAGCCACGCGGCCGCCGGACCGAGTCCCGTTGGGCCGAGCGCGACGAACCAGAACACGACGCCGAACACGCGGTTGTTCGCCTGGACGAAGATCGCGTCCTCGACGGAATCCGCCCGCGCGCCCCGCCGCTGCGCGGCATCGTGCTCGATGATCTCGGCGGCCGCGCGGCGCGCGCCCTCCTCGTCCCCGGCGAGCTCGCGGTCCACGTAGTCGTCCACCTCGTCGCCGAGGTCGCGCGGCCCGAGCGAGAACACCAGCACCAGCGAGGCGAACGCGAGCCAGACGATGGTCGGCGCGCCCTGCGCGAGCCAGCCCGCGACGAGAGCGACCGGCAGCGCAGGTACCAGCGCCACGGCCGCGCACAGCGCGCCCCCCGCGGGGCCGCTTCGACCGGCGAGGCGGGTGCGGGCCCAGGCCGCGTAGCCATCCAGCCAATGCGCCTCGCGCAGGTGCAACAGGCGCGTCGCGACGCGCTCGACGACGAGGGCGAGCAGCAGCGCGAGCAGCGTCATGCCGTCTCTCCCGCCGGCAATTCGAGCGCCATCCGCAGCAGGGTCCGGAGCCGCGGCCACTCGAAGGCCGGGCCTGGGTCGGTCTTGCGCCCCGGCGCGACGTCCTCGTGGCCCGCGAGCGCTTCAGGCGTCAGCGTCGGATAAGCGCGGACCAGGGCCGCGACCAGCGTCGCGAGGACACCGTACTGCGCGTCCGTGTAGGGCGTCGTGTCGGTGCCCTCGAGCTCGATGCCGACGGAGAAGTCGTTGCAGCGCTCCCGACCGCGCCAGGACGAAGCGCCGGCGTGCCAGGCCCGCAGGTGGAAAGGCACGAACTGCACCAGGCTGCCGTCGCGGCGGATCAGCACGTGCGCCGAGACCCGCTGGCCGGCGATGGCGGCGAAGTACGGGTGCTCTCCAGGCGGCAGCGTGTTGGTGAACAGCCGCTCGATCCAGGGTCCGCCGAACTCGCCGGGCGGCAGACTTATGCCGTGCACGATCACGAGTTCCGGGCGCTGGCCCGGCGGGCGCTCGTCGCGGTTTGGCGAGGGGACGTAACGGGCGCCCGCCACGAGGCCGGTCGCGGCGTCCACTCGCGGCAGGTCGGCGTCGCGCGGGCTCGTCGATCGCATGCCCGCAAGCTTAGCCGGAACGGCCCGAGCGCGCCGCCATTGCCGCGGCGGGCGAGCCGTCGCTGCACGCGGCCCGGGACACCCTCGCGGGCCTTGCCTAGAATCGGCTTCCCGACGCCGGATACGCCCGATGCCCGACGACTCCCGGAATCTCGACATGGCCCGCCGCGACCTCGCGGTCGTCTGGCACCCCTGCACCCAGATGAAGGACCACGAGCAGCTGCCGCTCGTGCCCATCGCCCGCGGCGAGGGTGCCTGGCTCTACGACTTCGACGGACGACGGTATCTCGACGCCATCAGCTCCTGGTGGGTGAACCTGTTCGGCCACGCCAATCCGCGGATCAACGCCGCCGTGCGCGCCCAGCTCGAATCCCTCGAGCAGGTGATCCTCGCCGGCTTCACCCACGAGCCCATCGTCCGGCTGTCGGAACGGCTGGTGCGCCTCGCGCCGCCCGGCCTGCCGCGCTGCTTCTACGCCGACAACGGCTCTGCCGCGGTCGAGGTGGCGGTGAAGATGAGCTTCCACTACTGGCTGAACCATGGCCAGCCGAGGAAGAAGCGCTTCGTGACCCTGTCGAACTCCTACCACGGCGAGACGCTCGGCGCACTCGCCGTGGGCGACGTGTACCTCTACAAGCAGACCTACCAGCCGCTGCTGATGGACGTCATCACCGTCCCCTCGCCCGACTGCTTCGAGCGCGAGCCGGGCGAGGACTGGGAGGCGCACAGCCGCCGCAAGTTCGAGGCCATGGAGCATGTGCTGACGGAGCACGGCGAGGAGATTGCGGCCGTGATCGTCGAGCCGCTGGTGCAGTGCGCAGGCAACATGCGCATGTACCACCCGGTGTATCTCAGGCTGCTGCGCGAGGCCTGCGACCGCCACGGCGTTCACCTCATCGCCGACGAGATCGCCGTGGGCTTCGGCCGAACCGGGACGATGTTCGCCTGCGAGCAGGCCGGAATCCGGCCGGACTTCATGTGCCTCTCCAAGGGCCTGACCGGCGGCTACCTGCCGATGTCGGTCGTGCTCACCACCGACGACGTGTACGCGGCGTTCTACGACGACTTCACTCGACTCACGGCCTTCCTGCACTCGCACAGCTACACAGGCAACCCGCTTGCCTGCGCAGCGGCGCTCGCCACGCTCGACATCTTCGAGTCCGACGCGGTCCTCGAGCGCAACCGCGGCCTCGCGGCGACCATGCGGGAGGCCGCCGAGCGCGAGCTCGGCGACCATCCGAACGTCGCCGAGATCCGTCAGACAGGCATGATCCTCGCCATCGAGTGGGTGCGCGACCGTGGCAGCCGGCAACCGTTCGACTGGCGCGAGCGGCGAGGGCTGCGGCTCTACCGGCACGCGCTGTCGCGCGGCGCGCTGCTGCGGCCGCTCGCAAACGTCGTGTACTTCATGCCGCCCTATGTCGTCACGCCCGAGGAGCTCGGATTCCTCGCGACCGTGGCACGTGAGGGTATCGACCTCGCATGCGCCTGATCCGCGTCTGCACGGACGGCGCGCTTGCGCCCGGCGGCGTGGCGACGCTCGCCGGCAGCGCCGCCGAGCACGTCGCCCGCGTCCTGCGGCTGCGCGCCGGCGACCCGGTGACGCTGTTCAACGGCGACGGGCACGACTATCCGGGACGCGTGCTGGCGCTGCGCGGGAGCCGCGTCGAGGTCGAGGTCACGGGCCGCGCGCCCGCGCGCGCCGAGTCGCCGCTCGCCCTGACGCTCGTGCAGGGCATTGCGCGCGGCGAGCGCATGGACCTCGTCATGCAGAAGGCGGCCGAGCTCGGCGTCACGCGGATCGCGCCCGTGCAGACGTCACGCAGCGTGGTGCGGCTGGAACGGGATGCGGCCTTGCGCAAGTCGCAGCACTGGCAGGGCGTGGTCGTCGCCGCCTGCGAGCAGTGCGGCCGCGCCCGCCTGCCCACGGTCGAGCCGCCGGAGCCCCTCGCCGTCCGGCTCGCGCGCACGCCTGCGGAGGGCGTGCGCCGGTTGCAGCTCGACCCGGCGGCGGAAACCTCGCTGGTCGCGGCGGTTTCCGGCGTGACGGCGATCGAGTTGCTGGTGGGCCCCGAGGGCGGCCTCGACGACGCCGAGCGCGACGCCGCGGCCGCGGCGGGCTATCTCCCCTGCACGCTCGGCCCGCGCGTGCTCAGGAGCGAGACGGCCTCCATCGCCGCGCTCGCGGTGCTGCAGGCAGTCGCCGGCGACCTGCGCTAGCGCCGCGCGCCGGCGGGATCCGTAAGTCGCGCCTGCGCCGCGACCGGGATCGGGGCTGCGACAGCGCCTCGCGCGCCGGCGGGATCCGGCCGGGCCCCCGCTTCGCTCGCTCGGGAAGAAAACTCGCTCGCTCCGGGGGGCCGCTGGCCACCTCGCCGGCGCGCGCGTGACGCAGCGCCTGATTCGGCACTGCCCGATTCAGGCTCAGCCCATCGCGCCGCGACCGAGGTGGCGAGGGGGCCCCACAGCCGAGCATCAAGCGGCGCGAGGCTCGGCGAGCGCCGCAGCGAGGCGAGGAGTGCCCCCCGCCGGATCCCGGTCGCGGTGCAGGCACCACCGCCGGATCCCGCCCGTGCGAGAAGCACCAGCTTCGGTTCCCGACAGCGCACTAGGCAGAGCGCTCATCCCGGCATGGCGCCGCGCGGCGCCGACCCGTAACATAAGGCGCTCTGCAGGCCAGTTCAGGAAGAGCTGACACCGCGTGTCCTCCCTCCCCGCCTTCGCCCGCTTCCGCCCCGCCCTCGAGGAATGCAGCACGAAGCTGCTGCTCGATCCCTGGCTCACCGTCGGTCCCGGCAGCGAGGTGCACGCCGACACGCTCTTCGCACTCTCGCAGCGCTGCGCGTCGCTCGGCCTCACGCTCTGCGTCGAGGAGCAGGCCTGGCGCGAGGCCGCGAAGGACCCGGACGTGCTGCGCCGCCGTGTCGACCTGAGTCGCTACGAGCCCCTGGTCAAGCTGCCGCCGCTCCCCGCGCCGAGCGAGCGCGACACCCTCGCCCGCTTCACGCCCGCGCGCAGCGAGGCAGACGAAGGCGATCTGCGGCTGCTCGGCGCTCTGCACGCGCGCGTCGCCGACCTGCTGGTCGCGCTCGACGGACGTATCCACCGCGCAGCAGCCCGCGCCGGCCTCGCCGCGCGCGTGCTGACGCCAGCCGACGCGCTCGCCTGGCTCGATGGCCTCGCGGGCCGGTCGACGGCCACCGCAGTCCGCGAGATCGATCCGCGGGAGGTGCTGAAGCCCGGCCCGCTCTGCGACCTCGTCGAGCAGGAGTGCTTGCCGAGCGACCCGTACCTGCGCGATCGCCTGGAAGGCGCGCACGCACGCGTGCTGGCAGTCTTCGAGGGCGACCTGCCTTGCGGCGTGGGCGTGCTGGCGGGCAGCGAGACGCGCGATGGCCTGGAACTGGTCGCACTCGCGGGCGATGAGCGTCGGCGGGGATCGTTCCTGCTGGAGCCCATCATCGGCGCGGCGCTCGCGATCGCACGCCGCCTCGGCGAGCCGCTGACCGCCCACCTGCCGCCGCACGAGGAGACGCCCCTGCTGCTGCTCGAGCAGCTCGGCTTCGAAAGGCTCGGTTCCGACCCGCATGGGCGGGAGATGCTCCGCCACGGCGCGCCGGACGCGATCCCGGCACCGGAGCCAGGCGCCGGCGCGTGGCTGTTGCCGGTGTCGGCAGAGGAGCACGACCGGCTCCTGCCGGAGCTTGCGGTGTTCGAGCAGGAGGAACTCTTCGGCGCGGCCGACCCGAATCGTGGCACGCTCGGCAGCCCGCTCCGCAAGCAGCTGCTGCTTCCGGCCACCGGCCGAATGCCGTGGCCCGGCGACCAGCTGCTCCTGTTCCACGGGCGGGCGGCCCGACGCAGCGCATCCGCCTGCGCGACCGCACTCGCAAGGGTCGAGTCGGTCACGCGCTGCGCGCAGCTCGACGAGGTGCTCACGCTCACGGCCGCGCGCCCGGGCCTGAGCCTCGCCGACATCCATGGCAGGCTCGAGCGCGGCCCGGTCGCGGTCCTCGACCTGCGCCTGCACGGCCGGCTGCTACGACTGCTGCCTCTGGCCCTGCTGAAGGACGAAGGCATCATCGGGAGCGCGCCGCGCGGGCCTCACCCGATCGGGACCGCCGGGTGGGAGCGCCTCGCGCCGCGGCTCGCGCTCGGCTGAGGGAATCGCGCCGGGGCAGACCTCAGGCCGTCACGGTCGTCTCGTCCGCGATCATCTCCTCGAGCCGCCCGAGGTCGGGCACGAGAGGCAGCTCGTTGATCATGCGGACCCGGCACAGCACGGGTGCGCGCTCGCCGAAGATGCTCGAGTCGTCCGGGCGGATCACGCCGGCATTGACCCGGACCAGCTGGGGGAAGCCCTGGCTGGCAATACCGAAGTGGCCAGCCGGCAGCTTCTGACCGAGGCAGGAGAAGACCACGACGCGCGTGCGGCCGCCGGCCGGCGGGATGCGCTGGCCACAGGCGCCCTCGAAGGAGATCACCGGGATGCTGCGGCCGTTCCACGGCGCGACGCCGAGGTACCACGGCGGAGCGCCGGGCATTTCCTGCAGCGACTGCAGCCCCGTCACCTCAGCCACGCACGCGCGAGGGACCAGCAGCCGCTCGTCCAGGAGCGGGATCAGCAGCCCGTAGAGATCGTCGCTCGTCACGACGCACGCCGCCTCTTGAGCAGGGGCTCGAGCACTTCGAGCAGCTGGCTCTCCTGGTAGGGCTTGCCGAGGTACTCGTCCACGCCCAACTCGATGGCCCGCGCGCGGTGCTTCTCGCCGACGCGGGAAGTGATCATGACGATCGGAATGTCCTTCAGGCGCGGGTCGTTGCGGACATGCGAGGCGACCTCGTAGCCGTCCATGCGCGGCATTTCGATGTCGAGCAGGATCACGTCGGGAACGTGCTCCTGCAGCACGCCGACCGCGTCGAGCCCGTCCTTCGCGGTCATCACCCGCATGCCGTTGCGCTCGAGCAGGCGCTGGGTAACGCGACGCACCGTGATGGAGTCGTCAACCACCAGCGCGAAGGCGCGGCGGTCGACGGTCTCGGGGCGCGGCTCCACCGGCGCCCGGGCGCGCCACTCGGAGCGCACCAGCGCCGCGACGTCGAGGATGATGCAGATCCGCCCGTCACCTAGGATGGTGGCGCCGGCGATGCCGCGGATGCCGGCGATCTGCGGCCCGACCGACTTCACCACGATCTCCCGGCTGCCGGCGAGTTCGTCGGCCACGATGCCGGTCGAGTGCTCGCCCGCGCGGACCAGGATCACGGGCACGGCGCTCTCGCCATCCGGTATCGGCGCGGGCGTGCCCCCCACGAACCCCGCCAGGTGCTGGAAGCGGTACTTCTGGCCGCTGTACTCGAAGCCCTCGGTCTCGCCAGCGAGCTGGCGGCGCACCTCCTCGACGGGCACGCGCACCACGCCCTCGACCGTCGGCATGGGCAGGGCGAACAGCTCCTCGCCGACGCGGACCACCAGCGCGTGGCTGATCGCCAGCGTGAACGGCAGGCGTATGGTGAAGCGGGTCCCGCGCCCCTCCTCCGACTCGATGTAGAGCGATCCGCCCAGCTTCTTGATCTCGGTGGCGACGACGTCCATGCCGACGCCGCGGCCGGCGGACTGCGTGACCCGCGTGGCCGTCGAGAACCCGGGCTCCAGGATCAGCTGCAGCGCCTGGTCATCGGTCAGGTCCTGTTTCGGCGTGATCAGGCCGAGCGCGACCGCGCGGTCGCGGACCATGCGCAGCGGGATACCGCCGCCGTCATCGGACACGACGATCACGACCTCCGCCCCCTCGCGGCGAAGCGACAGGCCGATGCTGCCGACGGCGGGCTTGACGCGCGCGTCCCGCTCCTCGGGCGTCTCGATGCCGTGGACCACGGCGTTGCGCAGCAGGTGCTCGAACGGCGGCAGCATGCGCTCGAGCACCTGGCGGTCGAGCTCGCCCGCCGCGCCGGTCACGGACAGTTCCGCGCTCTTGCCGTATTCCGCGGCGACCTGCCGCACGATGCGCGTCAGGCGCTGCACGTGCCGCTGGAAGGGCACCATGCGGGTGCGCATCAGGCCGTTCTGCAGGTCGGAGATGACGCGACCCTGCTGCACCAGCAGGTTTTGCGCCTCTCGGGTCAGGTTGCCGAGCAGGCCCTGCACGCTCGCCACGTCCGAGGCCGTCTCGGCCAGGCCGCGGGAGTACTGCTGGATGGTGGAGTACCGGTCGAGCTCGAGCGGGTCGAAGTCCTCGCGGCGCGGCGCGACGTCGATGTGGCGGTGCAGGATCTGCGCCTCGGTCTCGATCTCGAGCTTGCGCAGCTGGTCCTTCAGGCGCTGCACGACACGGCCGAGCTCGGCGAGGTTGAACTCCACCGAGGCGAGCTGCTGCTCAACGCGCGCGCGGAAGATGCTCGCTTCGCCGGCGTTGTTGAGCATGGCGTCGAGGAGCTCGGCGTCCACGCGCGCCATCTCGGCGCGCTCGGGTGCGGACTCGCGCCCGGGCAGGGGCGCCGCGGGCTCCGCAGGTGGCGCAGCCAACCCGGGCGTGGAGGCCGCGGCGGGTTCCGGCTCGGCGAGCGCCTGATCGCCCTCGGCGACCGCTTCCTCGGGCGCCTGCGCCTCGAGCGGAATCGCTGCGGCCTCGGCTACAGGGGCCGCGTCCTCGACCGGCGCGGCAGCTTCCGCCGGCGCAGCTGCGGCCGGCACCGCCGCGCGGCCGACGAGCCGGATTCGCGTGATCAGGTCGCGCGCGTGCGCGACTGGTCGACCCGCGTTGACGAAATCGCGCATGCGGCTCAGCTCGTCGAGCGTCGCCTGCACGACCTCGAGGGCCGCACCCTCGAGGGGCGCGATGCCGCCACCGAGGCGCACGAGCAAGGACTCGAGCTCGTGGCTCAGGTCGCCCATCGCCGCGACACCTGCCATGCGCGCGCCGCCTTTGACCGTGTGAAGGACACGCTGGAGTTCGACGATGCGTTCACGGCTGCCGCGCTCCGCCCTCAGGGCGCCGAGCGCCGCATCGGCGCCCTCGAGAAGCTCGGTCGCTTCCTCGCAGAAGATCGCGGCGATGTCGGGGTCATAGTCCACGCTCGGCGGGGCCGTCGTTGCCGGCTCCGGCTCGTGCACGAGCGGCGGCTCGACGGGCGGCGACGTCGGTGCGGACGGCTCGAGTGCCGCGGCCAGTGCAGCAGCGGCTTCCACCGGCTCGGCGGGGCCGGCAACCGCCACGGGTTCCAGCTCGACCGGGGCGAAGTAATCGTCGCTCGTGACCGCGGGCCCGGGCGGCGGCTCCGGCGTCACCACCGGCTGTGCCTCGAGTTCCTCGGGGGTCGCGAGGTAGGGCACCGGTCCCTCGATCCGCGTCTCCTCCACAGGCGGCAGGAGCTGCTCGAAGCCAGACGGCTCGGCGCCTGCGCGCGCTTCGGCCTGCACGGCCATGCCCGGAATGAGGTGGTCGATCTCGATGCGCGGCTCGGGCTCCGGTACAGGCTCGGGTTCCGGCTCGGCCAGCACCGGTTCCATGGGCTCGGCGGGCGGCACCGCGGGCTCGGCCGCCAGGGCCTGCTCGAGAGCCAGGTCGTGCGCACAGATGCTGGCGACGATGTCCGGCAGCTGCGTGAAGTAGCCCGAGTGCTCCTCGATGTGGTCGAGGATGTCCTCGAATGTGGCGACGGAATCCGCGAGCGTCGCGAGGCCTTCCTCGTTGAAGGCCCGGTCATGGTCGAAGAGCCGGCGCAGCCACCGGTGGAGCGGATCGGCGAGGCGGATGGCCGGCTCGATCTGCGCCGTACGCGAGGCGCCACGCAGCGTGTGGCAGGCCCGGTACAGGTCCTCGGTGACCGGATGCGGTCCGGGAGCGATCCACGCGTGACGCAGGAACTCGCGCAGGACCTCGAGGTGCGCCTGCACCTCCCGGCGGTAGATGTCCTGCAGCGACATCTCGAGGGGCGACGGCTCGGGCATCAACTCCGGCCCGGCGATGAGCAGTTCCTCGTCGGCGGTGAGGAACTCCTCGACTTCCGGCTCGACTTCCGGCTCGCGCGCGACCTCCGGTTCGGCCGCAACCTGCGGCGGCTCCGCCGTAGCGGCCTCCGCCGCTGGCTCCGCAGCCGATTCCGGCAGCTGCTCGAAGGTCGGCGCCGCAATCACGAGCGTCGGCTCGTAGGGCACTGGCGCCGCCTGGGACGCTTCCGCGAATGCTGCTTCGATCTCCGCCCGAGCCACCGTTTCCTCGGACGGCGCCGGCGCCTCGGCTTCTACGACGGACGGCTGGGCGGTCGGTGCCGTCTCGGCCGGCGGGACCTGCTCGAGCATCCGCGCGAGCGTCGCCTCGTCGAGGCGCTCGACGACCAGGGTCTGTTCGACGCCGGCCTTGCGCCGTGGCGGCAGCCGGTACTCTGGAAGTGCCTTGCCGTCGGAGAGCGCGAAGGCGGCGCTGGCCAGCTGGTGGGCCACGGCAGGCATGAACTCGCGGCTTTCGAGGCAGTCGATCAGGTCAGGCAGGAAGTCGACGGCATCGCGCAGCAGCACGAGAGTCTCGGGCGTGCGCTCGCGGGTGCCCTCGATCAGCCGGTTGAGCAGGTTTTCGACGGACCACGCGAACTGGCCGAGCGCCATCGCGCCGACCATGCGGCCGCTGCCCTTCAGCGTGTGGAATGCTCGCCGGACACGCGCCAGTGCCTCGTGGTCTGCCGGATTCTGGTCCCACAGCCGGAAGGCGCCCTGCAGGGCCTCGGTCTCCTCACGGGCTTCCTCGACGAACACGGGCAGCAGCTCGTCGTCGAGCAGCTCCGGCGCGAGAGCCGGAGCCAGCGGTGGGATCGCCTTCGGAGCGGCGGGCGCCTCGGCCACGGGTGACGCGGCCTCTGCGCCGCCGGCCGGTTCGGTCGCGGCCGGAGCCAGGACCTCGGGCTCGGCAAGCGGTTGCTCCACCGGTGCCACCGGCTCGGGCGCCGCCCCCACCTCGGCAAAGCAGGCGGGCTCCGGCTCCACGGATGGTGTCGCGGCCGCAGGCTCAGGGGCAGGCGGCGCCACGGCCTCGCCTGCGAGGCCGGCCTCGACCGCGCCGAGGCAGCGCTCGGCATTGTCGAGCATGTACCAGGGATCGCTGCGGCCGGCCTGCAGCGTCTCCATGTAGTACTCGACGCTCACGATGGCGTCCGCGAGCCGGTCGATGAGGGCCGCCTGCACGCCGGCGCCCTGCGGGCGCAGCACCAGCCCGACCGCGCGCCCGATACGTGTCGTCAGGTCGGTCGCGCGTGCCTTGCCCAGCATGAGCAGGCCTGCCGCCACGCCGCGGGCAAGCGGCTGGACCGAATCGAGGCCGACCAGGTCGGCTCCGGGCTCGAGCGCCTGGGCGACCAGGTCCTTGATGCGCGCGAGGTTCACGCTGCACTCGCGCAGCACCGCCTCTGCCACCTGACGGAACTCCGGGTCCTGTGCAAGCTCGGGCACCGGCGCGCCGGGCGGCATGATCAGCCGGACCAGCGACTCGTCCAGATTGTCCTCGACGCTGATCAGCACCGTGGCGATGCCGATCAGCGAGTCGGCGTCGGCCGCGCTGCGCCGCGACACGATGTCGCCGAGCCGACCGAGCTCCGACTGCACCTGCTCGCGCAACGAGCCGAGTCCCAGCACGGCGAGTGTGTCGCCGATTTTCTTTAGCAGCTCGACCTGCGGCTCGAGCTCCTCCGGCTGCCCGCCCTTGCGCGTGAATAGGTCGAGCGCGTCCTTCACGCGGCCCAGGTCCTCCCTGATCGCAGCCGCGACCGTGTGCATCAGCTTCACGGAAGGCGCGGACAACGACTCGCGCTCCTGCTCCACGGCCTCGTCCACCGGCAGCAGTTCCGCCAGGCGGAACGAGTTCCGCACGGCAGCGGTGCGCGGGCCGCTGCTGCGCGAGCACGCGACGTAGTAGAGAAGGTTGTTGAGGAGCTCGAGCGGCGGCTCTGCTGAGTAACGCTCCTCGCCGGCCTCGTACAGCCGGCGCAGCTCGCGGTCCGCCTGGCCGAGCAGTCGCTTGAGCGTGACGCTTTCCTCGAGCCCGCCGTCTCCCAGCGCCTCCAGCACCGCACCCACCACCCACCAGAGCTGGTAGAGCGGCCGGGTCGTGGCGGCCGTCTCGATCCTGCCGGCCACCTCGACGAGCGCCGGCAGGGCGTCCGGGTCTCGGCTACCGCGGATCATGCCCAGCAACCCGACCTGGAAGCGTGGGCGCAGGCGCCGCGCCCACTGGGCGACGCCGAGCACAGGCTCGCCAGGCTGGGGTTCGCGCGCAACGGGTGTCCGGTCCGAGGTGAGATTGAGCGAGAGCAGCGTGCCTTCGGACAGCAGCGATGCGCCGCGCACGGCGCGAAGGTCGTTGAGCAGCGGCAGCAGCACGAGGGCGAGGTCGCGCCCCCCGCCGAGCACGCGTTCGACGTAGGTCGGCAGCTGCACGACCGCCCGCATCAGTCCCTCGAGGCCATCGGCGCGCTGGCGCGGGTCGCCGCCGCCGCTCACCAGGATCCGCGCCGTGTGCTCCATTTCCTCCGCGAGCAGCGAGGCGCCGTAGACCTCGATGACCTTGAGCACCCCGCGTGCGGCGTGCAGCTGGTCGGCGAAGGCGACGAGCGGCGCGGTATCCTCGGGCGCCTCGCTGGCCGCCTCGAGCGCCGCGCGGGCATCATTGAGAAGCCCCGAAAGCTCGCGCGCAACGGCGTCGAGCGCGCGGGCGTTGACTTCCTGCACCTGGGCCACGCCCCCTCAGCCTCCTGCCACGCTGACCCGGCGGGGCGTCGGCTCGGCGCCCGGCGCTGCCGCCGG
>JBBINN010000005.1:33363-33789 GCA_037443885.1 Gammaproteobacteria bacterium | reverse complement strand
CGCGGTGAACTTTGCGCGGTAGCGGGCGACCGTGCGCGGATCACGCTGCGACAGCGGCAGCACGTGCTCGTGGATGCGCACCTGCCAGAGCATCATGTCCGCCCAGCTTCCCCCGAAGTGCAGCATCTGCAGGTAGTCGGCGCGTTCCGGGGACGCGCCGGGCGGCGGGGCCAGGCCCTGGTCCGGATAGGCGTCCGCCAGGAAGGCCACCATCGCGGCGCTCTCGAGCATCACCTGCATGCGGCCGTCTTCCCACGTTATCTCGAGGACGGGCACGCCGTGGTTCGGGTTCAGGCGCAGGAACTCCTCGCTGTATTGCACGCCGTCGTAGAGGCCTATCGTCTCGACCTCGAAGGCGTCGCCGACCACCTCGTGCAGCGCCCATTTCACGCGCGCGCTGCGGGTGGCGGGGTAGTGGTACAGCTT
>JBBINN010000005.1:0-33353 GCA_037443885.1 Gammaproteobacteria bacterium | reverse complement strand
GAGGTGGCTGATGTTCATGGCTCCTGATCCGACGTGCGGTCCTGCGGGCCGATTGCGGCAAACTCGAGGCTATCATGCGGGATTGCGGCCAGGGGGTGCGGGCCTGGGATCTCCTGCATGGCACAATCCGGGCAGCCGTAGATCAGGACCTGCCCGGAGCCCACGCACCGTGACCCATCCTTTCGACGCGCTCGCTCTCCGGCGCGGCCCTGCACTCCGCAACCGCTTCGCCCTCGCGCCGCTGACCAACCTGCAGAGCCACGACGACGGGACGCTGTCCGAGGAAGAATTCCGGTGGCTGACCCTGCGCGCGCAGGGCGGCTTCGGCCTGGCGAGCACCTGCGCCGCGCACGTTCAGGCGCAGGGACGGGGCTTTCGCGGCCAGCTGGGGGTCTTTGCCGACTTTCACCTGCAGGGCCTGTCACGCCTCGCCACGGCGATCAGGGCCGCCGGCAGCGTCGCAATCGTGCAGCTGCACCACGCGGGCAGGCGCTCGCCGCGGGACCTGATCGAGGGGCTGCCCGTGGCTCCGTCGGATGACCTCGAGACCGGCGCGCGCGCGCTGTCGCTTGACGAAGTCGAGCAGCTGGCGGAAGACTTCGTCGCGGCGGCGCTGCGTGCCGAGCGCGCGGGCTTCGACGGCGTCGAGCTGCACGGCGCGCACGGCTATGTGCTCTGCCAGTTCCTGAGCGCGCAGTTCAACCACCGTGAGGACCGCTACGGCGGCACGCTGGAGAACCGCGCCCGCCTGCTGCTCGACATCATCGCCGGCGTCCGGGCCCGATGCCGGCCGGACTTCCTCGTCGGCGTACGGCTGTCACCCGAGCGCTTCGGCCTTGCGCTGCAGGAGATGCGGGAGCTGGCCGGAAGGCTGATGCGGGAAGGGGCGATCGACTTTCTCGACCTGTCGCTGTGGGACGTGAACAAGGAGCCGGAGGAGGCAGCGCACCGCGGCCGCAGGCTGCTGGCGTACTTCACCGATCTCGATCGCGGGCAGGTGCGCCTCGGTGCGGCCGGCAGGATCGACAGCGGCCCTGCGGTGGCGCACGCGCTGGCGGCGGGCCTCGATTTCGCCATCATCGGCCGCGCGGGGATCCTGCACCACGACTTTCCGGAGCGCGTCCGCGCCGATCCGTCTTTCACGCCGGTCCGGACGCCGGTTTCCTCCGACTACCTGCGCAATGAGGGTCTCGGCGAGGCCTTCATCGGCTACATGCGCAACTGGGAGGGCTTCGTCACCGCTTAGGCTGCTGGCGGACCCGTCGCCGCGCGCAGAGGTCGCACAGCAGGTCGCCGTCCGCCCAGCGGTGGCTGGTGGTCGTGCCGTCCGCGAGCCGGGCCCAATCGCCGAACCCTTCCACGCCGGGATCCCCGGCGCGTACGTGGAACCTGCAGCGCGGGTTGCTGCAGAAAAACTCGCTGGAGCCCCGCATCGGCGGGGCGACGTGCAGGAGTTCGGCGGCCATTGTCGTCTCTGGGGTCGGAGGCCGAGACTACGCCACCCCATCCGCGAAGTGCACCCGTGTTAACACCTGTTGCGCCGAACTGCCCCGTGGTACGGACCCTTGGGCTTGACCGTGGCGCCCGGGGATCGGCTAATAGCGGCCCCGGGCGACCGGATCGGAATAGAGGTCAAGCGTGGCGATGAACATTCGATGGATCGGTGTGCTGGCGGGCGCGATGCTGCTGCCGCTGGCGGCGCTGCCATTGACGAGCTCGGCGCGTCCGCCGCTGCCGGTAGACCCGGTGTCCGTGTCCTGGCCCGGTGCGGACTACGACCCCACGATCCCGACCACCGAGGAGGTCCTCGGATTCGAGATCGGCAGCGAGCTCGCGCGGCATGCGGAGGTTCGGCGCTACTTCGACGCGCTGTCCGCCGCGGCGCCGGATCGCGTGCGGCTGTTCGACATCGGACAGAGCTGGCATGGACGCAGCCTGTTCTACGCAGCGATCGGCAGCCCCGCCAGCATCGCCCGCCTCGTGCAGATCCGCGCCGACATGGCGAGGCTCGCCGAACCGCGCGGGCTTGCCCTCGGCGAGGCCGGGCAGCTCGTTGCCAGCCTGCCTGCGATCGTCTGGCTGGCCTACTCGGTCCACGGCAACGAACCCGGCACGACCGATGCCGCCCTCAAGACCGCCTACCACCTGCTGGCCAGCCGCGGCGACCCGCGAGTTCCACGCATGTTGGAGGAGACCCTCGTCCTGATCGCGCCCCTGCAGAACCCCGACGGCCGCGAGCGCTTCATCGACGGCACGCGCGCCGGCCGCGGCCTCGAGCCGGATCCCAGCCCCCTGTCCGCAGAGCGCGACGAGCCCTGGCCGGGCGGGCGCGTGAATCACTACCTGTTCGACATGAACCGCGACTGGTTCACGCAGACCCAGCCGGAGATCCGCGCGCACGCGGCCGCGCTGCTTTCCTGGAACCCGGTCTTGGTCGTGGACGTGCACGAGATGGGCACGGACCGCACCTATTTCTTCCCGCCCGAGGCGGATCCCTTCAATCCTCACCTCACGGAAGCCCAGCTTGCCAACACCGAGTTGATCGGCCGCAACAACGCCGCCTGGTTCGACCGCTTCGGCCTGCGCTACTTCACCCGCGAGGTCTACGACGGCTTTTTCCCGGGCTATGGTAGCGGCTGGCCGAACTTCCACGGCGCCAGCGCCATGGTGTACGAACAGGGTTCCTCGCGCGGGCTCGTCGCGCGCCGGTCGGACGGCTCGATCCTGCGTTTCGCGGACACCGTGCAGAGCCAGTTCATCGCGTCTCTTTCGGCCATCGAGGTTGCGGCGAACAACCGCGAGCGGTTACTGCGCGACTTCGCCGAGTACCGCGCAAGCGCTGTCGCCGAGGGCCGGCGCGAGCCAGTCAAGGCCTACGTGCTGTCGGCGGAGGCCGACGCCGACATGGCGGCGCGGCTTGCCGTGACACTGGCGCGCAACGGCATCGAGGTCGGGCGTGCGGACGCGGCGTTCCAGGCCTGCGGGCGCCGCTTCCCGACCGGCAGCTTCGTCGTCTCCGCCGCCCAGCCGGCGAAGAGGCTCGTGCGCACGCTGCTCGACGAGAAGACGCCGATGGATCCGGACTTCCTCAAGAAGCAGGCCGAGCGTGTCGCGCGCGGATTGCCGGACGAGATCTACGACGTGACCGCGTGGTCGCTGCCGCTGATGTTCAACGTGCCGGCGTTCACATGCTCTTCGCTGCCTGGCGTGGCGACCGCGCCGGTCGGGCCCGACTGGGCACCGACGGGGAGGGTTGTCAATCCCGGCGCCCGCGTGGCTTTCCTCGTGCCCTGGGGAAACACCGCTTCGGCGCGTTTCCAGGCGGCGGCGCTGCGCGCAGGAGTCACCGTCCACTCGTCGAACAAGCCGTTCACCACGGGTGGAACGGTCTACCCGGCCGGATCCCTGATCATTCCCGTGGCGGGCACGCGTGACCTCGCCGCGCGGCTCGCGGCGCTCGCCGCCGCAAGTGGCGCCACCGTAACGGGCGTCGACGACGGCTGGGTCAGCGACGGCCCGGGTTTCGGCTCGCCGAAAGTCCTGTTCATGCCCACGCCGCGCATCGCGCTGCTGTGGGACGAGCCCACCGAGCGTGGCTCCGCCGGCAGCGTGCGCTTCGTGCTCGAGCGCCAGTTCGGATATCCGGTGACACCCATCAGGACCCGGCGTGTCGCGAGCGCCGCGCTGGACGGCTTCGACGTGATCGTCGTCCCGGGCGAGGGGAGCAGCTACCTGTCCGCACTCGGCAAGTCGGGCGCCGACAACCTCAAGGACTGGGTCTCACGGGGCGGAGTTCTCGTCGCCCTCGGCAGCGGGACGCGCCTGCTGGCCGACCCGGAGGTGGACCTGCTGCCGATCCGGCTCGAGGACGGTGCGTTCGGCGCGGAGGACGGGGAAGCCGCCAAGAAGGGCGGTCATGATGGCGAATCCGGCAAGGACTCGGGACGCGTTCCGGGCACGATCCTCGCCACCGAGGGCGATCTCGAGAAGGCCACGCGGCCCGACAAGGAGCCACCGCGCGTCGTCGCCGGCGTGCTCGTCGAGGCCGTGATCGCCGATCCCGAGCACTGGCTGGCCGCGGGCGTTGCGCCGAAGCTCAACGTGCTGGTGACCGGCAACGACATCTACAGCCCCGCGCGCCAGAACGCGGCGGACACGGTCGCGCGCTTCGCCGGCCCGGACACGGTGCTGAAGTCCGGTGTGCTGTGGGAGGACAGCGGCAAGCAACTCGCCTTCAAGCCCTTCGTGGTCTCGCGCAGGCATGGCCGCGGGCTCGCGATCGGCTTCACCGCCGACCCGAACTTCCGCGCGCACCTTGCCGGGCTCAACCTGCTGTTCGTGAACGCCGTCTTCCGCAGCGTGGCGACGGTCTACGACGCCAACCGCATGCGACGGGCGGACGAATCCTCGGACTCGCTTTGATGCGCAGGAGGTTCCGATGAGTGCCGCCAGTCCGCTCGACCTGTCTGGCCGGCGCGTCCTCGTGACGCAAGCCGGCGAGTTCATGGGTCCCGCGCTGTGCGAGGTCTTCGCCGAGCTCGGCGCGACGGTGATTGCCGACGACCGGCCGCTGGTGGGTCCGCAGGCGCCCGCGGCGCTCCTGGCCGGGGCCGGACACGTGGACGTGCTGGTCGCCAACCTCGCGATGCCCGCGCCCTCGACGCCGGCGGCGCAGGTGACGGAAGAGGAGTGGACGCAGGTGTTCGATCACCTCGTGCACCCGCTGCCGCGGCTCGTCCGCGCGGTTCTGCCGCAGATGACCGCGCGCCGCAGCGGCAGGATCCTCGTCATGGGCAGTGCGTCGGCCCTGCGCGGCATGAAGCGCGCCTCCACCTACAGCGCGGCGCGCGGTGCACAGCTCGCCTATGTGCAGGCGGCCGGCGTCGAGTTGGCGCCGCTGGGCGTCCGGCTCAATGCCATCGCGCAGAACTTCGTCGACAACCCGACCTACTTCCCGCCCGAGGTGCAGGCGAACCCGGCTTTCCAGGAGCGCCTCAAGCGCGAGGTGCCGCTCGGCAGGCTGGTGTCGCCGCGCGAGGACGCGCTGTTCGCGGCCTACCTGTGCAGCGATGCGGCGGAATGCTTCGTCGGGCAGGTGTTCCCCGTCTGCGGCGGCTGGGTGGGGCGCTGAGCCGCCGCTAGCGGCGGAAGAGCCAGAACAGCAGGCTGAGCACCAGGCTCACAACGATCATCGTCGTGAAGGGCACGAAAAGCTTGAGCCCGGGGCGGTCGATGACGAGGTCGCCCGGCAGCCGCCCGAGGGGCAGCTTGCCGAGCCAGGGCCACAGCAGGCCGATGGCGAGGATCACGAGGCCGATGACGATGAGCGCGCGCTGCATGCCCGGTTAGTTTATTCGATGCGCCAGTCCGCGCGGCTCTGCGCAAGGGCGCCTTTGCAGGGGAGAACCTGGTGAAGAGACGTTTCTGCGACACCCACATGGGTCAGGTCCACGTCGTCACGGCGGGCGAGGGGTCCGGCGCGCCGCTGCTGCTGCTGCACCAGACGCCACGGTCGATCGACGAGTTCGCCGAGGTCATCCCGCTGCTGGCGAAATCACGGCGCGTGATCGCAGTGGACATGCCGGGTTACGGCTGCTCGGATCCGGTGCCGGGCCAGCCCACGATCGAGGACTACGCGCGAGCCGACCTCGAGGTGCTCGATGCCCTCGGCGTGGACCACGTCATGGTCGTCGGTCACCACACCGGCGCGGTCATCGCGGTGGAGCTGGCCGCGATGGCGCCGGCCCGCGTCGAGCGCGTCGCCATGTCCGGGCCGGTGTACATGGACGCCGCCGGGCGCGCCGAGATCGCGCAATTCTTCAAGCAGTGGCACGTGGCGGCCGACGGCAGCCACCTGCTCGAGAAGTGGAACAAGATGTATTCCTGGCTGCCGCGGCCGGACCTGGTGCAGCGCTTCATCGTGGACCTGTTTCGCGCCGGCGAGCTCTCCGAGCAGGGGCACTTCGCGGTGGCGGAATACCACATGGAGGACCGCCTGCCGCTGGTACGCTGCCCGGCGCTGCTCCTCTACTCGGCGCGCGATCCGTTCGCGACGCCGGCGCGCGCCGAGCCGCTGCGGCAGGCCTTTCGCCCGCACCGGGAAGTCACGCTGGACGCAGGTGTGTTCTGTGCCAACGAGGTGCCCGGGGCCTTTGCCAGGGCGGTGCTGGAGTACGTCGAGGCGGAGCCCTGACCCGACGGGCGGCGGCGACATGCTCGCTGCGCTTCCGGCAGCCGTGGCCTGCTGTCGTCAGCCGGCCTGCGTCCCGCCGCAGCGCGGCGACCTGAGCTCCGCCGGCAGCGCGGCGGGCGCGAGCAGGTGCAGGTGCGCCCGCTCGTCGCCGGCCGCGACGGCCTCGAAGGCCGCCGCTGCTGCTCCTCTGGCCGCTTCCGCGGCATCGAGCGCAATGACGAGCCGGAAGCGGCTGAGGCCGAGCGAATCGCGCTGCGCGCAGCCTTCGGCGGCGAGCATGCTCACGGCCTCGGCGAGCCCTGCCTCACCCTCGGGTTCGAGGATGCAGATGAGCAGGCGCTGCCCGATCAGCAGCCGCTGGCAGGCGGGTCGATGGGGTGTCGCGGACTGCCCGGACAGCGCGATCGAACGGAAAGCTTCGTCGGGGCAGCCACAGCCCAGCGTATCGCGCACGAACCGCTCGATCGATGTATCGGACTGGTTCATCCAGTGAGCCACCTCGCTGCCTAGCCTAGCACCGTGCACCGGAACGGAGGCGCGGCGTGAAGGCAATCACCTTGGAGAGACTCGGGCAGCTGGTCGAGGCCGGCGTGATCGGATTCGGGGCGCTTTGGGCCATCTGGGCCGCAGTATCGGCGCTGTAGGCCCGGCGCCCCTTCGGCTGCTAGTAGTGGGGCGGGATCTCGAAGGGATCCTGCGCCGCGGCCGGCTGCTGGAGGGTCTCGACCAGCTGGTGCAGCCGGTCGAGGCGGTCCTGCAGGCGCTGCAGGTCCTGCTGCTGGCGCACCAGCGCGTCACTCAGCTCCTGCTGCGCACGCTCGAGGTGCGCCACCTTGAACTCGAGCGTGTCCAGCCTCTCGGCGTCCGTCACCGGGGTGTCTCCGTCCTGCCCTTGCGTCTGCGAGCATAGCGCCCGCGCGCCGCGGCTATCATGTGAAGATGCTTCGCACGCTGCTGACGCTGATCGCGGCCGCCGGTCTTGCCTACGTCTCCCTCTGCGCCTGGCTCTTTGCCACGCAGCGTTCGCAGATCTATTTCCGGACCCCCGAGTCGGATGCGCCGGGCGCCACGCCGCTCTGGCTGGACCGCGACGGTCTGCGCCTCAAGGTCTGGTTGGTCGAGCGGCCCGGGCCGCGGGCTGTCGTCTACTTCGGCGGCAATGCCGAGGACGTGGCCATGAGCCTGCCGGAACTCGAGATCACGAGTCCCGGCTGGTCGCTCTACCTGATGAACTATCGCGGTTATGGAGGCAGCGGCGGTGCGCCGACCGAGGCGGCGCTCTACTCGGACGCGCTCGCGCTGTTCGATCACGTGCAGGCGCGGCATCGCAGGTCGCCGTGATGGGCCGAAGTCTCGGCAGCGCGGTCGCCGTGCACGTCGCGAGCGAGCGCGAGGTGGACCGCCTCGTCCTCATCACGCCCTTCGACAGCTTCGTCAGCGTGGGCGAGGCGCACTTCCCGGTCTTTCCGATCCGCTGGTTGCTGCGCGACCGGCATGATGCCGCGAGCCGCGCGGCACGGGTTCGCGCGCCGGTGCTGGCCGTGATCGCGGGCGACGACGAGATCATTCCGCGCGCGAGCGCCGAGGCGCTGGTGTCGGCCTTCGCCCCCGGCCAGGTGCGGACCGTGCTGCTCCCGGGCGCGATGCACAACACGACGAGCCTGGCGCGTGGCTATCTCACGGCCATCCGGTCGTTCATGGAGGACAGCGACGGCGATTAGCGGGGGAAACGGGGACATCCCCCCTTGTCGTCGAGACGAGACAGGGGATGTCCCCTTTGCCGTGCGCCTTTTTGCCGGTGCTACAGGCGCGAGCCCTCCAGCGCGACGTCTGCGTTGCCCCAGGCCGTGGCGAAGCGCTGCTCGATCTCGCGCGCCTCGGTGGCCTTGCGCTGGACCGTGAGGCTCTGCTCCAGACCCTTGAGCGACCAACCGTTCTCCGGGTTGCGCCGAAGTTCCTCGCGGTACACGGCCTCGGCCTCGGCTGGCTCGCCCGTGGCGAGCAGTGCCGCGCCGAGAGTCTGCCGGACCGGCGCATGCCAGCCGGGAGGTTCGTCGTAGGGGATGGTGTCCTCGATGGCCACGGCCTCGCGCAGCGCCGCGATCGCGGTCGCGCTGTCGTCGCGCGCCAGAGAGATTTCCGCCGTCACGACGCGCTCGGCGATGCGCGAGGCGAGCGTCAGCGGATACCGATCCCAGACGGTGAGCGTCTCGAGGACCGTATCCTTCAGGATCGTGCGGATCGAGTCGAGGTGCTGGTCGGCGTCCTCGAGCCGGTCCTGGCGCACGGCCGCCATGCCTCGGGCGTAGTGCCACATGAGCGTGACGTAGGGCAGGTCGGGAGCGGGATTGGGCCTTGCGGCGATCTTGTCCCAGCGCCCGAAGCGGACGTCGTCGAACCAGGGCGTCATCCAGAAATGCTGCAGGCTGGCGAAGCCGGGCTGACGCATGAGCTCGGGCAGGTGCACGCGCTCGGCGGTGTGTTCCGCCGCCTCGCGCGCGATTTCGCTCTCGCCCACCATGCTCGCCGCGAACCAGAGGAAGTGATGGTTGTGCGGCACGTAGCCGAGCGGGTAGACGCCCTGCGCGTTCGCGCGGCACATCGCGAGGTAGGCGTCGTCCGCCTCGATGGCGCGCTGGTTTGCGATCACGGCATCGTGCCAGCGGCCGACGCGCGCGTAGATGTGAGCGGGCATGTGCACGAGGTGACCCGAGCCCGGTATGAGTTCGCGCAGGCGGTCCGCGGCGGCGACGCCTCGCTCGGGCGTGGCCGAAGCCTCGACCGCGTGCACGTACAGGTGCAGCGCGCCCGCATGGTCGGGGTTGCGCGCCATCACCGACTCGAGTACCTGCACGACCTCGGCGGTGTGGCCCTTGGGCTCGAGGTTCTCGTCGTAGTAGTCCCAGGGCTGCAGGTCCATCAGGGCTTCCGCGTGGAACACGCTGGCGTCGAGGTCGTCTGGGCGCGAAGATGCCAGTCGGCGCGTCGCCTCGGCATAGGCCTCGTCGAGCGGCCGCCGGTCCTCGGGCGGGTTCGCCGAGTAGCGCGCGGTGAGCGACTCGATGAAGGCCTGCTCGCGCTCGCTGGCTCCCGGGGCATTGGCGACGGCCTTCTGCAGCCGCGCCCAGGCGACGGCGTTCATGCCGGGGTCCATGGCCGCATTGACGTGCGGGCCGACCACCAGCGCCGCGCCCCACCAGCACATCGCGCAGTACGGGTCGAGCTCAGTCGCCTTCAGGAAGGAACGCTCCGCGGCGTCATGGTTGAAGCCGAAGGTGAGCATCAGGCCCTGGTCGAACCAGCGCTGGGCGTCCGGTTTCGACGTGGTCACCGGAAAGTGGTAATCGCCGAGGCCCTCGAGCAGCGTGGCGCCGACCGGCGGTTCGAGCTGCGCCGCCGCATCGGCCGTGGCGCTGTCGCGCCCGAGGCGCGCATAGGCAAGTCCGGCAATGACGGCGATGGCCGCCACCGCGACGACTGTCGCGCGGTTCATGGTGATCCCCCTCGAATGAGTGTAGAGATCCGGATACGCCCGTACGGTTGATGACGCAACCCTTTCGGACCCTCGCGGCCGGTAGGCGGACAGAGGCGGGACAAAGTCCTGCCTTCCACGAGCGGAAATCAGGGATGTCTCCATTTCTGCTAACGTGCCGAGAACATCCGCTGAGCGGACAGGCACCATGACGCAGGCCACGATCTTCACTGACCTGACCGAAGCCCTCCGGGCCTTCGCGGCCGAGCGCGACTGGGAGCAGTTCCACACGCCGAAGAACCTCGCCGCGGCGCTCGCCGTCGAGGCGGGCGAGGTGCTGGAGCACTTCCAGTGGCTCACTCCGGAACAGAGCGTCGCGCTGCCGGAGGCCGAGCGCGCACGCGTGGCGCTCGAGCTGGCCGACGTGCTCCTCTACCTGCTGCGCCTCGCCGACCGCAGCGGCATCGACCTCGAGCGCGCGGCCTGGCGGAAGATCTCGCTCAACGCCGAGAAGTACCCGGCGGACAAGGCGCGCGGCTCGGCCCGCAAGTACACCGAACTCTGAAATGGACGCCGCCGCAGGAGGCGAGGGGCTGCGGCTCGCACCCGGCGTGTGGGCGCCGGGTGTGGCGCCGGCACGCCCGCGCGACCTGTGCACGGACTGCGGCATTTCGCGCACGGCCGGGCACCAGCGCTGCGGCCGCGCCTGCCAGTTCATCCGTCCCGACTACCCGGCGCTCGAGGCGCGCGTCCACGGACGCGCACGGGACGCGGCGCGTCCCGACGAGCTTTTCTTCGGGCCGTTCCGCCGCATGCTGCGCGCCTCGCTCGTGCCGGCGCGCGCGGACGCGCAGTGGACCGGCATCGCCACCCGCCTCGGCGAGCGACTGCTCGAGACCGGCGCGGTGGACGGCGTGCTCGCCGTCGCGCCCCACCCCGACGACCGTTGGCAACCGCTGCCGGTGATCGTGACGGCGCCCGAGGGCATGGCGCACTGCCGCGGCATGCGCATGGGCTACGCGCCGCTGCTGTCGCTGCTCGAGCCTGCGCGGGCGCGCGGCCATCGCCGCCTGGCGATCGTCGGCATCCCGTGCCAGGTCTATGCGCTGCGCGCCCTCGAGGCGGAACTCGGCTTCGAGCGCATCTACGTCATCGGCACGCCCTGCTCCGACAACACCACGACGGAGAACTTCCACCGCTTCCTGGGGCTCTTGTCCGAGCAGCCCGAGACCATCACCTACCTCGAGTTCCGCGCCGACTACCACGTGGAACTGCGTTTCGCCGACGGCCGGCGGCGCGAGATCCCGTTCCTGATGCTGCCGCTGTCCGAGCTGCCGGGGGACTTCTTTCCGCTCACCTGCCGAAGCTGCGTGGACTACACCAACGCGCTCGCCGACCTGACGGTCGGCTACATGGGCGGCGAGGGCGAGCAGTGGCTGATCGTCCGCAACGAGCGCGGTGAGGAGATCCTGAGCCTGCTGGAGGGCGAGCTGCACTCGGCGGCGCCGGGCAGTGCCGGCAATCGCAAGGGTCCCGTCACCGGCTTCCTGAAGAACACCGAGCGCGCCGCCGGCGGGCTGCCCCTGCGGCGCATGCCTCGCTGGCTGCGGCCGCTCGTCGGCTGGTTGATGCCCAGGGTGGGGCCGCGCGGCCTCGATTTCGCCCGCGCGCGCGTCGAGATGAAGGCGATCGAAACGGTGATCCACCTCAGGCGTGAGGCGCCGCGGCGCATGAAGCACATGGTCCCATCGCACGTCTGGGCGCTCGCGGAGCGCTATGGGTTGGTGGCCGGGCCGGGTGAGCGGGAGGGGGGACGCTAGGCCGGCCGCCGCGAGCGAGGAAACGGGCAGTACGTCACATATGGGGCGGGGTGTCCGTGAGAGATTCCCGACAGCGTTTCCCGGAGATGTTCCATGGTCGAGTCGAAATCGACTGCGCTTGCGCTGCTCGTCGTCGGTTTGTTCGCAAATTCTGCGGCGTTCGCCGCCTCGGGCGTGTACCTGAAGATCGAGGGCGTCGCCGGAGAGGCGACTTCCCGAGCTCCTCAGGGGCAGATCGAGATCATGTCCTTCTCCTGGGGGGCCAGCCAGTCCGGGGCCGCCCAGGGCACGTCGTCCGCGTCAGGCACGGGCGGCGGGGCCGGCAAGGTCAGCGTGCAGGATCTGTCGGTGACCAGGGCCGCGCCCGCGCGCGAGCAGCAGTCGGGGATGGCCACGGGCAAGCGCCAGCAGACTGCGGTCGCCGCGGTGGCCCGCTCGGAAGCGGCGCCGATCGGCCAGGAGAGCATGCGCTTTGTCGTGGACACGCGCGACAATCCGACCGCAAAGGCGCTGATGGCGGCCTGTGCCAGCGGTGCGCCCATCCCCCGTGCGGTTCTGGCCGTCGAGGGGCAGCGCTACGATTTGCGCGACCTCGTGGTCACGTCCTGCGACGCTGTTGGCGGCGGCGAGCAGCGCAAGATCGTCACGCGGACCGGACACGTCACGCTGATGAAGTAGTGCGGCAGGCCGCGAGGGCCTCGACGAGGTTCTCGCAGAAATTCTCGCGCCCGATGAGCGCGATCACGCCAGCCTTCTCCAGCTTGGCGGCCACTCGCGCATTGGCGCCGGTGATCATCACCCGCACCCCGCGGCGCTGCAGGTCCTGGATGGCTTCCTCCAGCGCCTGCACGCCCGTGATGTCCATGAACGGCACCCAGCGCAGGCGGATGATCAGCACGCGCGGGTCGGTATGGGTGAAGGCCAGCGCGCGCTCGAAGTTCTCGACCGCGCCGAAGAAGAACGGTCCCTCGACCTTGTAGACCAGCACACCGAGCGGCAGCGGGCCTGCGCCCCGGGCAGCGAGCTCGTCCTGCAGCTCCTGCGCGCCGACCTGCTGCACCTCGACGCTCGCGGCCATGCGCCTCAGGAAGTGCAGCGTCGCGAGGATCACGCCGATGTTCACGGCCACCACGAGATCGACGAACACGGTGAGCCCGAAGGTCACCAGCAGGATCGCGACGTCGGCCCGCGGCGCTCGCCGGACCATGTGCACGACGTGGCGAACCTCGCTCATGTTCCAGGCGACCACGAACAGGATCGCGGCGAGCGCGGCGAGCGGCACGTTCACGGCGAGCGGCGCGAGGAACAGGATCACCAGCACCAGTGTGGCGGCGTGGACGATGCCGGCCAGCGGGCTCGTGCCGCCGTTTCGCACGTTCGTCGCCGTGCGGGCGATGGCGCCGGTGGCGGCGAAGCCGCCGAAGAAGGGCGTGGCGATGTTGGCGAGCCCCTGGCCGACCAGCTCCTGGTTCGAGTCGTGGCGCGTGCCGGCCATGCCGTCGGCGACGACGGCGGACAGCAGCGACTCGATCGCGCAGAGCATGGCGATGGTGAAGGCCGGGCCCATGAGCGCGATGACCTTGGCCGCGGTCACTTCCGGCACGCCGACGGATGGCAGTCCGGAGGGAACGCCGCCGAAGGCGGTGCCGATCGTGGCCACACCCTCGAAGCCGAAGGCACTTTGAAGCAGGGTCGCGAACAGGAGCGCCGCGAGCGGGCCGGGGATTCGCTTCAAGCCCGGCACGCGGCTCGAGAAGATGATGACCAGCAGCGAGGCAGCGGCAAGCGCGGTCGTCGCCGGGTGCAGGCCGGGCAGGGCCATGGCCAGCTCGGGCAGCTGCTCGTGGAAGTGCGTGCCGGACGGTGCCGGAAGCCCGAAGAAATCCTTCCACTGGCCGACGAAGATGATGAGCCCGATGCCGGCGGTGAAGCCCAAGATCACCGGCGCCGGGATGAACTTGATGATGTTGCCGAGGCGCGCGATCCCGAGCAGCAGCACCATGACGCCGGCCATCAGCGTGGCGATCTGCAGCCCCTCGATGCCGTGCGTCGCGGTGATGCCCGCGAGGATGACGATGAAGGCCCCGGTCGGGCCGGCGATCTGCAGGCGGCTGCCGCCGGCGGCCGACACGATGAGGCCCGCGACTATGGCCGTGTAGATGCCCTGCTCCGGCTTTGCACCCGATGCGATCGCGAAGGCCATGGCCAGCGGCAGCGCCACGACGCCGACGGTGACGCCGGAGATGATGTTCGGAAGCCAGTGGCCGCGGACGAGCAGGCCCTGGCGGTAGGCGTCGACGATCGCGAACATGCGCTGCGGGTGGGAAGAGGTGCGCCCAGTATGCTGCTGCGTCGACAGAAGCGGTCAAGGAATTCGTCGCCCGCGTCACGGCGGCAATGCGTGCGCCGTTCCCAATCGTGAATCGGTCTTCGGCTGTCGGCCGGCTGCCAGGGTCTTCAGGCAGCCATCTGCTTCATGGCCTGGCGGTACGCGGGGCGCGCGAGCGCGAACAGCAGCGCGGCGAGCGGGAAGGCGACGCTGGCCACCGCCGCGATCGAGTAGCGGATGCCGTCCGTGCCGAAAACGTGGTCGGAGAGTGCGCCGACCACCACCGCGCCGAAGGCGCCGCCCGTCGTGTTCATGAGCGCCACGAAGATGCCCGTCATCAGACCGCGCATGGTGGCCGGCGTCACCGTTGCGATGCAGGCGAACGCGAGGGTGGTGATCGCCGCACCGCACAGCATCGAGATGACGAACAGCGCCAGGCAGGCCGCGGCGGAGTCCATCAGCGGGCCGAGGACGGAGGGCAGCGCACCGAGGGAGATCGCGCCGAGGCACAACAGCACCGTTGCGTCGACGTGGCCGCGCCGCTGCAGCAGTTGCGTGCCCGGGCCGACGAGCAGTGCCCCGGCGATACCCGCCACGAGGAAGATGGCGCCGTAGCTCCAGGAGACGTCGGCCGGCGCGAGGCCGTAGGTGCGCATCAGGAAGGTCGGATACCACCCCATGATGGCGTGGAGGTAGAAGCCGAAGACGATGAAGCCGCCGAACAGCAGGGTGTACAGGCGCGCGTTCGCGCGCAGGTAGGCTGTCACCTCGGCGAGGGTCGCCGATGCGGGGGCCGGGCCCGGGGCCATGCCGCCCCGGGCAGGCTCAAGGACGGTGAAACAGAGCATCCCCGCGACCAGGAGGCCGGGCAGGCCGGTGGCCAGGAACACCAGCCGCCAGCCCTCGATGTCCAGCCATGGGCCGAGGCTGATGCTGCCCATCGAGGAGAACAGCTGCAGCAGCTGGCCGCCGAGCAGGATCGCGAGCCCGCCGCCGATGTAGATGCCCAGCGTGAAGACGCCGATCGGCCTGGCCACGCGGTCCCGGGGGAACATGTCGCTGATCATCGAGACCGCGGCCGGATTGAGCGCGGCCTCGCCGGCCCCGACGCCCATCCGGGCGATGAAGAGCGTCGTGTAGTTCCACGCTGCGCCGCAGGCTGCGGTCATGGCGGACCAGACGACGATCGCCGCAGACAGCACCGCCTTGCGCGAGCGTGTGTCCACGAGCCTTCCCATCGGGATGCCCATGATCACGAACAGGACCGCGAAGGCGAGGCCATTGAGCGCCCCAGCCTGGGTGTCCGTGAGCGCTAGCGAGTGCTTGATCGGGTCCAGCAGGAATGACAGGACCAGCCGGTCGACCCAGCCCACGATCGTCGCGAGCAGCAGCACGCCCACGGCGTACCAGGCGCGGTCGGACGGATACGGTTCAGCCGCGGTGGCGGCGCTCGTCTCCCCGGTCTGCACGGATCCCTCCGCAGCGCCACGGGCCGGCGCGCCCGGATTGTGCACTCCCGCAGGCCCGAGTGTCAGTCCGGACAGCCGAGCGCGTGCAGCAGCCGGGGGTGAGCGGCCAGGTGGGTCACATACTCGGTCTCGCGCCGTGCCGCTTTGGTCCGCACCACGTCAACGATCGCCCGCCGCTCGGCCGTGGTCCAGCGCCCTGTGCCGGGCAGCGATGCAACGAGCGGCGCCCAGCGCGTCCACATGCGCCGCTCCTCGCGGTTGAATCCGGCAAGCGAGGCCAGCCCGGTCAACTCGAGCGCCCGGCGCTCGAGTTTGGCCACGGCGTCCGGCCCGCCGCCGTGGCGCGCCAATGCAGCTACCGCCCGTGCGAGCGTGGCCTGCGTGTCCGGCAGGCCACCGCGGCGGCCCGGCTCGAGCTCGAAGAACACGTGATGCCTCGCCAGCGCGCGCAGCGCCCGCGCCGCACTCCGATGTAACGGCTGCGAGCGCATCCGCGCCAGCTCGGCTTTCGCCACCCGCAAGGCTGCCGCCGCGCGCGGCCGGAAGCCGAGCTTGTAGTAGAACCACCAGGCGCCAGACTCGATGCCCTCGTCGTTGCCGTCACCGAGTTGGTAAGGCTCGATCGAGAAACGTGTCGCACCGAGCACATGCCGGGTCGCAGCCAGGAGACGGCCGAAGATGTGCGCCGCCTCCCCGCCGCGGAAGGTGGCGAACGTGTTGAATGAAAGCGAAGCGTGGCGGCCGAACACCTCGATCTGCGAATAGCCCAGCGGCACGCCGTTCTTGAGCGTCAGGCCCCCGTACAGCGCGGGCAGCAGGTAGCGGCGCTCCGGCACCACCCCGCACAGCGCGAAGGCGAGGCCCTCGCCATCGTCCACGAGGCGCACGTCGCGCGGATCCGCGTACTCGAACGCCATGAGATCCCGCTGCCGCGTGACCATCGAGCCTCGCGCGAGATCGATGACCTCGACACCGTCGTGCCGGGACAGCAGCCGCACCCGGCGGGGCGGGATTGCCGCCGTGGTGCGCAGGTCCGGTCGCCCGCGCGCGAGCGAACCTCGCTGGAACGCTCGCGGCGCGAACGGCAGGAAGGCACGGCTGCGCGTCGGCGTGCCCGGGCCTTGCGCCAGCACGAAGGGCGTGTCGATCGCGTCCGCAAAGGCTTCGCGAGTGAAGCCGTCGCCAGCCATGGCGGCGATCTGCCCGACGAGCCAGGTTGCATCGGTCCCGCGGCCGCGCAGGCGATCGATGGCCGGCAGGGAGGGCAGGGTGCCGGCATTGAACCACTCGGAACTGGCGCTGGGTGCAATGAGGGGCAGCGCCTTGTCGAGGTTCGCCGCTGCTTCATCGTCGTCGCGTCCGAGCGTGAGCCGGTCCGGCCAGCGCCGCGCGAGCCACAGTGCCGTCGACCAGAAGAACCGGCAACGGATGTCGGTGCCCGCAATGCCGCTGTCGGCAAGCGCGTGGCGGTGCCGGCGCAGGTCGGGCCTGCGGTCGAACCGGTCCAGCATACGCGTTACCCGGGAGAGGAGCCTCGAGTCGTCCGGGTAGGCGCGCAGGAAGGCGAGCACCTCGTGCAGGCGCTCGACCTGGGCGGCCGTGCGCAGCCGGGCGGTCGCAAGCCGGTCCAGCAGCCGGAGCTTTTTGCGCGCCGCCGTGCCGCCGTAGTCGGCCCTGATGCGCTCCAGCCGGGCGAGGTCGCGTGCTGCGGTCACGGTCGGCGCATCCCCAGGGTCTGCTGCCAGCCGAGCTCGGCGACCTGCTCCACGGCGGCAGCGTACTCGCGTGCGCGCACGCTCACCGCGTTGCCCCGCAGCATGCGGCCGCGGATGCCGTGGAAGATCGCCGCGAGGCGGAACATGTTGAATGCCGCCAGGAAGTCGACGCCCTCGATGCCGTTCCGGCCTGTCCGTGCGCAGTACATCGCGACGTACTCCTGCTCGCTGGGTATTCCGAGTGCGGCGAGGTCCTGGCCGAGCATGCCGGTCACGCCGAGCGGCGGCATGCGCCAGGCAAGGAGGTGGTAGCCGAAGTCCGCGAGCGGATGGCCGATGGTGGCGAGTTCCCAGTCGAGGATCGCGAGCACGCGCGGCTCGGTCGGGTGGAAGATGAGGTTGTCGCAGCGGAAGTCGCCGTGGACGATCGAGGCGTCCTGGCCGGCGGGGATGTGCCGAGGCAGCCACTCGATGAGCTGGTCCATCGCGTCGACCCGGCCTGCGTCGCGGTCCTCGAGGTACTGCCGGGACCACCGGCTGATCTGTCGGGAAAAGTAGTCGCCCGGCTTGCCGAAGTCGGCCAGGCCGAGCGCGACGTGATCGACCGAGTGCAGCGCGGCGATGGCGTCGACCATCGACTCGTAGTAGCGGTGGCGTTCCTCCCGCGGGACCTCGGGCAGCGTCGCGTCCCAGAAAACACGGCCTTCCACCATGTCCATGACGTAGAAGGGCGTGCCGATCACCTCCGGGTCGTCGCAGTAGACGTGTACCGGAGCTACGGGAAAGCCCGGCACGCGGCCGAGCGCCTGCTGGACGCGGAACTCGCGGTCCACCGCGTGCGCGGAGGCCAGCAGCACGCCCGGCGGCTTGCGCCGCAGCACGTAGCGCCGCGCGGGTGTCTCGAGGCGATAGGTCGGGTTCGACTGGCCCCCGGCGAACCTCTCGATGGCGACGGGGCCTTCGAATCCGGGTATCGCGGCCCGCAGGCAGCGCTCGAGCCGATCTGCATCGATGGCGAAGCGGGCCGTGCCGCCCTGCGTGTCGGTGCTGCTGGTCGTCAAGCTCTCCTCCGTCGGCGCATCGACTTGGCCCGGGATGCGCGATTACTATCCGGGCTGCGCAGATCCGGCGGCGGCCGCCCGGCCGAGCCTGCGCAGTCACCGGCCAGCCCCGGCCGCTCGTCAACAGGGACGCAGGATGCCTGAAGCCTTCATATTCGACCATGTTCGTACGCCGCGTGGCCGCGGCAAGCCGGACGGCGCGCTGCACCCGGTGGCGCCCGTGCAGCTCGTGGCGCAGGCGCTCGACGCCCTGCGCAACCGCAACGGGCTTGACACGGCGCTCGTCGACGACGTGCTCCTCGGCTGCGTGACGCCCGTGGGGGAGCAGGGGGCGGACGTGGCGCGTGTCGCCGCGCTGGTCGCCGGCTACGCCGAGACCGTGCCGGGCCAGCAGATCAACCGCTTCTGCGCCTCCGGCCTCGAGGCGGTAAATGCCGCCGCGGCCCAGGTCATGTCGGGCCAGGCCTCGTGCGCAGTCGCCGGGGGCGTCGAGTCCATGTCGCGCGTGCCCATGGGTGCCGACGGCGGCGCCTGGTACACGGATCCAGCGGTCGCGCTCGCGCTGAGCTACGTGCCGCAGGGCATCGGCGCCGACCTGATCGCGACGCTCGACGGTTACTCCCGCGAGGACGTGGACGCGTATGCGCTGACGAGCCAGCGCCGCGCCGCGGCCGCCTGGGCCGAGGGGCGCTTCGCACGCTCCGTCGTGCCCGTCCGCGACCACCTCGGGCAGGTGGTCCTCGAGCGCGACGAGCACCTGCGGCCGGACACGACGCCGGAGTCTCTCGCCCAGCTCAAGCCGGCCTTCACCGGGCCGGGGGAGAAGCTCGGCTTCGACGCCGTGGCGCAGCTGCGCTACCCGCAGGTCGAGGCGATCCGTCACGTGCATACGGCCGGCAACTCGAGCGGCATCGTGGACGGTGCGGCAGCGGTGCTCGTCGGCAGCCGGGAATTCGCGGCTGCGTCGGGACTGCGGCCTCGTGCCCGCATCCGGGCCTTCGCGTCCATCGGGTCCGAGCCCACGATCATGCTCACGGGGCCGGCCCTCGTCACCGAAAAGCTGCTCAAACGCGCCGGGATGGGGATACGGGACATCGACCTGTTCGAGGTCAACGAGGCCTTTGCCGCGGTCGTGATGCGGTTCATGCGTCACTTCGAGCTCGGGCCGGAGCGCGTCAACGTCAACGGCGGTGCGATCGCCATGGGACATCCGCTCGGCGCCACCGGCGCGGTGATCCTCGGCATCGTACTCGACGAGCTGGAGCGACGAGGGCTCGGTACTGCTCTCGTCACGCTCTGTGTCGGTGCCGGCATGGGCACCGCGACCATCATCGAGCGCGTGGAGGGCTGAGCATGCCGGACTTCCAGAACATCCGGCTCGAATGCGGCGAGGATGGAATCGCCGTCGTCGCCCTCGAGGTGCCCGGCGCGCCTTTGAACCCGCTTTCCGACGCCATCGTCGCCGAGCTCGATGCTGCGCTCGATGCAGTGCTTGGCCGTGCCGACATATGCGGGCTGGTCGTCACCTCGGCGCGGACCGCCTTTGCCGCCGGCTGGGACCTCAAGGACCTGGCCGCGCGGATGGCGTCGGCGCAGGAGGCCGGCGGCCCGACGGCGCTGACGCCGAGCCTGTCGCGGTTCCTGCGGCGTCTCGAGACCTGTGGCAAGCCGTCGGCTGCTGCCATCACGGGCCTCGCCCTCGGCGGCGGACTCGAGCTCGCCCTCGGCTGCCACTATCGCGTCCTCGCAGATGACCCTCTCGCGGTGGTGGGCCTGCCGGAGGTGAAGGTCGGGTTGCTGCCGGGCGCGGGCGGTACCCAGCGGCTGCCGCGGCTGATCGGAGCGGAGAAGGCGCTTCCGTTGATGCTCGAAGGCCGGTCGGTGGCGCCCCGAAATGCCCTGGAGCTGGGCATCGTGCATGAGCTGGCGCCAGCTGGAGAAGTCGGGGCGCGGGCGCGCGCCTGGCTCGCGGCGGGACCCGAGCCGGTGCAGCCATGGGACCGGAAGGGCTTCGCGGTGCCGGGCGGCGCCTCGCCGCTCGACCCGCGCGTCGCGGGCCTTTATTCGATCGCGGCGGCGGGCGTCGCGCGGGCCACGCTCGGCAACTACCCGGCGCCGGCTGCGATCCTCTCGGCCGTGTATGAAGGTTTGCAAGTGCCTTTCGATCGCGGGCTCGAGGTCGAGCGGCAGTACTTCCTGCAGCTTGCGTCCGGACCGGTCGCGCTCAACCTGGTGCGGACGATGTTCATCAACAAGGGCAAGGCCGACAAGCTCGCCCGTCGCCCCGCGGGCATTGCGCCGCGGGAAGTGAATAAAATCGGCGTGCTGGGTGCCGGTATGATGGGCTCGGGTCTCGCCTATGCCTGTGCGCGGTCCGGGATCCCGGTCGCGGTTCTCGATGTGTCGTCGGAAGCCGCGGTGCGGAGCCTCGATTACGCTGGCCGTGTGCTGGTCCGTGAGCGCGAGTCGGCGCGGATCAGCGAGGACCTGGCCCGGCAGGCGCTGCAGCGCATCCTGCCCACTGCGGACGTGGCCGACCTCGCCGGCTGCGATTTCGTCATCGAGGCGGTGTTCGAGGACCGCGCCGTGAAGGCAGATGTCACGGCACGGGTCGAGGCGGTCATCGACCCGGATGCGGTGTTCGCGAGCAACACCTCGACGCTGCCGATCACGGGCCTGGCCGAGGCCTCGACGCGGCCCGGCAGCTTCATCGGGATGCACTTCTTTTCACCGGTCGAGCGCATGCCGCTCGTCGAGATCATCCGTGGTCGCATGACGGATGACATCGCGCTCGCCCGCGCGCTCGACCTCGCTAAGCGCCTCGGCAAGACACCGATCGTGGTGAACGACAGCCGCGGGTTCTACACCAGCCGCGTCTTCGCCACCTACTGCTACGAGGGCGAGGCACTGTTGGCCGAAGGGGTGGCGCCGGCGCTCATCGAGAACGGCGGCCGCTTCGCCGGAATGCCGGTCGGGCCGCTGGCCGTCACGGACGAGGTCTCGCTCGATCTGCAGTGCAGGGTGATACAGCAGACACGCGCCGACCTCGGAGATGCCTTCGAGTATCCGACGGGCTGGGAGGTGATCCGGCGCATGGTGGAGGAGCTGAAGCGTCCCGGCCGCAAGGCGGGCGCGGGCTTCTATGACTACCCGTCCGGCGGGCGCAAGTTCCTGTGGCCTGGCCTTGCACGCGAGTTTCCGCCTGCATCGTCGCAGCCAGCGGTCGAGGCGGTGAAGACACGTCTGCTGTATGTCCAGGCGGTCGAGGCCGCGCGCTGCCTGGAGGAGGGCGTTCTGCTGCACCCGGAGGACGGCGATCTCGGCTCGATCCTCGGCTGGGGCTTTCCCGCCTGGACAGGGGGCGTGATCTCGTAC
Organism: Gammaproteobacteria bacterium; assembly: GCA_037443885.1. Taxonomy (GTDB): domain Bacteria; phylum Pseudomonadota; class Gammaproteobacteria; order Steroidobacterales; family Steroidobacteraceae; genus SG8-30. The sequence continues at coordinate 11,919 of JBBINN010000005.1, read as the reverse complement.
ATCGATATGCTTGGCGTCGCCCGGTTCGTGGACGAGTGCCGCCGACTTGCGGACAGCCATGGGCCGCGCTTCAGCCCCCCCGAATCGCTCATCGCGCTCGCGCGTGCGGGCAAGACGATCCGCGATGCCGCCTGAGTCCGATCCAGCCGGGAGCGGTGCGGAGCTTTCAGCCGCGGAGCCCGGCGGTGCCGGCACGGCGGCCGGGCCACTGGCCGGCGCACGGGTGGTCGAGCTGGCAGGCATCGGGCCCGGCCCCTATGCCGCGATGCTGTTGGGCGACCTTGGCGCCGATGTCGTGCGCGTGGAGCGTCCGGGAGTTGTGCCTGGTGCGCAGCTGGACCCGACGCTGCGTAACCGCCGGTCGCTCGCCCTCGACCTCAAGAGTCCGGCGGCCGTCGAGGTGCTGCTTCGGCTGGTGGCCCGCAGCGACGTGCTGATCGAGGGATTCCGTCCCGGCGTCGCCGAGCGCCTGGGTTTCGGTCCGGATATCTGCCTGAGCCGCAATCCCCGGCTCGTGTACGGGCGTATCACCGGCTGGGGCCAGGAGGGACCGTTGGCATCGCGGGCTGGCCACGACATCAACTACATCTCGTTGTCCGGCCTGCTCCAGCAGGTCGGCATTCGCGGCGGCAAGCCGGTGCCGCCCTTCAACGTCGCAGGCGACTACGGCGGTGGCGGGATGCTGCTAGCCTTCGGCATCGCGTGTGCGCTCATCGAGCGCGGGCGCTCGGGACAGGGACAGGTCGTGGACGCCGCGATGGTGGACGGCGCGGCCTCGCTCATGGCGCCCACGCTCGGGCTCAGGAACATGGGATTCTGGCGCGATGCCCCCGGTGAAAACTTCCTCTCCGGCGCGGCGCACTATTACGACACCTATGAGACACGCGACGGCAAGTGGGTCGCAGTCGGGGCAATCGAGCCGCAGTTCCATCGGGAGATGCTGCTGCGCCTCGGTCTGGACCCGGCAGAATTCGCACGCGGCCAGGGCCTTGGCGGCGCGTCCTACGACGACCTGCTGGACGAGGTCTGGCCACCGCTCAAGCTGCGCCTGGCCGAGGCCATACGGCGGCTGACGCGGGATGAACTCGAGCGGCTGTTCGAGGGAACGGACGCCTGCGTGACGCCCGTGCTCGGCCTCGACGAGGCGCCGCGCCATCCGCACCACGTAGCGCGTGGCACTTACATCGAAGTGGGCGGCGTAGTGCAGAATGCGCCTGCGCCGCGCTTCAGCCGCAGCGCCCCGGCCATGCCGCGGCCGCCGCGGCGGCCGGGCGAGGATGCCCACGAGCTTCTCGGGGAGCTTGGATTCGCGGACGAGGAGATCCGGGAACTGCGACAGGCGGGAGCCCTTGGAGGCGCGTGATGGACCGCAGCCAGTCGCTGGAGCTTCGCGCGGCCTTCGGGCATTACGCCACCGGGGTCACGATCGTCACTGCTCGCGGGCCCACCGGCGAGCACGTAGGCATGACGGCCAACAGCTTCACCTCGCTGTCGCTCGACCCGCCGCTGCTACTGTGGACCATCGCCCGCCGGTCGAGCAACTTCGAGGCGTTTCGCGCGGCGCCGGGCTTTGCCGTCCACGTCCTGCACGACGGCCAGCAGTCGCTCGCCCGCGTCTTCTCAGCCCGCGAAGTGGACCGGTTCAAGGGCATCGAGACCCATGCCGGCCGCTGCGGTGCACCGCTGCTTGGGGACTTCCACGCCTGCTTTGAATGCGAGACCTATGCCCGACACGACGGTGGTGACCACTTGATCATCGTCGGCCAGGTGGTTTCCATGGAGCAGCGCGACGGGAGCCCGCTCCTTTTCTATCGAGGCCGATTCACCTCGCTCGGCGGCTGAGCCACTCCCGCCCGGGCCGCGGCAGTCCGCATCGCCCATGCATTCACGAAAACTAGCGCCGGGCGGGGGCTTCGAAGAATACGCAGTTGCCGACCCGACCTTTGCGGCCGGGAGGCGTAACCTGCGAACGACACACCACAGTTCGGAGGATGTCGCCCATGCACGACGAACTGGCCACGCTGCCCGGTGTCGGGCCGAGCATCGCCGCGGACCTGCGCCATCTCGGCGTCCACTCGGTCCGCGAACTCGCCGCCGCCGACCCGGAGCAGCTGTACGAGCGCCTGACCGAGATCACCGGTCACGAGCAGGATCCCTGCGTTCTCTACACGTTCCGCTGCGCGGTGTACGCCGCCCGCACGCCCGAGCCGGAGGCGGAGCTCCTGAAGTGGTGGAACTGGAAGGACCGTCGGCTCGATCCGGTTATGAAGGCATAACGAAGCGGTCGTTCTCGCGGGGGGCGGCGCGTCCCTAGCATCCCCGGCTGGGCCTTTGCCCGGGAGCCAGGGATGAACGCCACCTCCGCCGTCCTGCCGGCGACGCCGCTGTCGCCGGAACGCCTCAGGCACCTCGGGCACGCCCTCGAGGGGCTGGACGGTGCCGGGCTCACCTGGGTCTCCGGTTATATCGCGGGCCTCGCATTCGAGCGCGCCCGCCAGGCGGGCGCTGCTCCGGCCGAGCCGGCCGCTCCGCCAAGCGCCGTGGCGACCGTCCTGTACGGGTCGCAGACGGGCAACGGCCGGCGACTGGCCGAGCGCCTCAAGTCCCAGCTGGACGCCGCGGGAATCGCGGCGAGGCTCGTGAGCGCGGCGGACTTTCCGGCACGGCGGCTCACGGAGGAGCGCCTGCTGTTCCTCGTGGTCAGCACCCACGGCGAGGGCGAGCCGCCGGACGACGCTCGGGCCTTCGCCGAGTTCGTGCTCGGCAAGCGTGCGCCGCGCCTCGAGCAGCTGGCCTACGCCGTATTCGCGCTGGGTGACTCGAGCTACCCGCGCTTCTGCGAGACCGGCCGGGCGCTCGACGAGCGCCTCGCCGAGCTCGGTGCGAGGCGCCTGCTGCCGCGGGTGGATGCGGACGTCGACTTCGAGCCCGCGGCGGCCGCCTGGCTCGACACCGCGCACGAGACGGCCCGGCGCGAATCCGGTGGGCCGCGGCTCGCGCTGGTCACGCCGCTGCGCGCCGGCGCCGCCGAGCCTTCGGCGCCGACGCGGGAGCGTCCGCTCGCGGTCGAGGTGCTGGTCAACCAGCCGTTGACGGCGCCGGGCGCGCTGCGCGAGGTGCGTCACCTCGAGATCGCGCTGCCGGAGGGCGGGCTCGGCTACGAGCCGGGCGACGCGCTCGGCATCTGGCCCGAGAATCCGCCTTCCGCGGTCGCCGAGATCGCGGCGCTGCTCGGCGCCGCGCCGGACGAGCCGGTCAGCCGCGACGGTCGCACGCTGCCGCTCGCCGACTGGCTCGGCCGCGAGCGCGAGATCACGCGCCTGACCCGGCCCTTCCTCGAGGCGCACGCGAAGCGCGCCGGCAGCGAGGAATTGACTGCACTGCTGGCGCCCGGACGGCAGGAGGCGCTGCGCTCCGCGCTGCGCGACTGGCAGGTCGCCGACCTGCTGCGCGAGTACCCGGCCGGCTGGAGCGCGTCGGAGCTGGTCGCTGCCCTGCGGCCGCTCGCGCCGCGCCTGTACTCCATCGCCGCGAGCCGCAGCGCCGTGGGTGACGAGGCGCACCTGACGGTGGCGCTGCTGGCAGGCGAGCGCGGCGGGCGCGAAAGGTCCGGCGCCGCATCGTCCTATCTCGCCCGCAGCGACGGCCAGCCTTTGCGCGCATTCATCGAGGCCAATCCGCGCTTCCGGCTGCCCGCGGACTCGTCGCGCGACATCGTCATGGTCGGCGCCGGCACGGGCGTGGCGCCCTACCGTGGTTTCCTGCAGGAACGGGCCGAGACGGGCGCGTGCGGGCGCAACTGGCTGGTGTTCGGCTCGCGCCACCTCGACCGGGACTTCCTGTACCAGGCCGAGTGGACCGAGGCGTTGAAGAAGGGCCGGCTGCACCGCCTCGACGCGGCTTTCTCGCGCGACACGGAACAGAAGCGCTACGTGCAGCATTGCCTGCACGAGCAGGGCGCGGAGCTCTTCGCCTGGCTCGAGGCGGGGGCGACGCTCTACGTCTGCGGCGACGCGGAGCGGATGGCGCCGGACGTGCACGCGGCGCTGCTCGACGTGGTCGCGCGCCACTCGGGGCGCGACGCCGAAGCTGCGGCGGAGTACGTTGCGGCGCTCGCGGCCGCAAAGCGCTACCTGCGCGACGTGTACTGACCATGGCCGAACTCACGCCCGTCGAGCGCATCAAGCGCGAGAGCCGCGGCCTCAGGGGCACGCTGTCCGAGAGCCTGCTCGACGCGCACACCGGCGCGCTGCGCGAGGACGACCAGCAGCTGCTCCGGCTGCACGGCAGCTACCAGCAGGACGACCGCGATGTCCGCGAGGACCGCCGGCAGCGCAAGCTGGAGCCGCTGTGGCGGTTCATGGTGCGTCTGCGCCTGCCGGGCGGCGTGTGCACCCCGGCGCAGTGGCTCGCCATCGACGAGCTGGCGCGGCGCCACGCGGGCTCGACGCTGCGGCTCACCACCCGCCAGACCTTCCAGTTCCACGGCATCGTCAAGCGCGACCTGAAGGCGACGATGCAGGCGATCGACGCCGCGCTCATGGACACCATAGCCACCTGCGGCGACGTGAATCGCAACGTCATCGCGTCGGTCAACCCGGTCGAGTCGCCGGTGCACGCCGAGGTCGCCGACTGGGCGAAGCGCCTGTCCGAGCACCTGTTGCCACGGACCCGCGCCTGGCACGAGATCTGGCTCGACGGCGAGAAGCTCGTGGGCGAGCCGGAGGAGGAGCCGATCTACGGGCGGACCTTCCTGCCGCGCAAGTTCAAGGCGGCGATCGCGGTGCCGCCGGACAACGACGTGGATATCTTCGCGCAGGACCTCGGCTTCATCGCGATCGTCGAGGACGGCCGCCTCGCCGGCTTCAACCTGACGGTAGGCGGCGGTATGGGCGCGACCCACGGCGACGCGGCGACGTACCCGCGGCTCGCCGATGTTGCGGGCTTCCTGCCGGCCGATCAGCTGCTGGCGGTGGCCGAGGCGGTGGTCATGACCCAGCGCGACTTCGGCGACCGGACGAATCGCAAGCACGCGCGGCTCAAGTACACCATCGCCGACCGCGGCCTCGACTGGTTCGTCGGCGAGGTCGAGCGGCGCGCCGGCGTGAAGCTCGGGCCCGCAAGGCCGTTCGAGTTCAGGACGAACGGAGACCGCTTCGGCTGGCAGGAAGGCTTCGACGGGCGCTGGCACCTGACGCTGCGAATCCCCTCCGGGCGCATCGCCGACCGCGAGGCTGCGCCGTGGCTCACGGGCCTTCGCCGCATCGCCGAGGCGCACCGTGGTGACTTCCGCATCACTGCGAACCAGAACGTGGTGATCGCCGGCGTCCCCGCGGTCGAGCGGGCGCGCATCGACGCGCTGGTCGCCGAGCACGCGCTCGACCTGCACGCGACGGCCACGCCCCTGCAGCGGGATGCGCTGGCCTGCGTGGCGATGCCGACCTGCCCCCTGGCGATGGCCGAGGCGGAACGCTACCTGCACCCGCTGCTTCGAAAGGTGCAGGGCCTGCTCGACCTGCACGGCCTGGCCGGCGAGCCGCTGCTGCTGCGCGTCACCGGCTGCCCCAACGGTTGCGCGAGGCCCTACCTCGCCGAGATCGGCCTCATCGGCAAGGCGCCGGGGCGCTACAACCTGCATCTCGGCGGCGACGGCCGGGGCCAGCGCCTCAACGTGCTGTACCGCGAGAACCTCGAGGAGGCCGCGTTCCTGCCGCTGCTCGACGAGCTGATCGGCACGTGGGCGCGGGAGCGCATGCCGGGCGAGCGGTTCGGCGACTTCCTCTGGCGCAGCGGGCGGCTGGGCGAGGGAGCAAGGGCGTGACCTCTTCAGTCGTGGATTCGCGCGACGAGCTGGCGGTCGAGCGCGCCAATGCCGAGCTGGAGGCCCTCGACGCGGCGGGCCGGGTCCGCTGGGCGCTTGCGCATCTGCCCGGCGAGCACGTGCTCTCGTCGAGCTTCGGTGCACAGGCGGCGGTGCTGCTGCACCTCGTGACGCGCCAGCGGCCGGACATCCCGGTGGTGCTGGTCGACACCGGCTACCTTTTTCCGGACACCTACCAGTTCATTGACGACCTGACCATGCGGCTTGGCCTGAATCTGAAGGTCTACCTGCCGCAGGTGTCGCCGGCGTGGTTAGAGGCGCGGTACGGCAAGCTCTGGGAGAGGGGGCTCGAGGAAATCGAGCGCTACAACGCCATCCACAAGGTCGAGCCGATGAAGCGCGCGCTCGCCGATCTGAACGCCGGCACCTGGATCGCCGGACTACGCAGGGCCCAGACGACGAGCCGCGCCCGAATCCGCCCGCTCGAGCTGCGCGACGGCCGCTTCAAGCTGCACCCGATCTTCGACTGGACCGACCGGGACATCGGCCGCTACCTGCAGGAGCACGAACTGCCCTACCACCCGCTCTGGGAACAGGGCTACGTCTCGATCGGCGACTGGCATACGACACGCTCGCTGGCAGAGGCAGGCTCGGCGGAGGCCACGCGCTTTTTCGGCCTGAAGCGCGAGTGCGGCATCCACGGACTGGAAGGCTGAGGGCCGCGATGCGCTACCTGCCATTGTTCCTCGACCTGCGCGGCCGGACCGCCGTCGTCGTGGGCGGCGGCGTCATTGCCGGGCGCAAGGTGGACCTGGTCCACGCCGCCGGCCCGGCCATCCGGGTCGTCGCGCCCGCGCTCAGCCCGGCGCTCGCCGCCCGGGCGGCCAGCGGCGAGGTGGAGCACATCGCTGCCTTATTCGAGCCGGCGTATCTCGACGGCGCGGCCTTCGTCATCGCCGCGACCGACGATCGGGAAGTCAATGCGGCCGTCGCGGTGGCGGCCCGGGCGCGCGGCATCCCGGTCAACGTGGTGGACGACCTCGAGCTGTCCGATGCCATCCTGCCGGCGATCGTCGACCGCTCGCCGCTGGTGGTCGCGATCTCGACGGCCGGTACTGCGCCCGTGCTGGCCCGGTTCCTGCGCGAGCGCATCGAGACCGTCGTGGACGGCTCGATCGGCCGGCTGGCGACCTTCCTCGCCGACTGGCGCGGGCGCATCAAGGCCGCGGCCGTCGACCTGCGCGAACGGCGCCGGCTCTACGACTGGATCCTCCACGGGCCGGTGGCACAGCGGCTGCGTGCGCGCGATGAGGCGGGCGCTGCAGCGGCGCTGGCACGGCGCCTGCGGGAAGGCGCCGCGGCCGAATCCGGCGGGCGCGTCACGCTGGTCGGCGCCGGGCCCGGCGACCCGGGCCTGCTGACGCTCGCCGCGCTGCGTGCGCTGCAGTCGGCCGACGTGGTGCTGCACGACCGGCTGGTGTCGCCGGAGATCCTCGCGCTCGTGCGGCGCGAGGCCGAGCTGATCGAGGTCGGCAAGTCGGCACAGGGTCACAGCGTCGCGCAGGCGCGCATTCACGAGCTCCTGGCCGGGCATGCGGCCTGCGGCCTGCACGTGGTGCGTCTGAAGGGCGGCGACCCGTTCATCTTCGGCCGCGGCGGCGAGGAGCTGCAGTTCCTGCGCGGGATCGGCGTTCCCTACGAGGTCGTTCCGGGCGTGACCGCGGCGCTGGCCTGCGCGGCCTATGCGGGCATCCCGCTGACCCACCGCGACCACGCCCGCAGCGTGCGCTTCGTCACCGCGCACTGCCGGGAATCCATCGATGCGGTGGACTGGCGCGGGCTGGCACGCAGCGACGAGACGCTGGCCGTCTACATGGGGGCCGGCACGCTGCCTCGGCTTGCGGCGGAGCTCCTGCGCCACGGCCGGGCAGCCTCGACACCGGCGGCGATCATCGAGAACGGGACGCGCGCGGAGCAGCGCGTGCTGCTCGGCGACCTGTCGACGCTGCCCGCGCTCGCCGAGGCCGAGCGAGTCGCTTCGCCGTCGCTCATCGTGGTGGGGGAGGTGGCGCGGCATGCCGGCGCGCTCGGCTGGTTCGGCGCTGCACCCGTCGTGGCGCCTGCGGCTATCATCGGACAGGGCCTGCGCGCGGCCTGAACGCATCGGGAGCGGGGGCATGGACATCCGTGAGGGCTTCGCTGGAGCGGTCGGCGATACTCCGCTGATCCGTCTCGCCAGACTTTCCGCAGAAACCGGCTGCGAGATTCTCGGGAAAGCCGAGTTCATGAACCCGGGCGGCTCGGTCAAGGACCGCGCGGCGAGGGCGATCATCGAGGCGGCGGAACGCGACGGCCGGCTTGCGCCGGGCGGCACTGTCGTAGAGGGCACGGCGGGCAACACGGGCATCGCGCTCGCGCACCTGTGCCACGCGCGCGGCTACCGCTGCGTCATCGTCTGCCCGGACAACCAGTCGCCCGAGAAATTCGAGATCCTGCGCGCGCTGGACGTCGAGCTCGAGCTCGTGAAGCCCGTGCCCTACGCCGACCCGAACCACTACCAGAAGGTGGCGAAACGCCGCGCCGAGGACATCCCCGGTGCCGTGTGGGCCAACCAGTTCGACAACACCGCGAACCGCGACGGCCACTACCACACGACCGGTGCCGAGATCTGGCGCGACACCGGCGGCCGTGTCGACGCCTTCGTCGCCGCGACCGGCACCGGCGGCACGCTCGGCGGGGTGTCGGCCTTCCTCAAGGAGCGCCGCGAGTCGGTACGCATCGTGCTGGCCGACCCGCAGGGCAGCGCGCTGTACCGCTGGGTCAAGTTCGGCGAGCTGAAGGCGGAAGGCCCGGGCTCGATCACCGAGGGCATCGGCATCGGCCGCGTGACGGCCAACCTGCAGGACGCGCCCATCGACGATGCCTTGCACGTCACCGATGTCGCCGCCGTCGCCATGGTGCACCGCCTGCTGCGCGAGGAAGGTCTCTTCCTGGGCAGCGCCGCGGGCGTCAACGTCGCCGGCGCGGTCGCCGTCGCGCGCGAGATGGGGCCCGGCCACACGATCGTCACGGTGCTGTGCGACAGCGGCCACAAGTACCAGTCGCGGCTCTACAACCCGGATTGGCTGGCGCAGAAGGGGTTGCTGGAGGCAGCCCACGGATGACGCGCCGCAACGCGCGGATCGCGCGCGTGAGCGCTGTCAGCCGCCGCGCCGCCAGTCGGCGCGGATGACACGCCACTCGCCATCCTCGCGCGCGAGCGTGACGTCGAGGTCGTAGACGTCGGCCGCGAGGTCCCAGGCCTCGCCGCCGGTCTCGCGCCCGACCATGCCGACGGTCACCGACAGCCGCGCGAGGCCCTCGGCCGGGAACTCGACCGAGTTCACCCGGGTCAGCAGCCGCACGCTCTGGTGGGCGATCAACCAGCCGCGCAGGTAGCGCTTGAGTTCGTCCGCACCGAAGCCGCGCGGGTCGCGGTAGTCCGACGCGATGAGACCGAACAGCCGCGAGGCGTCGCGGGCTTCGGCCGCCTCCCTGGCTTCCGCGACCACGGCGCGCACCTGCGATTCCGGCGAGTCCGGCTGGCCGCAGCCGCTCGCGAGCGCTCCGAAGACCATGAGCGCCGCGAGCCACCCGCTGCGCCGTGCCTCGGTCAACGGTACAGGTGCCACGGCTCGCGGGTCTCGATCCACGTCGTCTCATCCACGCCCGCGAGGGCATCGAGGTCGCCCGGCGTCGCGGCCGGGTCGTCCACCCACTCGCGCAGCAGCGTGCTGCCGTTGATGAGGTCGATGGCGAGGCGGCCTGTTTCGTACTCGTAGGGGAAGTCGCGCCAGAGGGGATAGTCGGGCCGCAGCCGGCGCAGCGCCTTTAAGGCCAGCGCGAACAGGCGCCAGGGAAAGAAGTCCTCGTGGTGGTAGCCGGGGTCGTCCACGTGCACCTGCAGCCCCGAGCAGAGCTTGCCGACGTGTTTGTGAAAAGTCGGCTCGAACCAGCACGGGCGGATCCGGCAGCCGGCGAGCCACCGCGGCGCGAGCCGGCGCATCTCGGCGAGCAAGGCTTCGCCGTCGATGTCGGGCGCGCCGAGGAGTTCGAGCGGCCGGGTGGTGCCGCGGCCTTCGGAGAGCGTCGTGCCCTCGAGCATCACCGAGCCGGGGTAGCAGCGCGCCATGGACAGGTTCGGCGCATTGGGGCTCGGGTTCACCCAGCTGCGCACGCCGAGCGGCCAGCCGTAGCCGGGAGCCGCCTCGGGCCGCCAGCCCTGCATCGTGACCACTTCCAGCTCGACGTCGAGCCTGAGCTTGTGTTTGAACCATTCGGCCAGCTCGCCGAGTGTCAGGCCGTGGCGCATGGGCAGCGGGCCGGCGCCGACGAAGCTCTCCCAGCCGGGGCGCAGCGTCAGGCCCTCGACTGGGCGCCCGATGGGGTTCGGCCGGTCGAGCACCCACACGGCCTTGCCGTGCGCGGCGGCGGCCTCCAGTACGTAGCGCAGCGTGGTGATGAAGGTGTAGATGCGGCAGCCCAGGTCCTGCAGGTCCACCAGCAGGACATCGAAGCTCTCCATCATGCGCGGCGTCGCCCGGCGCACCTCGCCGTAGAGGCTGAAGACCGGGATGCCGCGAGCCGGGTCGATGAAGTCCTCCGACTCGATCATGTTGTCCTGCTTGTCGCCGCGCAGCCCGTGCTGCGGCCCGAAGGCCGCGGTGAGCGACAATCCAGGGAGCGCGCCGAGCGCATCGAGCGAATGCGTCAGGGTCGAGGTGACCGACGCCGGGTGCGCCAGCAGCGCGACGCGGCGGCCCACGAGCGGCCTGCGCAGGTCGTCATCCTGCAGGAGACGGTCGATGCCGAACTGGACTTTCATGCGCCAAGCTTACCCTGCAGACGGGAACACCGGCCGGCGGCGGCGTGGAAGTCCGGGCGGCCCGGCGGGTGCATGAGCGCCCAGCAGGAGAGCGAGCCGTCGAGCCGCTCGATGACCGCAGCGAAGCCGGCCTGCCAGGTTCCGGCCGCCGCGAGCCACGGCTGGCCGGTGAGATCCACCTCCGCGCGCAGCAGGAGCGTGTCCGGCCCGCTTCGACTCTCGATCCGGGGCGCCGGAATGTCCGCCTCGCGCATTCCGGCGCGGTAGCCGTCGAAGTTCCATGCGGCCCACTCGCCCGAAGGCGCGAGGTTTAGCTCGAGGTAGGACGGCGACCCCTCGATGCCCACGAAGGCCTCGAGGCAGGTGTGCTGCCACAGCCCGGCGATGCGCCGCGGCGGAGCCGGGGCTGGGATTCTCAGCGCGGCGATGTCGCCCGCGATCCTGTACTCGAGCTCGAGGCTGGCGCCGCCGCGCGACCGTCGCGCATCGACGGCGACGGATCCGAGTGCCGGGCAGGGCGAATCCGGATGGCAGGTGAGCGGGAGGGGCTGCGTCACGGGGGTTCTGGCAGACTGCAGATTGCGACCGGACGCATTATGAGGCTCCACATGAAGGGCGCGCAGGCCATCCTCGAGACGCTGCACCGCGGCGGCGTGGACACGATCTTCGCCAATCCCGGCACCTCCGAGATGGCGCTGGTGCGCGCCCTCGACGACGTGCCGGGCGTTCGCGCTGTGCTCGGGCTGTTCGAGGGCGTGGTGACCGGCGCTGCGGACGGCTACGCGCGCATGGCCGGCCACCCGGCCGCGACCCTGCTGCACCTCGGCCCGGGCCTCGCCCACGGCTGCGCCAACCTGCACAACGCCCGCCGCGCCCGCAGCCCCATGGTCAACCTCATCGGCGACCACGCGAGCGGCCACCTCGCGCTCGACGCGCCGCTCACGACCGACGTCGCGGCCGTCGCCGGGCCGTTCTCCTGCTGGGTGCAGTCGGTCCCGTCGCCGGCCGCGGCTGGAGCCATGGCGGCGGCGGCGCTCACCGCGGCGCGCGCCTTCGGCGGTCCGGCGAGCTTGATCGTGCCCGCGGATACGGCCTGGAGCGAAGGCGCCGCGCCACTCGATCCGCCGCCGCCCGTGTCCCCGCAGGCTCCGGAGGAGGCGAGGCTGGCCGCGGCGCAGGCGGTGCTCGCGAAGTTCGGCCCGCGCACGCTGCTGCTGCTCGGCGGCCACGGCCA
>JBBINN010000004.1:30458-34583 GCA_037443885.1 Gammaproteobacteria bacterium | reverse complement strand
AACCGGGCGCGGCGCCAGCTGGCGGAAATCGCTGGTGATCAGCGTCACGGCACGCTGCACCTCGCGAACGCGGTCCATGTGCTCGCGCGTCCGCTCCACGGCGATGCGCGTGTCGGCGACGCCGCGGTGCGCGAGCACGCCGAGCACGGCGAGGATCACGCTGGCGACCAGCACCTCGATGAGGGTGAAGCCGCGGGCGCTGCGCTTCATTCCTCGGGCACCTCGGTGCCGGGATCGGGCGCCGGGCGCGGCGGACGCGGTTCGCGGCGCCCGTCTTCGTCAGCGTCTTCACCGGTCCCGCCGGCGGGCTGGCCGCCGGTCCAGGGCGTCACGGAGGGCGCCGTTCCCATGATCGTCGCGCCGACGAAGCCCGTGACCTGGGCGAGCGAGGAATCCTCTGCATCCGACTCGCGGCGCACGCGCACGTCGATGCGCCGGATGTTCTCCACCGGCGTCTGGGAGACCGTCGCCGTCCAGCGCCAGGCCTGGCCGGCGTAGTCGAGCCGGCCTTCGGTCTCGTCCACGGACGGCACCTCGCCGGCGAGGCGCATCTCCGCGAGGCGATTGTCGGCGATCCAGTTTGCAAAGGTCCGGTCACGCAGGTAGGCGGCGTTGTTGACGGTGTCGTTGACCACGCGGAAAACCGCCATCAGGCCGAGTGCGACGATTGCCATCGCGACCACGACCTCGATGAGCGTGAAGCCACGCTGGCCAGGTTCAGCGTGTGCCATCGCGGGAGATTTCGATGCTGCCGTCGGGTGCGCCCGCGAGCGTCACGCGTGCGCCGCTGGCGCTGCGAAGCAGCGAAAGCCTGTAAGGAACCACCTCGCCGCTCGCCGCGACCAGCACCTGGGGCAGCGGCCGCTCGGTCGTTTCCGCGGGCTTGAGCAGAACCCGGCGGCCCTCGATCTCGAGCTCGAGGGCGAGGCCGGGGGGCAGGCCGTGGGTGGCGAACCAGCGGTCACCGCCGGCCGAGAACCAGCCCTGGCGTCGCCCGTCGAAGACCATGACCTCGTAGCGGGAAGGCTCGATCCGAAGGCCGTAATCGCGGCCTTCGAGCTCCGCCTGCTCCAGGGTGACCGCGACGACGTCCGCGATGCGACGGGCCTCGTCCTCGATCTGCCGGTCGCCGCCGAGTGCGCCGACGGCGACGGTGACGGCCATCACGAGTATCCCGATGATCACGACGACCACCAGGATCTCGATCAGCGTCATGCCCCGCGAGCGCAGGGCCGGCGGCGGGGCGGCAAGGACGCGCACGGATGGGCGCCGCGGTCAGTCCACGTTCCAGTTGCCGATGTCGGCCGCCGCGCCCTCGCCGCCGGGCCGGCCGTCGGCACCGAGGGACCAGAGGTCGTACTCGCCGCCGCGCGTGCCGGGGAACTGGTACTGGTAGTCGTTACCCCAGGGGTCCTTCGAAAGCTTCTGCACATAACCGCCGGCTTTCCAGTTGCGCACGTTGGGGTCGGCCGGCTTCTCGACCAGAGCGCGCAGGCCCTGGTCGGTCGACGGATAGGTGTAGTTGTCCATGCGGTAGAGGTCGAGCGCAGTTCCGAGCGTGCGGATGTCCGACTGGGCCTTGGTGACGCGCGCCTCGTCCACCCGGCCGAGGATCTGCGGTCCGATCAGCGCGCCGAGGATCGCGATGATCACCATGACCACCATGATCTCGATCAGCGTGAAGCCACGCATCGGGAAGGAACTGGAGCGCATCGACGACTCCCTGGCGCACGGCCGAAGTGAGTAATAAAACTTCGTCATGATACCAGACGCGATCCGGGGCCCGAGGTTCCCCCGTCGCCGTTTTGCGCCGCCACCGCCACTGTCGGGGCCTATAATCGCGCGCGTTGCCGAGGCAGGCGGGGAGGTTTCGAGTTGAAGCTCGCAATTGTTTTTCCGGGCCAGGGCTCGCAGTCCGTCGGCATGATGGCGGACCTCGCCGAGGCACGGCCCGAGGTGCGCGCCACGTTCGACGAGGCCGCCACCGTGCTCGGCTACGACCTGTGGCGACTGTGCGCGGAGGGTCCGGCGTCCCGGCTCAATGCGACCGAGCGGACGCAGCCGGCGCTGCTCGTGGCCGGCGTCGCGGCGTGGCGGTGCTGGCGCGCGAGCGGCGGCCCGGTGCCGGCGGCGATGGCCGGCCACAGCCTCGGCGAGATCACCGCGCTCGTCTGCGCGGATGCACTCGGCTTTGCCGATGCGGTCGAGCTGGTCCGCTTCCGCGGGCGGGAGATGCAGGAAGCCGTACCCGAGGGAGAAGGCGCCATGGCCGCGATCCTCGGTCTCGACGACGAGCAGGTCGCGACGGCCTGCGCAGAGGCCGCGGCCGGCGACGTCGTCGTGCCGGTCAACTTCAATTCGCCGGGCCAGGTGGTGATCGCTGGACAGGCCGCAGCGGTCGAACGGGCCGTGGAGGCCTGTCGCTTGCGGGGCGCGAAGCGCGCAGTGCCGCTGCCGGTCTCCGTGCCGTCCCACAGCCCGCTGATGCAACCGGCCGCCGAGCGGCTGCGTGAGCACCTCAGGCATGTCCCGGTCGCCGCACCCGCGATCCGCGTGCATGCCTTCGACGACACACTCCACGAGACGCCGGCCGGCATCCGCGACGCGCTGTACCGGCAGCTATTCAATCCGATTCGCTGGGCCTCGCTCGTCCGGCGAATGATCGGCGACGGGGTAACGCACGTGGTAGAGGCCGGCCCGGGCAAGGTTCTCGCGGGCCTCGTTCGCCGGGCCGAGGGTGGCCGCGGCCTTGACGTCCAGACGATCGAGTCCGTGGCCTCGCTCGAGGCTGCGCTCGCTGCATGCAAAGAGGAAGCGACATGAACGGACCTGGTGAACTTCACGGCGAAGTGGCGCTGGTGACGGGCGCTTCGAGAGGCATCGGGCGGGCCATTGCGATGGAACTGGCCCGCATGGGGGCTGCGGTCGTGGGGACGGCCACGTCGGCTGACGGCGTCGCCTCGCTCGAGGCGGCGCTGCGGGACGCGGGGCTCGCAGGCCGTGGGCTGGTGCTCGACGTCGGCGACGCTGCCTCCTGCGACGCCGCGCTGGCAGACGTCGAGGGGCGCGAGGGACCCGTGACGATACTCGTAAACAACGCGGGCATCACGCGGGATACGCTGCTGCTGCGGATGAAGGACGCGGACTGGGAGGCGGTCCTGCGAACCAACCTGTCGTCGGTGTTCCGCCTCTCCCGGGGAGTCCTCAGGGGCATGATGAAGGCCCGCCGCGGCCGCATCGTCAACATCGCGTCGGTGGTCGGGCTGGTCGGCAATCCCGGGCAGGCCAACTACTGCGCCGCCAAGGCCGGGATCGTCGGTTTCGCTCGTTCCCTGGCCCGCGAAGTCGCGTCACGCAACATCACGGTGAACGTGGTGGCTCCGGGCTTCATCGACACGGACATGACCAAGGGCCTGCCGGAGGAGCAGCGCAGGCTGCTGGCGTCCCAGATTCCTCTGGGGCGGCTGGGGCGACCGGAGGACGTGGCGGCCGCGGTGGCATTCCTGGCGTCTCCACGCGCGGCCTGGATCACGGGCGAGACCCTGAACGTCAACGGCGGGATGCACATGCCCTGAGTCCGAGCCGTGTCCTAACTCATTGAATTAATAAGATTTAACGACCGTCTGGCCGGGCCGCGGTGGCGACTGCCCTCGGCTTTGCCTAGAATGCTCCGCCCGTGCCGACGCCTAGCCGGCCGGCCAGTTCCCAGTCACAGGACAACAAACACGATGAGCACAGTCGAAGAACGAGTGAAGAAGATCATCGCCGAGCAGCTCGGCGTCAAGGAGGAGGAAGTGACCAACGACGCCTCCTTCGTGGACGATCTGGGGGCCGATTCGCTCGACACGGTCGAACTGGTGATGGCGCTCGAGGAGGAGTTCGAGACCGAGATTCCCGACGAGGACGCCGAGAAGATCACCACGGTCCAGCAGGCGATCGACTACATCGTCGAGCACCAGGCCAAGACCTGACCGCCACGCCGCAGGCCTGGGCTGCGGCGCCCGGGCCTGCGCGCCATTCGTGGATCCCCCGCCGCCGTTTCCTGCCGAGGGGTGCCCGCCGTGAGCAAGCGCCGAATCGTCATCACGGGGCTCGGCCTCCTGTCCCCGCTAGGTAACAGCGTCG
>JBBINN010000004.1:0-30448 GCA_037443885.1 Gammaproteobacteria bacterium | reverse complement strand
CCTCCTCCTGGGAGGGGATCCTCGCCGGCCGCAGCGGCATCGGGCCGATCACCCGCTTCGACACCTCGAGCTTCCCCGCGAAGATCTACGGCGCGCTGAAGGGCTTCGACCCCGAGGACTACCTGCCGCCCAAGGAAGCCCGGCGCATCGACCCGTTCATGCAGTATGGCGTGGCCGCCGGCGTGCAGGCGATCCGCGACTCGGGGCTCGAGATCAACGACGACAACCGCGAGCGCATCGGCGTCGTTTTCGGCGCCGGCATTGGCGGCATGCAGACCATCGAGGACAACACCGCCCGGTACCTCGAGGCCCACACCCCCCGCAAGATCTCGCCGCTGTTCATCCCCTCGAGCATCATCAACATGATCTCGGGGCACCTGTCCATCATGCACGGCATCCACGGACCCAACCTGGCGGTGGTGACCGCCTGCACGACCTCGACCCACGCGATCGGCCTCGCGATGCGCGCGATCCAGTACGGAGACGCCGACGTCATGGTCGCCGGCGGCGCCGAAATGGGCGAGACGCCGCTCTCGGTCGGTGCCTTCTGCCAGGCCAAGGCGCTCTCCACGCGCAACGACGATCCCGCCCGCGCGAGCCGCCCGTGGGACCGCGACCGCGACGGCTTCGTCATGGCCGAGGGCGCAGGCGGCATGGTGCTCGAGGAGTACGAGCACGCCCGTGCGCGCGGTGCCAACATCTACGCTGAGCTGGTGGGCTTCGGGATGAGCGGCGACGCGTACCACATCACCGCGCCTCCCGCCGACGGCGACGGTGCGCGCCGCTCGATGATCAACGCGCTCAGGGACGCCGGCTGCAACCCGGAGGACCTGCAGTACATCAACGCTCACGCGACCTCGACCGAGCTCGGCGACATCGCCGAGACGGCGGCGATCAAGCGCGCCTTCGGGGACCATGCTGCACGCCTGGCCGTCAGCTCGACCAAGTCCATGACCGGTCACCTGCTGGGTGCGGCGGGGGTCGCCGAGGCGATCTTTACCGTGCTCGCGATCCGCGACCAGGTCGCGCCGCCGACGATCAACCTCGACAACCCGGGCGAGGGCTGCGACCTCGACTTCGTCCCGCACAGCGCGCGCCAGATGCGCATCGAGGTAGCTGCCTCGAATTCGTTCGGTTTCGGCGGCACCAACGGCACGCTGGTCTTCCGCGCGCTGCGCTGACCCCCCCCGGACCGGGCGACGACCTGCACGCCGGGTATGGCTTCCTCCGCTCCAGATCTCATCACCGGCGTCTCGGCAGCCGACGCGCTGCTCTGCCTGCACAGCGCCCGGCCCGAAGCCTACCCGGTCCTGCTGGAGACCGCGGCGCAGCTCCCGGGGCAGCCGAGCCATTCACTGCTCCTCGCGGGGCCGGGCGAGTGCCTCGTCCTCCGTGGCGATGGGCGGCTCGAGGGCCCGGGCCGGGGCTGCAGCTTCCTCGCGCGGCTCGACGACTGGTGGCGCACGGCGAAAGCGCCGCCACCGGGACAGCTTCCCTTCGCGGGCGGCTGGTTCCTGCTGCTCGGCTACGAGCTCGCGGGTGAGATCGAGCCCGTGCTGCGCCTGCCGCGCGATCCGCGAGCCTGCGTCGCCGTCGCCTGGCGCATGCGCGCAGCGATCTGGCACGAACATGGATCGGGCCGCACGGGTTTCGTGGCGGAGCCGGGCCAGGAGGCGCTGCTGTTTCGAATGCGCGCGGACCTGGCTGCGGCGCGCGGCGCACCGCCCGCTGGCGAACCCCTCGCGCTGGCCGTGTCCGAGGACGACGCGGCCCAATACCTGGCTGCGGTCGAGCAGGCGCTGGGCCACATCGCCGCGGGCGATGTCTACCAGGCGAACCTTTCGCGCCGCTGGCACGGGAGGCTGCGGCCGGGCGTTACGGCGGCGGACGTCTATGCGCGGCTGCGCCGGTCGAATCCGGCGCCTTTCGCGGGCCTCGCCGACCTCGGCGGCCTCGCGGTGGCATCGAGCTCCCCCGAGCGCCTGGTGCGGGTGCGGGACCGCGTGAGACCCGGCCGATCGCGGGCACGCGGCCGCGCGGGCAGGGCGAGGATCGGCACACCATCTGCGAGCTGGTCGCCCACCCCAAGGAACGCGCGGAGCACGTGATGCTGATCGACCTCGAGCGGAACGACCTCGGCCGGCTGTGCAAGCCCGGCTCCGTGCGAGTGGACGAGTACATGACGGTGGAGAGCTACGCCCACGTGCACCACATCGTCTCGAACGTGCGGGGCGAGCTCGTGGAAGGTGCGACGCCGGCGGACGTGATCCGCGCGCTGTTTCCCGGCGGGACGATCACCGGCTGCCCGAAGGTGCGCTGCATGCAGCTCATCGCGGAACTGGAGGGCCGGCCGCGTGGCCTGTATACGGGCGCGATGGGCTATCTGGCCGGGGACGGCAGCATGGACCTCAACATCCTGATCAGGACCATCTCGATCCAGAACGGCCACGCCGACCTTCGCGCCGGTGCCGGCATCGTCGCGGATTCGAAACCCCTGCGAGAACTCGAGGAGACCCGCGCCAAAGCGCGCGGGGTCCTGCGCGCTCTGACCGAGGCTGGGTGATGCGGATCCTGATCGACGGTGCGCCCGGACAGGCGCTCGATCCCCTCGATCGTGGCCTGCAGTACGGCGACGGACTGTTCGAGACCGTGGCCTGGCGCCGCGGCGCGCCACGGCTCGCCGAGTACCACTTCGAGCGGCTGGCGACCGGCTGCGACCGGCTCGGCTTGCCGCGACCAGCGGAGCGGATGCTGCTGGCGGAGATGGCCGAGGCGGCAGGTGCGCAGGACGCCACGGTCAAGGTCATCGTCACCCGTGGCAGCGGACCGCGCGGCTACCGGCCGCCCGCCGTGCCGAGCCCGCGCCGCATCGTGGCGGGCTTCGACCCGCCGGCGCAGCCAGCCGGCCCATGGCATGCGCGGCTGTGCGAGATGCGGCTCGGGCGCAATCCGGCGCTGGCCGGCCTCAAGCACCTCAACCGGCTCGAGCAGGTGCTCGCGCGGGCCGAGTGGGACGATGCGGGAGTCCACGAAGGAATCATGCTGGACGACCTCGGCCGGGTGGTTTGCGGCACGCACTCGAATGTCTTCGTCGCGGCGGCAGGGCGGCTCGTCACGCCGCGCGTGGATGAATGCGGCGTCGCGGGCGTCATGCGCCGCGCGGTCCTCACCTGGGCCCGCGCCTGCGGCCTGGACGCCGCCGAGGCTCACCTGACCGTCGACGAGCTGCGCGCCGCCGAAGAGGTTTTCGTCACCAGCGCCCTGATCGGCGCCCGGCCTCTGGCGTCGATCGACGGATTGCCGCTCGCCGGCGGCGTCCTGCACGAGGAGTTCGAGGCATGGCTCGAGGCCTGCTGATCCGCTGGCTGCTGCTTGCGGCCCTGGCCACCGTACTGGCCACGGTGGGCGGGTGGCTCGGCCTGCGGTGGCTCGACGACCGGCGCATGTCGACGCCGGTCGAGGGCCTGCAGTCGCCGGCCGTGTTCGTCATCGAGCGCGGCACTTCGCTGCGCGGCGTCGTCCGCGCGCTCGAGGACGCGGGTTTGCTGCAGCACCCGGGGAGCTTCACGCGCATCGCCGTGCGCCGCGGCGTGGCTGGCCGGCTCCAGGCGGGGGAGTACGAGATTCGACCAGGCGCCACGCCTGCCGACCTGCTCGCGATGCTCGCCGAGGGACGGGTGCTGCTGCATCCCGTGACGCTCGTCGAGGGCTGGACGGCGCTGCAGGCGCTGGCCGCCGTCCAGGCACACCCGGCCATCGAGTCCCGGCTGCCTGCCCGTGACATCGCGGCGCTGGCCAGGAGCCTCGACCTGGGCGAGCGCTCCGCGGAAGGCATGCTGTTCCCGGACACCTACCTGTTTCCACGCGGCACCTCGGACGAGGTCCTGCTCAGGCAGGCGAAGCAGCGCCTGGAGGCCGTCCTGGCGGAAGCGTGGGAGGCACGCCAGCCTGGACTGCCTCTCGCCGATCCCTACGAAGCGCTGATCCTCGCATCGATCGTCGAGAAGGAGACGGGCGCGCCCGACGAACGCGCGCTGATCGCGGGAGTCTTCGTGAACCGGCTGCGCATCGGCATGCGCCTGCAGACCGACCCGACGGTGATCTACGGGCTGGGAGCGGCTTTCGACGGCAACCTGCGGCGCGCGGACCTGCAGCGCGACACCGAGTACAACACGTACACCCGGGGCGGTCTGCCGCCGACGCCGATCGCGCTCGCGGGCCGCGCCGCGATCACGGCCGCCACGCAGCCGGAGAAGACCGACGCCCTGTACTTCGTCGCGACCGGTCTCGGCGACGGACGGCACCGGTTCGCCCGCACGCTCGACGAGCACAACGCCAACGTCTCGAGGTATATCCTTGCGCTGCGCAACGCGCGCAGCGGCGGGAGCCAGTGATCTTGCGCGGCCGGTTCGTCACGTTCGAGGGCGTCGAAGGGGCGGGGAAGTCCACACAGCTCGCCCATGCGGCCGCGTTCCTCGCCGCGCAAGGCATCGACTGCGAGGTCACCCGGGAGCCCGGCGGCACGCCCGTCGCGGAGTCGCTGCGCCGCCTCCTGCTGGAGCCTCAGCCCGAGCCTCTGGATGCCATCGCCGAGCTGCTGCTGGTGTTCACCGCGAGGGCGATCCACGTCGCGAACCGGATCCGGCCGGCGCTCGTGCGCGGCGCCTGGGTGCTGTGCGACCGATTCACCGACGCGACCGAGGCCTACCAGGGCGCGGGGCGCGGCCTTCCCGTCGACCAGATACGGGCGCTCGAGCGCATCGCGCAGCGCGGGCTGAGTCCCGACCTGACATTGATCTTCGACCTGCCGGTCGAGCGGGCGCTGGAGCGGGCCACTGCCCGCAGCCCGCGCGGCGACCGGTTCGAATCAGAGCGATGGGCCTTCCACGAGCGGGTCCGCCGCGGCTACCTGGCTATCCTCGCGCGCGAGCCGGATCGCTGTCGCCGGATCGACGCCCTGCCACGACCCGACCAGGTCCGGCAGCAGGTGGAGGATGTTCTCGAGGCCGCCGTCGCTGAGTGGCGGCAAGAGAGCGCCAATGGCCGGTAAGCGGCACGCAGCGCCCCCGGAAGCGGTGCCGCACCTGGCCGAGCGCCTAGCCGTCGCAGGGGCACCGTGGCTCGTCCCGGCGCGGCAGCGGCTGCAGGCCGCCTGGCAGTCGGGACGTTTCCCGCAAGCGCTGCTGATGGTCGGACGGGCGGGTGTGGGCCAGTCGGAACTCGCGCTGTGGGCCGCGCAGCTTGCGCTGTGCGAGGCACAGGACGCGCGTCCCTGTGGCCGATGCCATTCCTGCGTCCTGTTCCTGGCCGGCAATCACCCGGACCTGCACCGCGTCACGCTGGAAGAGGATTCCAAGGTCGTCAAGGTTGACCAGGTCCGGGCGCTGTCGGCCGTGCTGGCGATGCGTAGCTACCGCGGCGGCTTCCAGGTCGGGATCATCGATCCTGCGGACAGCCTTAATATGAATTCATTCAATGCATTATTGAAGACACTTGAAGAGCCTTCTGAGAATACGCTGCTGATCCTGGTGGCAGCACGACCGAGCGCGCTGCCGGCCACCATCCTCAGCCGCTGCATGCGCCTTGGGGTCCCGCTGCCGGCTGCGGCAGTGGCGGCTGACTGGCTGGCCGAGAACGAGCCCAGGAAAGATTGGGAACAAGTCCTTGCTCTTGCGAACGGCGCGCCGCTCGCCGCCCGGGCCCTGGCCGCCTCCGGCGCGGCCGACCTCGGGCCCGCACTTGCCCGCGACCTCGCCCTGGCGGGTTCGCCGGGATTCGATCCCTGGCGCCTGGCCGAGGGCTGGCACAAAGACCGCCCCGCAGAGCGCTTGCTCTGGCTCGAGCACTGGGTCATGGGCTTGCTGCGAGAGGCGCTGGCGGCCGGTGACGCGGTTAACAATAATCGCGCGTCCGGGTTGCCAATCGCAGCGACCGGCATGAACATCGGGCCGGTGTTCGCGTTCCTCGACCGGCTTCGCGCGGCGCGCGCGGCGATCGAGGGTCCGCTGAACACCCAGTTGCTCCTCGAGGACCTGCTGGTTGCGATGGGCGAGGCTTTTGCCGCGGCCCCGGGCCGCACGGGATGACGATGCGCTCACCTTCGACGAAGCCGGGACTGCTGACGCTCACCATCAAGGACAAGAGTGCACTCTACCTCGCCTACATGCCCTTCGTGCGCAACGGCGGCCTGTTCATCCCGACCAACAGCAATTACCGGCTGGGTGACGAGGTGTTCATGCTCCTAAACCTGATGGGGGAGGAGGAGAAGCTGCCCGTGGCCGGCCGGGTGATCTGGGTCACGCCCAAGGGCGCGCAGGGCAAGCGTACTGCCGGCATCGGGGTGCAGTTCAGCGAGCAGGATCGCGGCACCACGCAGAAGAAGATCGAGTCCTACCTCGCCGGCGCGCTCGGCGGGGACAAACAGACCCACACGATGTAGCGGCCGCCGGTTCAGCCGGCAGCCGGACCCATGGCGTTGCCGAGCAGACCGCCGCGCAGGCAGGTGGCGTCGAAGCCGCGCTCGCTCAGCAGAAAGGCCGCGGCGGAGCTGCGCCTCCCTGTCTCGCAGACCAGGACGTAGGGCACCGCATGGTCGAGCGTCTTGAGCTTGAGGCGGATGAAGTAGAGCGGAATGTTGATGGCGCCCTGCGGGTGCCAGAGCTCGTATTCGCTCGGCAGGCGCACGTCCAGCCAGGCGCCGCCGTTCGCGATGATGTCCCGCGCCTGGTCGAGGTCGACCCAGTGCAGGAGCGGCTCGTTGAGCAGCGCGTGGAAGTCTTCCTTGCCAAGCCTCATGAGAGAGCCGTCGGTGAGCATGGACACCGTCGCGTTGCGCTTGCCCTCGGAGATGAGCGCCTCCTCGCCGAACGACTCGCCGACGCCGAGTTCAGCGAGGCGGATGCCTTCGCGGTTGAGTGGTGTCTCGCGCGTCACCACGCAGCGGCCGCGGGTAATGACATAGAAGAAGTCACCGTCGTCGCCCTGCTTGATGACGACTTCGCCGGCCTGGTAGTTGACGCGCTGCATGCGCATGAACAAGGCCTGTATGTTCGCAGGGGGAACGCGGTGGAAGGCCTTGTTCTGCAGCAGTGCGGTCATCCAGTCGTCTTGGCCCTGGCTGCCTTCGCCAGCGATCTCGGACACCTCGTAGGTCCCGGTCTGGTCCCAGGTGATCAGGACGTCGAGCATGTCCGAGTCGATGGAGATGTAGTCGACGTCGGTGACCGCGCGCGCCGTGAAACGGCGGGGCTGGCCGGGGGCAACCGGGTTGCGCGCCTCAGGGCTTCCGCCTTTCAGGGTCGCGACCAGGCGATCGCCGCTGGTCAGTTCGAGGTCCCCGCTGACCAGGTAGAAACAGCGCTTGTCCGCGTCACCCTCCTTGAACAGCAGCCGGCCCTCATCGAGCCGGCGCAGCGTTGTCTTGCGCGCCAGCGCCGCTAGATTCTCGCGCTTCAGGCCGTCGAGGGGCGAGAAGTTGCGCAGGGTGGCGAGGTCGAGGGCCTTACCTTCCATGGCGCTCCGGCGTCGCGGATCTGGGCTTGTTCATTGGCGGCGGATGTTATCACAGAGGTCAGGAACGCAATCCGCGCAGGTCGTCCCAGCCCGCGTCGGGACGGAAGCGTGGCCCGTACTTGCGCTCCAGTGCCTGCAGACGCGCGACCACCTCGTCGATCCCGCGCTGACGCGCATAGTGCAGCGGGCCGCCCCGGAATGGCGCGAAACCGGTCCCGAAGATCATGCCGGCATCGAGCAGGTCCGCGTCGGCCACCACGCCCTCGCGCAGGCAGGCGACTGCCTCGTTGACGTACTGGAGCACCAGTCGGTCCTGCAGGTCGGCAGGAACCTGGCCTGGGGGCGGCTTGAGCGGCTTGCCTTCACGCCACTCGTAGAGTCCCCGTCCACTCTTGCGGCCGAGCTGTCCCGCCGCCACGAGTGATTCCAGACCCTGCGGGGCTTCGCGGCCGGAGGCGGAGGCCAGGATGCGCCCCACGTGCAGCGCGACGTCGAGCCCGACCGTGTCGGCGAGCTCGACCGGACCCACCGGCATGCCGAAGTCCACTGCCGCCTGATCGATGGTGGACAGGGAGAGGCCCTCGGCCGCGGCGTGCATGGCCTCGGTCATGTAGGGCATCAGGATGCGGTTCACCGCGAATCCGGGCGCGCTGCGGCAGGGCAGCGGCAGCCGGTCCAGCCGCCGGGCGAAGGCGGCGGCATCCTGCGCCACCGCGTCCGAGGTTGCGGCCCCGCGCACGATCTCGACGAGCATCATCTTCGAGACCGGGTTGAAGAAATGCAGCCCGACCAGCCGCGATGGGTCGCCGAGATCCCGCGCGAGCTCCTCGAGCATTAGGCTGGACGTATTGGTGGCAAGCAGCGCACCGGGCTTCATCACCCGCTCTAGGCGACGGTAGAGGGTCCGCTTCGCCTCGGCGTCCTCGAAGATCGCCTCGATCAGGATGTCGGCCGCGGCTGCGCCGGCGCCTTCGACATCGGCCGTGAGCCGGGCCTGGCAGGCCTCCGCCTGACCCGGGCGGCGGCACTTCCGGGAAAAGAAACCGCGGGCGCGCTCCAGCGCCGCGGCGACGAACCGTTCCTCGCGGTCATGCAGCGTAACGGTGAGGCCACGGTAGGCGCACCAGGCGGCGATGTCGCCCCCCATCAGCCCGGCGCCGACTACGTGCACATGCTCGAACTTCCGCCCGGAGCCGCCACCCAGCGCCTTGAGGCGATCCTGCAGGAAGAACACGCGCACGAGGTTGCGCGAGGTGGGTGTGAGTAACAGCCTCGCGATCGAGCGCGCCTCGGCTTCGTAGGCCGCGGTGCCGGCAGCACCGCGCGATTGCCAGAGGTCCACGATCGCGTAAGGCGCCGGATAGTGATCGGGGCGCGCCCGCCGGGCGACCTGCTTGCGGACCCGGTCGGCTACAAGACCTCGGACCGGCGCCAGTGCCAGCAGACGTTGTCCGAGCGGAGGGCGGTGGGGCGGGGGCGACGCCAGCGCCAGCGCCTTCGCTTCCTCGCGCAGGCGCCCAGCAGGCACGAGCCGGTCGACGAGGCCGAGCTGCCGGGCGCGCGCAGCGCGCAGGCTGCGGCCGGTCAGCATCATGTCGAGGGCAGCCGGCGCGCCGATCAGCCGGGGAGCCCTGACTGTTCCACCGAAGCCGGGGTGAATGCCGAGCATGACCTCCGGCAGTCCGAGCGCAAGGCGCTCGTCGTCGGCCGCGACCCGGTAGCGGCAGGCCAGGGCCAGCTCGAGGCCGCCGCCGAGCGCGAAGCCGTGGATGGCCGCGACCGTGGGGCAGGGCAGCGCCTCGAGCCGGTCGAGGACGCCCTGGCCGGCGCGGACTAGCTCATAGGCCTGCTGCTCGTCCGACAGGCCGGTGAATTCGGTGATGTCCGCACCGGCGATGAAGCCACTTTCCTTGGCGGAGGCGACGACGACGGCCCGCGGCCGCGCTCGCTCGATCTCCGCGAGCCTGGTGTCGAGCTGCTCCATGACCGCCCTGCCCAGCGTGTTGGCCGAGCCGCCCTGGCGGTCGAAGGTGAGCCAGGCGACGCCGTCCGCGTCGAGGTCGAGCTGCCAGTGTTCGGGCGATGCAGTGCTGGTCATCGGTTCAACTCCCGGGCACGCGCAGGCGAGCCCTCAGGTCCGGGCGCTGGCGTGGGAGCGGCGCCTCGGCGTCGGCTGCCCGGCGACCTCGAAGTCGAACACGAGCGGCAGGTGGTCGGACAGAAGGACGGACGGCACGTCGAAGCCGAGCGGCTCGATTCCCTCTCCGTACAGGATGAAGTCGAGCTCCTTGCGCGGCCAACGGCTGGGATAGGACGGCCGTCCCTCCGCGTTGGCGCTGCGCAGCCCGGCCGCCTGCATGAAGAGATAGATCTCGTGGTCGCCCCAGAACGTGTTGAAGTCGCCGGCGACGATCACCGGCTTGCTCTGCCGCTTGATCAGCTGGTGCAGGTGCCGCAGCTGGTAGTGGCGGTGGCGGAACTTGAGTGACAGGTGCACCAGGAACACGGCGACGTCGTCGAGTTCCAGCTCGATGATCAGCCTCTTGATGCCCGCGTCGAAATAGTGGAAGCGCTCGCCGTGCACCCGCGGGGCCGCCAGAAAGGCATTGCCCTGCTTGCGCACGATCGGCACCAGCTGGTTGAGCGAGTCCTCGCCGTACTTGCACTGGTAGCTGGAGTAATGCCCGAGGTGGTCGGCGATGAAGCGCGCCTGGTTGAGCATGCCGGTCCGGATAGAGCCGGTGTCCACCTCGATCAGCCCGACGATGTCCGGGTCGAGGTCCTTGAGGAAGGCGGTAATGCGGTCCAGCACCTGCCGGCTGCTCCGGAGGTAACCTGCCCCGGGGAGGGGCAGGTGGAACGAGGGGCCGGTGCCGGTGGCGTACCGGATGTTGTAGACGACCAGTCTCATGCGTGCACCGCAAGCCTCGTTGGGCTTATTCTAGACCCCGCACCGGCCTGAGCGACGACCGGCTGCGGGAAGCCGCGAGGGCACGATGTCACAGGAAAACCCGATCCGGCTGTTCGTCAGTCACCTTTTCGCGCCCGACGACGAGTACTACCGGACTTTCGAGTATCTCGAAAGCGCCAAGAACTTCTTCTACCGGAACCTGAGCGCGCCGGAGAAGACGCCGCGCAGCTTCGACCGGGAGTCGCTCAAGGAAGCGTTGAGGCAACAGATGGCAGACGCCGAGATCATCGTGCTGCTGTCGGCGCTGCACGCGCGGGACCCGGTGCTGATCGAGTTCCAGGGCCTCTACGCCAAGGCTTGCGACAAGCCCGTCATCGTCATGGAACCCTTCGGCACCGGAGACACGGTAGCCGCGAAACTGCGCGATCTGGCGGACGAGGTCCTCGCCTGGAATGAACGGGAAATGTCGGACGCCATCCGACGCCAGGCGCGTCACGAGGAAACAACGCGCTGGGATACGATCGAATTCAAGCTCGACTGAGCCTGCCGCCTCAGGCCTCGGCGCCGTAGAACCTTACCACCGTCCCGTTGCGCGGGCGCACGTCGACCGCTTCGTCGCTCAGCGCGCCGAGCAGGCGAACGATCCGCTGCGCATTGCGCCCAGCCTCGTCATTCGACATTTTCCGTACTGTGGCAATGACGGGCGTTTCACCTCGAAGCGGACTCACGCAGGTCATGTCGCGCCGTAAAGCCTCGAACTCGAGGCGGACGGAACGCGGCAGCTCCGTGCTGTCGATTTCCGCAAGATGTTTCGAGAAAGCGACAACAAGTCTATGTTTGATTGGAGATGCGGCGGCCAGTTGTACCGCAGCCAGATGCATCGACTCCCAGGCGGTCTTCATCGAAAGCTCCGTAACCTGTTGTTTTAACAATAATCCCCAAGAACCCAGACAGCGATGAGGTTCCCTCGGATCCGCACCAGCCCCGCGGTGGAGGATAGAAATTCGCGCGGAACAAAGTACTTAGCTGCGGAATATAGCGTGGATTCTGTGAAACGCAACCGCCAGGATGCGCTGCCAGCAACGACCCTGGCCACGTCCGTGCTTGCCAAGCCGAACGATTTCGATGATGCTGGAAACCTCAATCACCAACTCGAGATCGCGCCATGGGCGCCACACCCTCTGCCTCGAATGCGGCCGTCCTTGCGGCCCTGGCTCAACCGACTCGCCTCAGGATCATCGAGGTGCTCGCCGCCGGCGATGCTGAGGGCACGCCAGCCGGCACGATCGCGCGGCGGGTCGAGTGCCCTGCATCGACGCTGTCGTTTCACCTGAAGGAACTGGCGCAGGCCGGATTGCTCGAGGCGAAGCCGCGCGGGAGATTCATCCTCTACGCCGTGGTGCCGGCAGCCTTCGCAGGGCTGGCTGAGTTCATCGGTCAGCTGCCGGGCAAGCCCGAGGAAGCGCAAGCGCCGCCGCCAAGGCCGCGCAGCCGCGGGAGCAAGCGAAAGCGCGAGGAATCCAGCGCCGCGACGGAGCCCGAAGCTCAGCTTTCGATCTTCTGAGGCCTGCCTGACGGCCGTGCCTGGTCAGAATGCATCACCGGGGACGCGAACCCAGCCTTCCATGAGTACACGCGCGCTGCGGCTCATGATCGCCTTGGTGACGGTCCAGTCGCCGTTCACCTGGCGTGCTTCAGCGCCGACCCGCAGGGTCCCGGAGGGATGTCCAAATCGGACGGCGTTGCGCGGGCCGCCTCCGGCGGCGAGGTTGACCAGCGTGCCGGGGATGGCCGCCGCGGTGCCGATCGCCACGGCTGCGGTGCCCATCATGGCGTGGTGCAGCTTGCCCATGGACATGGCACGCACCAGCAGGTCGATGTCGCCGGCCGCGATCCGCTTGCCGCTCGACGCCACGTAGTCCGCAGGCCCGGCGACATACGCCACCTTGGGCGTGTGCTGGCGCTTCGCTGCTTCGTCGAGGTCGTGAATGAGCCCCATGCGCAGCGCGCCGTGGGCGCGGATCGCCTCGAACATGGCAAGCGCCTTCGCATCGCCGTTGATCGAGTCCTGAAGCTCCACGCCGGTAAAGCCGATCTCCTCGGCCTTCAGGAAGATGGTCGGGATGCCGGCATTGATCATGGTCGCCTTCAACACGCCGACGCCCGGCACCGCGAGTTCGTCCACCAGGTTTCCAGTCGGGAACATGGCGCCGCCGGCGCCTTCCTCCTCGGCGGCGGGATCGATGAACTCCAGCTGGACCTCGGCTGCCGGGAAGGTCACGCCGTCGAGTTCGAAGTCGCCCGTCTCCTGCACCGCGCCGTTCGCCATCGGGACGCGCGCGACGATGGTCTTGCCGATGTTGGCCTGCCAGATCCGAATGGTCGCCACGCTGTCGGCGGGCACGCGCGCGGGATCGATCAGGCCTTGCGCGATCGAGAATGGTCCCACTGCCGCCGACAGATTGCCGCAGTTGCCGCTCCAGTCGACGAATGCCTTGTCGATCGAGACCTGCCCGAAGAGATAATCCACGTCGTGATCCGGACGGGTGCTCCTGGCGAGGATCACAGTCTTGCTGGTGCTCGAGGTGGCCCCGCCCATGCCGTCGATCTGCTTGCCGTAGGGGTCGGGGCTGCCGATCACGCGCAGCAGCAGGGCATCTCGGGCAGGACCGGGCGACTGCGCGCGCTCGGGGAGGTCCTGCAGCCGGAAGAAGACGCCCTTGCTCGTGCCGCCGCGCATGTAGGCGGCGGGGATCCGGACCTGGGGTGCGCGGGCCATGGGATTCCTCAGGCCGCAGCCGCGGACTCGAGGAAGTCCTTCGCGAAGCGCTGCAGAACGCCACCAGCCTCGTAGATCGACACCTCCTCGGCGGTATCGAGGCGGCAGGTCACGGGCACCTCGAGGCGCTGGCCGCTGCGGCGGTGGATGACGAGCGTCAGGTCAGCACGGGGTCGGCGGTCGCCGACCACGTCGAAGGTCTCGGTGCCGTCGATGGCGAGCGTCCTGCGGTTCGTGCCCGGCTTGAACTCGAGCGGCAGCACGCCCATGCCGATGAGGTTGGTGCGGTGGATGCGCTCGAAGCCCTCCGCCACGATCGCCTCGACTCCCGCGAGCCTGACGCCCTTGGCCGCCCAGTCGCGGGAGGAGCCCTGCCCGTAGTCTGCGCCCGCGATGACGATGAGCGGCTGCTTGCGCTCCATGTAGGTCTCGATCGCCTCCCACATGCGCATGACCCTGCCGTCGGGCTCGACGCGGGCGAGCGATCCCTTCTTCACCTTGCCGTCGACCACCGCCATCTCGTTGACGAGCGTCGGGTTGGCGAAGGTCGCGCGCTGCGCGGTGAGGTGGTCGCCGCGATGCGTCGCGTAGGAATTGAAGTCCTCTTCCGGCAGTCCCATCTTCGCGAGGTACTCCCCGGCGGCGCTGTCCAGCAGGATCGCATTGGACGGGGAGAGGTGGTCGGTCGTGATATTGTCGCCGAGCACCGCCAACGGCCGCATGCCGGACAGCGATCTCTCGCCCGCAAGCGCGCCCTCCCAGTACGGCGGCCGGCGGATGTAGGTGCTCATGGGGCGCCAGTCGTACAGCGGGCTCACGCGATCGCCCCTGTCCACGGACGCCCGGAACATCGGCTCGTAGACCTGGCGGAAGTGTTCGGGCTTCACGCTCGCCGCGACGATCGCATCTATCTCCTCGTCCGACGGCCAGAGGTCCTTGAGCGTCAGCGGTCTGCCGGCCGCGTCGTGACCCAGTGCATCCTTCTCGATGTCGAAGCGGACCGTGCCCGCGATCGCGTAGGCGACCACCAGCGGAGGCGAGGCGAGGAAGGCCTGCTTTGCGTAGGGATGGATGCGGCCGTCGAAGTTGCGGTTCCCCGACAGCACCGCCGTGGCGTAAAGGTCGCGGTCGATGATCTCCTGCTGGATCTTCGGGTCCAGGGCGCCGGACATGCCGTTGCAGGTGGTGCAGGCGAAGGCAACGATGCCGAAGCCGAGTTTCTCGAGCTCTGGAAGCAGTCCGGCCTCGCGCAGGTACAGCTCGACCGCGCGTGATCCAGGCGCCAGCGAACTCTTGACCCAGGGCTTGCGCGTCAGGCCCATGCGGTTGGCATTGCGCGCCAGCAGGCCGGCGGCGATGACGTTGCGCGGGTTGCTCGTGTTCGTGCAGCTCGTGATCGCCGCGATGATCACCGCGCCGTCGGGCATCAGGCCGGGGTCCTCACGCCAGGGGCCGGCGATCCCCTTCGCGGCGAGGTCGGTCGTGGCCACCCTCGCGTGCGGATTGCTCGGACCCGCCACGTTACGGACGACGGTGGACAGGTCGAAGTGCAGTCTGCGCTCGTACCGTGCGCCTTCGAGCGCATCCGCCCAGAGGCCGGCCTGCTTCGCGTACAGCTCGACCAGGGCGACCTGCTCGTCGGAACGCCCGGTGAGCCGGAGGTAGTCGAGGGTTTGCTGGTCGATGAAGAACATCGCCGCCGTGGCGCCGTACTCGGGCGCCATGTTGCTGATGGTGGCGCGGTCGCCGAGCGTCAGGGCCGCGGCACCCTCGCCGCGGAACTCGAGGTAGGCACCGACGACCTTCGCCTTGCGCAGGAATTCCGTCAGCGCGAGCACGATGTCCGTAGCCGTGACACCCGGCTGCGGCCGCCCGGAGAGTTCGACGCCGACGATCTCCGGCAGGCGCATCCACGACGCGCGGCCGAGCATCACGTTCTCGGCCTCGAGCCCACCGACGCCGATGGCGATTACCCCGAGTGCATCGACGTGCGGCGTGTGGCTGTCGGTTCCGACGCAGGTGTCCGGGAAAGCGACGCCGTCCTGCGCGTGTATAACGGGCGACATCTTCTCCAGGTTGATCTGGTGCATGATGCCGTTGCCTGGCGGGATGACGTCCACGTTGCGGAACGCCTTGCGCGTCCACTCGATGAAATGGAAGCGGTCCTCGTTGCGGCGGTCCTCGATCGCCCGGTTCTTCGCGAAGGCGTCCGGGTTGTCTCCGCCGCACTCTACCGCCAGCGAGTGGTCCACGATCAGCTGCACCGGCACGACCGGGTTGACCTGCGCCGGGTCGCCGCCCTGCGCGGCGATGGCGTCGCGCAGGCCCGCGAGATCCACCAGGGCGGTCTGGCCCAGGATGTCGTGGCACACGACCCGGGCCGGGAACCACGGGAAATCCCGCTCTTGCTTGCCCTCCACGATCTGACGCAGGAAGTCCTCGAGGACCGCGGGGTCGCAGCGGCGCACGAGGTTCTCGGCGAGCACGCGCGAGGTGTAGGGCAGCCGGTCCCACGCGCCGGCCTGGATGTCCTCAACGGCCGCGCGCGTGTCGAAGTAGTCGAGGCTGGTGCCGGGCAGGGGCTTTCGGTAGCGGGTGTTCATCGCTTGTCGATCGGTACGAACTTCTGGTCCTCGGGACCGGTGTAGTTGGCGCTTGGCCGGATGATCTTGCCGTCGATGCGCTGCTCGATGACGTGGGCGCTCCAGCCCGTCGTGCGAGCGATCACGAACAGCGGCGTGAACATGGCCGTGGGAACGCCCATCATGTGGTAGGACACGGCACTGAACCAGTCGAGGTTGGGGAACATCTTCTTGATGTCCCACATGACGGCCTCGAGCCGCGCGGCAATGTCGAACATCTTGGCGTCGCCGGCCTCGTCCGAGAGCTTCTTCGCGACGCGCTTGATAACCTCGTTGCGCGGGTCGGCGATGGTGTAGACGGGGTGTCCGAAGCCGATGATCACCTCCTTGCGCTCGACGCGGGCACGGATGTCGGCCTCGGCCTCAGCTGGGGTCTCGTAGCGCTTCTGCACCTCGAAGGCCACCTCGTTGGCCCCGCCGTGCTTGGGCCCGCGCAGGGCGCCGATGGCGCCGGTGATGCAGGAATGCATGTCGGAGCCAGTGCCGGCGATGACGCGGGCCGCGAACGTCGAGGCGTTGAACTCGTGCTCTGCATACAGGATCAGCGAGGTGTGCATGGCCCGGACCCAGGACTCCGGCGGTGGCTCGCCGTGCAGCAGGTGCAGGAAATGCCCGCCGATGGAGTCGTCGTCGGTCTCGACGTCGATCTCCTGTCCGTTGTGACTCCAGTGGTACCAGTAGCAGAGCATCGAGCCCAGCGAGGCGATCAGCCGGTCGGCGATGTCGCGTGCGCCGGCGACATTGTGGTCGTCCTTCTCGGGGAGCGCGCAGCCGAGCGCAGACACGCCGCTGCGCATGACGTCCATCGGGTGGCTGCCCGCCGGCAGCGACATCAGCACCTCGCGCACTGCGAGCGGGAGGCCGCGGAGCGACCTGAGCTTGCGCTTGTAGCCCGCGAGCTCCGCGCGGTTCGGCAGCTTGCCGTGGATCAGCAGGTACGCGATCTCCTCGAATTCGCAGCGCTCAGCCAACTCGAGGATGTCGTAGCCGCGGTAGTGAAGGTCGTTGCCCGTTCGACCGACCGTGCACAGCGCCGTGTTGCCGGCGGGAACGCCGGACAGGGCAACGGACTTCTTGGGCTTGCGGGCGTCGGGAGCGGGTGCGTCGGTCATGGAAGTCACTCCTTGTCGCGGGCGAAGAGCTGGTCGAGCTTCTTCTCGTAGTCGTGGTAGCCAAGCACGTCGTAGAGCTCGGCCCGTGTCTGCATGCGGTCGACGACGGCGCGCTGGGTGCCGTCCCGGCGCAGCGCCGTGTACAGCTCCAGCGCCGCCCTGCTCATGGCGCGGAAGGCCGAGAGGGGATAGAGGACCAGGGAAACGCCGGCCTCGCCCAGTTCCGGGACGGTGAACAGCGGGGTCTTGCCGAACTCGGTGATGTTGGCCAGCACCGGCACGCGCACGGAACGCGTGAACTCGCGGTATTCGTCCAGCGTGGTCAGCGCCTCGGCGAATATCATGTCCGCGCCCGCCTCCACGTAGGCGTGGGCGCGGTCAAGCGCGGCCTGCTGGCCCTCAACCGCGTGCGCGTCGGTGCGGGCCATGATGACGAACTGCGGGTCGTAGCGGCCGTCCGCCGCCGCCTTGATGCGGTCCACCATCTCGTCGCTGGACACCAGCGCCTTGCCCGGGCGGTGACCGCAGCGCTTCGCCTGGACCTGGTCCTCAAGGTGCATGCCGGCCGCACCCGAGCGGATCAGGTCACGCGCGGTGCGGGCGATGTTGAAGGCGGCGCCCCAGCCGGTGTCGGCGTCCACCAGCAGCGGCAGGTCCGTCGCGCCAGCGATTCGCCGGACGTCCTCGCAGACGTCGTTGAGCATGGTGATGCCGAGGTCCGGCAGGCCGAAGGAGGCATTTGCGACCCCCGCGCCGGACAGGTAGATCGCCCGGAAGCCTGCGCGCTCGGCGAGCAGAGCGCTGTAGGCGTTGATGGTGCCGACGACCTGGAGCGGACGCTCCTGGTGCACGGCGACGCGCAGTCGCGCCCCGGCGGACGGATGGGTCATTCTGGACCTCCCGATTGAGGGTAGCGGGCTCGGCACCGACCCGGCGCGCGGGAGGCGCTCGAAGCCCCTGAATTGTATCCCATCGGCGAGGCGCGGGGCAGGCGGCGGTCGTGTATCTTTGGCCGCGCCGGGGCAAGGCGAAACACGGGACGATCGCATGACAGAATTGGCCACCCTCATGCAGCACGCCGCTGAATCGCCCCCGGAGGCAGGCGATTTTCGCGAGGTCGGCGGCGTGCTCGTCTGGATGCGGCTGCCGATCCCGGGACCGCTCAACCACATCAACGTCTGGCTGATAAGGACCGCCGGCGGCTGGCTGCTGGTGGATACGGGCATGGCCATTCCCTCGGTGGAGGAGGCGTGGCGGGAGCTCGAGTCCCGGCTGCCGGCGCTGGACGGCATGGAGCGCATCCTGGTGACGCATCACCACCCGGACCACTTCGGCATGGCGGCCCGACTCGCCGCCGCGCGCGGTATCGAGGTCCAGATCAGCAAAGCCGCGGCGGCCGCCAGCCGGGTGGACCACGACCGAGGCGACTTCGCCCGGGACCTGGCGGCCTTCGCGGATCGCGTCGGATTCGAGCCCGAGCCCGAGTTCGGCGATTTCCTGAGTGGCCAGCGCTATCGCTCGATCATCAGCGGTGCACCGCCACGCTCGCTGACCCTGGCCGAGGGCCAGCAGATCGCCACGCGGGCGGGCACGTTCCGCGTGTCCTTGCACGAAGGCCACGCGCCCGGCCACGCCTGCCTGCACGCGGCGGACACCGGGCTGCTGGTCAGCGGCGACCAGGTCCTGCCGCACATCTCGCCGAACATCAGCCTCTACCCCGACATCGCCGACGCCGACCCGCTGGGCGACTACCTCGCCTCGCTCGACCGGCTGGGTGAATTGCCGCCACAGACGGTCGTGCTTCCTGCGCACGGCCGGCCATTCGCGGGCCTGCACGCCCGGCTGGATGCGCTGCGCGCCGAACACACGCAGCGCCTGGCGCGCATCGTGGAAACCTGCAGGCCGGGCGCACGCACGGGCGAGGTCGTCGCGGCGCTGTTCCGCCTCTCGCGTCTCGATGCGCTCAACCGGCTACTCGCGACCGCGGAGACGCTCGCGCACCTGCGTTACCTCGAGCGGCGCGGACAGCTGTCGGCCCTGGGCCGTGGGCCGGGGCTGCGCTGGATCGCGGCCTGACCACGCCGGATCCCGCAGCGCGCCTCCGCGAGGCGGTAGTATCATTCGGGCACTGGCGCTGCGCGCGCCCCCGGGGAGTGTCGAAGTGGTGAGCAAGGAAACGGTCGATGCGCTGCGCTCTTCGCCGCTGGCGGCGGAGATGGACGAAGCGGAAGTGGGCGCGCTGGCGCGTGTCGTGGAGCTGCGGGAATACGCGGATGGCGCCGTGCTGGTCCACGAGGGCGAGAGCAGCCCGACGCTGTTCGTGCCGCTCACCGGACGGATCGCCGTCGTCAAGCCGGACGAGCACGGCGAGCCCAACACGCTGCACATCCTCGGTCCGGGCGACCTGGCGGGGGAACTCTCGTTCATGGACGGCGCGCAACGTTACGCGAGCATGGTCGCCGCCGGGCCGGTAGCGGTCCTCACGCTCGACCGCCAGCGTTTCGAGGAGTTGCTGCCAACACACCCGGTCGTGGTGTACAAGGCCATGCGGGCCATCATGCGCGTCGCCCACCGCGTGCAGCGCCGCCTCAGCGGCCAGATGATGGACATGCAGCACTACCTCTACCGCACCGGGGCAAAGTACTGACCCGCGCATGGTCCGCGCCCTGCGCACCCCCGACGAGCGCTTTGCACGGCTGCCCGGCTGGGACCTCGCGCCGCGCTACATCGAGGACCTCGAGGGCTATCCCGGGCTTCGCATGCATTACGTCGACGAGGGCCCGCGCGATGCAAGGGTCGCGTTCGTCTGCCTGCACGGGGAGCCGACCTGGAGCTATCTGTACCGGCGGATGATCCCGGTCTTCGTGGCTGCCGGCCACCGGGTTCTCGCCCCGGACCTGTTCGGTTTCGGCCGGTCCGACAAACCCGTCGACGACGCGACCTATACCTTCGCCTTCCATCGGGACGCGCTGAAGCGCTTCATGGAGCGGTTCGACCTGCCGGAAGTGTGCCTGGTCGTGCAGGACTGGGGAGGCCTGCTCGGCCTGACCCTGCCGATGGACTATCCGGACAGGATACGCCGGCTTATCGTCATGAACACGGGTCTCGGCACCGGACGATCACCGGGACCGGGCTTCGAGGCCTGGCGCGCCTACGCGGCCGCGCATCCCGACCTCGATGTCGCCGCACTGATGCGGCGTGCGTGTCCTCAACTCGGGCCTGGCGAGGCGGCGGCGTACGCGGCGCCGTTCCCGGATCAGCGTTATAAGTCGGGTGTGCGCCGTTTTCCCGAGCTGGTGCCGACGCGGCCGGACATGCCCGGCGTCCAGACCAGCCTCGATGCTGGCGAGTTCCTCTCGCGCGAGTGGCAAGGTGAGACGTTCATGGCCATCGGTCTCGCTGATCCGGTTCTCGGCGAGCCGGTGATGCGGGCCCTGCAGCGCCGCATACGTGGCTGTCCGGAACCGATGCTGCTGCCCGAGGCCGGGCACTTCGTCCAGGAGTGGGGCGAGCCGATCGCGCGCGCGGCCCTCGCTCACTTCGGGCTCGGCACCACGCCGTAGCGGCGGCGCAGTTCCGACGCGCGCCGCGGATCGAGGTTGATCCGGTCGAGGTCGCCACCGGCCTGCGCCAGCAACCGCGGATCCATCACCCTGAAGTACAGCCCGGGAAGGCAGGCGAGCAGGATCATGCCCATGTAGCCGGTCGGCAGCTGCGGCGCCTCGGGGAAGTGGCGCAACGACTGGTAGCGGCGTTCCGCATGGGCATGGTGATCGGAGTGGCGCTGCAGGTGGAACAGCAGCAGGTTGGACACCACGTGGTTGCTGTTCCAGGAGTGGTGCGGCCGGCACGGTTCCGTCCGGCCATCGGGCCCGCGCAGCCGCAGCAGGCCATAGTGCTCGATGTAGTTCACCACCGTCAGCAGCGCCCAGGCCCAGGCGTTGTGCAGCAGCAGCCACGGCAGTGCTGCAAGGCCCAGCCATCCCACCAGCGCGCCCTGGAACAGCAGCGTAACGGCCCAGGACTGGAGGATCTCGTTCTGCGGCGACCACGGTCGCAGGCCACGGCGGTCGAGCCTTCGCGCCTCGAGCCGCCATCCCCGCGCCAGTCCACCCGGAATTTCGCGGCGGACGAAGCGGTACACGGACTCGCCCATGCGCGCGCTGGCGTGATCCTCCGGCGTGGCGACAGCCGCGTGATGGCCAACGTTGTGCTCGATGCGGAAATGGCCGTAGCCCGTGATCGCCAGCGCGAGCTGTGCAAGCCGCTTTTCGACACCCGTGCGCTTGTGACCGAGCTCGTGACCTGCGTTGATCGCGAGTCCGCCCACGAATCCCAGCGAGAGCGTGACGACGAGTGCCTCCAGGACCGTGTGGGTGCCGAGCACGACGTACGCGATGCCGCAGGCGAGCACGGCGAAGTGCAACGGAACCACCAGGAAGGTGAGCAGCCGGTAGTACGGATCCCGTTCCAGCACAGGCACCGCGTCCTCCGGCGGGTTGCGTGGATCCGTACCGATCCACGCATCCAGCGCCGGAATCAACAGGTAGATCACCACGAGGGGCGCGGCCAGCAGGACGCGCCAGCCGGTCGACTCGGCGAGCGCGATCGCCACGATGGGCAGCAGGGGAATGGCCACCGACAGCCACCAGGACCAGCGGCGTGCCCCTTCCACGGGCCGCGCCAGCGCCCAGAGCTGGCTCACGAGGGTGTTCATGCGTCGCTCCGTTGCAGGCGGCCGCGCCGTCAGGCCGTGTGCCGGCGAGTGTGTTCAAGGTCCAGGCCCAAGGGGAGGGTGACCACGGCCAACGAATGGTCATAAACTGCCAGATATGTCCAAGACCCCGGCAGCTGCCGCCGAGCGGCCTGCCGGCGCCAGCGCGGTGCCGGCGGTCTACCTGCGGCTCGTGCTGGATGTCTGTTGTCCCCGGGATGCGGCGGCGCGTGGCCAGATCCTTGCTGGGACCGGGCTGCCGGACCCCCTGCTGCAGTCCTGGCCCTCGACGGTGCCGCGCGAGGCGCTCGACCATCTGCTTCATAACGCCGCCCGTGGCCGCCCTGCCGGATGGCACCTCGGGCTCGTGACGAAGCTCGACGCTGCCGTGCACGGCGCGCTGGGCTTCGCCGTGCTGAGCGCGCCCACGCTCGCCGGCGCGGTGGACGTGCTCCTGACCTACGGCGGCACGCGCGTGCCGTTCCTCACCTTTGCGCTGCAGCCAGCCGGCTCGCGGGTAAGGCTCGTACTGGCCACCGCCGGGCCGGCCCCGACGGGCGACGGCTGGGTGCCCGAGGTCGCCGCGATCGCCGTGGCGAACCTGGTTGCCCAGTTCACGGCACGTGACCCGCGAGAGGTGACCATCCTCCTGCCAGGGCTTCCCCGCCCGCATGCTGCCTTGATCGCAGCCGTGTCGCCCGCCACTGTGGCTTTCGGCCGGCGTGTCTTCGGGGTGGAGTGGCCGCGGTCGTGGCAGTCGCTTTCGTCGCCCTTGTCCGACGAGGGACTGCACCGCCTGAGCGTCGAGCGCTGCCGCGAGCAGCTCGCGCGCTGCAGTGGGCGAACCCCCCTGGAGGAAGCAGTCCGCCAGGCCGTGCTCGCGGCGGGAGGGCGGCCCCCGGGCCTCGCGGCGCTCGCGGCGACGCGCAATGTCGCACCGCGCAGCCTGATGCGCCACCTGCGCGAGGCGGGCACCTCGTACCAGCGCATCGTCGACGAAGTCCGCGCGGATCTTGCCATGGAGTACCTCAGGGACACGAAGCTGCCGCTCGCGATCATTGCCGAGCGCCTCGGCTTCAGCGACACGTCGAACTTCAGCCGCGCCTTCCGGTCATGGTTCGGGCGTTCCCCCGGCTCCTGCCGCTCGCGAACGCAATAGGGCCCGTGCTCCCGAGGGCGGGGCAGGGGCGGACTCTGGTATCCTGCGCGCACCTCGAGGACTGCTGATGACCATGACGCTTGCGCTTCCGGCCGGGCCGCGTGCCCGGCGCATTCCGCTGCCGTTCCATGTGCTGCTTCTGGTAGTGGCTGTGGCAGTTCTTGCTGCCTGTGAGGGCACCAGCGCGGGGGCGCCGGGCATCGACCGGCAGCCGGCGGACCAGACCGTCTTCCAGACCCAGTCCGCCACGTTCGCGGTGGCGGTGGAGGGGGCTTACCCGCTGCGCTTCCAGTGGCGCAAGAACGGCGTGGATATCCCCCTGGCCACCGGCATCACCTACGTCACGCCGCCGGCGAGCCTCGACGACGGCGGCGCGAAGTATTCGGTCGTCATCTCGAACGACAAGGGCACGGTCACGAGCGCCGAGGCGACGCTGTCCGTCAAGCCCGGCCCGACGGTCACAGGGCAGCCGTCGGGACAGTCAGTGCAGTCGGGCGCGACGGCCACTTTCAGCGTGCAGGCGAGCGGCGAATCGCTCATCTACCAGTGGCGGCGCAACGATATCGACATCGGCGGCGCGACGTCCGCGACGTACACGACACCGGCCACGACCGTGGCGGACGACGGTGCGATCTACACGGTGCTCGTGGCGAATCCGGGCGGTTTCGAGCTCAGCGACCCTGCGCCGCTCGTGGTGTCCGGGCAGCCGGCCTTCTCACTTTCTCCGGTCAGCCAGGTCATCGCGGCTGGCAGGCCGGCGATCTTCAGCAGCCTGGCCGGCGGGGGCAACCTGGCCTACCAGTGGCTGCGCGGTGCACAGGCGGTCAACGGCGCGAACTCGCGGCTCTTCACGCTCGCAGGCGCGGAGCTGGCGGATGACGGCGCGCAGTTTTCGGTCACCGCCTCCAACCCGATCGGCAGCGCCGCGAGCGCCGTCGCGACGCTGACGGTGCTCGACCGCCCGGTCAACCCGCCGCCCGCATTCATTGCAGAGGTTGCCGCCAATCGCGGCGACACCACCGGTGAGAGCTTCACCGTCGTTCGCAAGAGTGACGGCTCCATCTGGCAGTGGGGATACAACGGCGACGGCCAGCGCGGCGACGGAACCTCCCAGAACGTGAATGAGGCACCGGGACGGACCACGCTGCCGGCGGACGCCTCTGCCGTGCGCGTCGCGGTGGGCGCGCGCCACGTGCTCGCACTGCTCGCCGACGGCGCGGTCTACAGCTGGGGACTCAACAATCTCGGCCAGCTCGGGCTGGGTGACCAGCTGACACGGCTGACGCCGACCCGGATCGAGCTCCCGGGTGCTGCCGTGGCGATCGCCGCGGGCCGCGCCCACTCGCTGGCTGTCCTCGAGGGCGGGCGGATCTTCGCGTGGGGCGACAACGGCTTCGGTCAGCTCGGCGCCGGCAACCTCACGCTCGCCGTGAGCACGCCGCAGGCCGTGCCTGGAATCACGGACGCGGTGGACGTCGCCGCGGGAAGCGCCCACAGCCTCGCGCTCCTCGGCGATGGGCGCGTGCTCGCCTGGGGCAGCAACATCTCCGGCCAGCTTGGCGACGGCACCGTGCTTCGCAAGAGCGCCCCCGTGGACACCGGCGCGAGGGCCGTTGCGCGCATCCGCGCCGGCGGGAACAGCTCGCTCGCGATCACCGAGGAGAGGATCCTGCTGGCCTGGGGCGAGAACTCCGCCGGCCAGCTGGGGCTAGGCCCCGGCGTCACCGGCGATATCCCGACGCCGACAGGCATCGCAGCCGACGTTGTCGATGCCGCCGCCGCCGACACCTTCCTGGTGGTGGCGACCAGCGACGGCCGAGTGCTGGCAGCAGGCGAGAACGTCTTCGGCCAGCTCGGCGATGGCACCACCGCGGCGAGGAACGTCCTCACGCAGGCCCTGGCCGTCTCCCAGGCGCTCACGGTCTCGGCCGGCGGACGCTATTTCACGCTTGCGCTCGCGGCGGACGGCCGCGTGTTCGCGTGGGGCGACAACACCGCGGATCAGCTCGGCAACAGCGCGCTGCCGGTGAGCGGCACATCTACGCCGACGGCAGTGCCGGGTTTCGACGCAATTCCCTGAACCCCGCGCCGCATCGTCGTCGACGCTTCAGTCCTTGCGGAACAGCTCCGACTCGATGTCCCGGAACGCCTTGAACTCCAGCGCGTTGCCCGAAGGGTCGAGCAAGAACATCGTGGCCTGCTCGCCCGGCTGGCCGCGGAAACGGATGTAAGGCTCGATCACGAACCGGTCGATCACGCCACGCAGGCGCTCGGCAAACGCCTCCCACTGCGGCATCGTCAGCACCACCCCGCAATGGGGCACCGGCACGCCGTGCCCGTCCACGGCGTTGCTGATCTGCGGAACGCGGCCTTCGGCCCCGAGCGACGGGTTCAGGTGCACCACGAACTGGTGACCGAACATGTCGAAATCCACCCACTGATCGCTGCTGCGGCCCTCGGGAAAGCCCAGCTTGCGGCCGTAGAAATCGCGGGCCTCCGCGATGTCGCGGACCTGAACCGCCACGTGAAAGGGTGTGAGCATGGGATGCCTCAGTCGAGAAGCCTGACTTCGCCTCGTCCCCGTGGATCGGACGCCCCGTTCCAGCGGCCGCGGTCCCGGACAAGCAATTGCACGTCGCCGAACTCCCAGCCATGCGGCTCGACACGATACCCGCGCGACAAGAGCGCCTGGATGGTGGCCTCCGTCAGCGGCCGCGACGGGCTGAAGGTGAGCAGCTCGGGCGGCAGCAGCTGGTGGTGCACGCGCGTCGCTGCGACGGCCTCGTCCGGCGTCATGCCGAAATCCAGCACGTTGACGATGACCTGGTAGACGGAGGTGATGATCGTCGAACCGCCCTCGGTGCCGAGGACCATGCGGGGAGTTCCTTCCTGCAGCAGGATCGTGGGCGACATCGAGGAGAGCATCCGCTTGCCCGGCGCGATGGCATTCAC
Organism: Gammaproteobacteria bacterium; assembly: GCA_037443885.1. Lineage (GTDB taxonomy): Bacteria > Pseudomonadota > Gammaproteobacteria > Steroidobacterales > Steroidobacteraceae > SG8-30. Next base: position 4,667 of record JBBINN010000004.1, on the reverse strand, counting down.
CTCGGCACCTACGACCCCGTAGAAGTTCGGTACGCCCGGCTTGAGGCTGAAGTCGTCCATCTGGTTGTTGAGCAGGAACCCGGCGCCTTCCACGACCACGCCGCTGCCGAAGTTCGTGTTGAGCGTGTAGGTGTTGGCGACCGCATTGCCCTGCCGGTCCACGATCGAGAAGTGGGTGGTGTGGCGCGGCTCGAGACCGGGCCCGACACCGGAGACCGGTGAGATCGCCTGCGGGTTCACCTCGGCAGCGCGGCGCGCGACGTAGCCCGCATCGACCAACTCGATGACGGGCACGAGGGCGAAGTCCGGATCACCAAGGTACTCGGCCCGGTCGGCGAACACGCGCTTGAGCATCTCGGCGTAAAGATGCAGGTACTGCGGCGAGTTGTGCTGGAGCCCGGCGTGCTCGCGCGCCAGCCGATCCTTCATGCCGAGCAACTGCAGGATCGCGAAGCCGCCGGAGCTCGGCGGCGGGGCGAGCAGCACCCGGAACTCCCGCCACCCCGCATCGAGCGGCTTCCGCCAGACCGGCTCGTAGTCCGCCAGATCCCCGGAGCTGATGAGACCGTCGCCGCGACGCATCTCCTCGACGAGGAGCCGGGCCGTCTCCCCCTCGTAGAAGCCGCGGGCACCATCCGCCTGAATGCGGCGGAGGGTGGCGGCGAGTTCCGGCTGGCGGAAGACCGCGCCCGCGCGCAGACCGTCGAAGTAGCGGGAGAAGTTGGTCTTGCCGTCGAACCGGGCCAGTTCGTCGGCGGCAATCCTGGCAAGTACCTCGTGAACCTGGAATCCATCCTCCGCCAGCGCAATGGCCGGTGCCACGAGTTCCGCCCAGGGCTGGCTGCCGTAGCGGCGATGCGCCTCCCACAGGCCCGCGACGGTGCCCGGCACGCCGACCGCCAGGTGCCCGGTGAGGCTCGCGCCTTCCGTCACCTCGCCGTCGCCACGCAGGTACATGTCGCGGCTCGCGGCCTCCGGCGCGACCTCGCGGTAGTCGAGGAAGGAAGGCTCGCCGTTCATCCACGCGAGCATGAAGCCGCCACCGCCGACATTGCCAGCCTCGGGGAAAGTAACGGCCAGGACGAACGCGGCGGCAATCGCGGCATCCACCGCGTTGCCACCTCGCTGGAGGACATCCGCGGCGACGCCGGCGCTGAACCTGTCCGGCATGGCCACCGCGGCGGCGGCCGGCGGCGGTGCCGCACGGGCCGCTGGTGCGGCAGCCGGAGGTGGCACGCTGCAACCCGCGGCGAGGCAGGCCGAAAGGGTGAGGACGAGGAAGCTGCGGCGGGAGAGGGGATGCGTCATGCTTCACATTGAATCGAAGCCCTGTCCGGCAGGCAAGGTGCACACATGACGCGAAGGCTCATCAGTTCGGGCTCGACGTTCGAGCGGGAGATCGGTTATTCGAGGGCCGTCGTCGACGGTGACTGGGTATTCGTGTCCGGGACCACCGGCTTCGACTACGCGACGATGACGATCGCGCCGGACGTCGCGAAGCAGGCTGAGCAGTGCTTCCGCAACATCGAGCAGGCGCTCGCGCAGGCAGGTGCGAGCCTTGCCGACGTGGTGCGCGTGACCTACATCCTGCCCCAAGCCAGCGACTTCCCGGCCTGCTGGCCGGTGCTCAATCGTTTCCTGGGCGAGATCCGGCCGGCTGCCACGATGATTTCCGCAGGCCTCGCCGATCCTCGGATGAAGATCGAGGTCGAGGTCACCGCGAGAATCCGACCCGGAGACGCGTGATGAGGCCACGCGCGATGCTCTCGGCGACACGAAGAGTTCGGGCACCCTCGCTGCCGCCGCTCAGCGCGGGGTCGTGCGCCACGATCGCCACCACGCACTTGTCACCGGCGAACGGGACGGCTGCATGCACCGCCACGGTCGATGACCGGCTGATACACGCCCACTGTCGGCTTGGTCGGCGCCGCGTCCGCGACCTGCGCGCGAAAGCGAGCCGACTCGCCTGACGCATGGCCGGACCGGGCAGGGGAGAACTGCCGGTTGCCAGGTGCTATCGTTTTCAAAGCACCCCGCTCCCGCGGACGTTCCGGTCGGGGAGCGAAAACCGAGGAAGAAGAAATGACTGGGCGGTGGTTTGTCGGGATCCTGGTCTTGCTCGTGGCGAGCGCCGCCCTTGCGCAGGATTTCAGAGAAGTATTCACGTCCGTTACGCCAGCCAACTTCGACAGCGGCGGCGCGATAAGCCGGCAGTTCCATCTCAATGCCGAATCGTATTTCAGGATGGCGACCGTGGCTCGTCGCACGGCCGCCCGGGAGCTGGTGTTCGCGCCGCGTGCGGATCTCGCCCGGCAGATCGTGTCGCACCAGGGCGGCGACACCAGCTTCGGCGAGTATGTTGCGCAAGATCCTTTACTCGATGGCGTCGTCGTTCTTCACGACGGGGTGATCGTGTTCGAGGCCTACCCGAACATGGACCCGTGGCAGCGACACTTCGCCTGGTCGGTCACGAAAGTCGTGACTTCCACGGCACTGGCTGCGTTGGTCGACGACGGCCTCGTCGACATGGACGCTCCGATCGAACGCTACCTTCCCGTCCTGGCGAAAAGCGATTGGGCCGGAATCCGGGTGCAGGATGTTGCCAACATGGCCTCCGGTATCGACTGCCTGGATAGCGACGGATACCAGGAACCGACCACCTGCATCTATACGATGGAAGAGTCGCTGGGGATCACGGCACCGACCGGGCGGGCACCGGACTTCATCGACCAGCTGAGCAAGATGCGACGGCACAGGCCGCCGGGCACGAGGCACGAGTATGTGTCCGCGAACACCAACGTCCTCGGGCTGGTCATCGAGGCTGTTTCCGGAAAGCCCTATGCAACGGCTCTGCAGGACCTGATCTGGAACTCGATCGGCGCCGAGGCCGACGCCCTGGTGGCCATCAGCGGCGCCGGATACGCCTACGCGTCCGGAGGGCTGCACGCGAGACTGCGGGACGTTGCCCGTTTCGGGCAGATCTACACCCAGCCGGAGCCAAGCGGAGTTCTCTCTGCGACAACGGTCCGCAAGATCCAGAACGGTGGGATCGCCCTCGGTCCCGAGGAACTCAAGGGGCTGAAGGACGATTTCGGTGACGACCTTCCCGTGCACGGCAGCTGGCAGTGGGATCTGGTCTGGTCCGACGGCGCCCTGTTCAAGAGCGGGTATTCAGGCCAGGGACTGTACGTGGATCCTGCTCGAAACCTGGTCATCGTCTGGTTTGGCACGGGACTCGATTTCAGCGAACGAACGAACCAGATGCTGCCGGTTGCCCGACAGCTGGCCCGATCCAGTCTTTTTGCCTCTCCGGGCGTCCGGCTGCCCGAGCCTTCTGCCGCAGGAAACTAGGCGACCTGCGGCCATGATGGCGATTCAGTAGAACGCCCCGGCGGAGGTCGGGTCTCGCCGGCGAGTCCGTCTGAGCTCAGACCCTGGGGCAGAAGCCGCAGCCTAACCGTGTAGCGAAGCCCGATGCGTTAAAGTCGTTCGCCAAAACTGGGCTTGGCCCAAAGCATCGAAACAACTCTCTGTGCCGGATCCGGGGCATCCCGCGACCGCGCAACTCGTTCCGTGGCGTACTACGCATAATGCATATTATGACAAATGCCAGCACACAGATGCCCGACGCTGTCGCTGGCACACGTTTCCGGCTGCCGCTTCCACCATCGCTGTTTGCCCCCGCAAGCCCGCCACCGTCCCGGCGTTGACGCTTGTTTGCGATATGCTCCCGTGCAACCCGCGAAATGGTTTCGCGGAGCTTTGGATGCAGGGAGTCGCCATGGGCTGGATTCTGCTCGCGCTGATCGTCGGTCTCGCCGTATTCGCGGTCAGCGTCTATAACCGGCTGGTCACGGCGCGCAACGCCTACAGGAACGCCTTCGCTCAGATCGACGTCCAGCTGACCCGCCGGCATGACCTGATTCCCAACCTCGTCGAGGTCGCCAAGGGATACCTGCAGCACGAGCGCGGCACCCTCGAGGCGGTCATCAGCGCCCGCAACGCGGCCGTCACGGGGCTCAAGGCCGCTGCCTCCAACCCGGGCGATCCGGCGGCGGTCCAGCAGCTGGCCGGCGCCGAGAACCAGCTCACGGGCGCCTTGGGGCGCCTGTTTGCGCTCGCCGAGGCCTACCCGGACCTGAAGGCCAACACGACCATGATGCAGCTCTCCGAGGAGCTGACCTCGACCGAGAACAAGGTTGCCTTTGCGCGTCAGGCCTATAACGACTCGGTCATGGGCTACAACAACACCCGCGAGGTGTTCCCGAACAACGTGTTCGCCGGCATGTTCAATTTCCAGCTGGCCCAGCTGCTCGAGATAGAGTCGGTCGAGATGCGCGCGGTACCGAAGGTCAGCTTCGGCGCCTGACCGCCCTGCCCGCCGGATGGACTTCTTCGGGCAGCAGGCTGCGTCGCGCCGGCTCTCCCGGCGTCTCGTCCTGCTGTTCGCCGCGGCGGTCGTCGCGGTGGTTGCCGTGGTGAACATGATCGTGCTGACCGTCGTCGCAATCCTCGCCCGGCCTTACACGCCAGTCGACGAGGCGTACATGGTGCTGCCGGACAGTTCCTGGCTGGCGGGCAACCCCGGCACCGTGTTGTTGACCACCCTGCTGGTGCTGGGCACGGTCGGTCTGGCGAGCCTGTACAAGACAACGAAGCTCAGTTCG
>JBBINN010000003.1:0-35852 GCA_037443885.1 Gammaproteobacteria bacterium | reverse complement strand
CTTCACCCGCAGCTCGACGCTGGCCAGGATTCCCGGCCTGCTCTACTCGCTGGGCGGCCGCGTGGACGTTGGCAACGACCTCGGCGCCGTGCCCACGTCGGGCGAACGCTCGGTGACGCTCACGATCCAGCCGGGCGTGATCCTGTACGCCTCGAGTGGCGTCGCGTGGCTCGCAGTCAACCGCGGCAACCGCATCAACGCGGTCGGCACGCCCACCGAGCCGATCGTCTTCACCAGCCGCGACAACGTTCTCGGCCTCGCGAACGATGCCTCCCAGGGCCAGTGGGGCGGCGTGGTGCTCCTCGGCCGCGCGCCTATCACCGACTGCACCGTCGCGCCGAACGCCCCGCCGGGCAGCGCGAGCTGCGAGCGCCAGACGGAGGGCGCGGTCGATCCGGCCTACTACGGCGGCGCGACCCCGAACGACAACAGCGGCACGATGAAGTACGTCCAGATCCGCTATTCCGGCTACGTCCTTTCGGGCGACAGCGAGCTGCAGTCGCTGACCCCGGGCGGCGTCGGCAGCGGCACGGTGCTGCAGTACATCCACTCCCACAACAGCTCAGACGATGGTATCGAGTTCTTCGGCGGCACGGCCGACATGAAGTACGTGGTCATCACCGGCGCTGACGACGACAGCCTGGACACGGATACCGGACACAGGGGCACGTTCCAGTACGTGATCGCGGTCCAGAAGCCGACCGGCAACGCCGATTCGATCATCGAGCTCGATTCCGCGAACGCTCTCGAGGACCAGGTGCCGCGCACCTTCCTGAAGGTGGCCAACTTCACCTTCATCCACACCAACCCCGCCACGGGTAATCGCGCCGCGCTGCTTTACCGCGGTCAGGCGGACGCGACGCTGGTCAACGGAATCGTGAGCTCGCCGATCGCGTGCCTGCGCCTCAACGGCTCGAACATCCTGACCACCAACCCGGCCATCGACAAGGTCGGCCCGCCGGTGTTCAGGTCCGTCGCCATGCAGTGCGGCCCGACGAAGTACGTCGGCACGGGCGGCGTGACGGCAGACCAGGTCGCGGCCGCCTTCAACGTGGCCGGCAACGGCAACAACGACTCGTTCACCACGTCGCTGACCAACCTGTTCGTCAACGGCCCGAACGAGAGCGCCTTCCCGGCGATCGACCCGAAGACGGTGGACAGCCGCTTCGACACCACGAACTACATCGGCGCCGTCAAGGACGCGAACGACACCTGGTACGCCGGGTGGACCTGCAACTCCTCGTACGCCAACTTCGGTCCGACCAGCACGTCTTGCACGTCCCTGCCGCGCTGATTCGCGCGGCCCGGACGCACGGGAGAGGGAGGATCGCGGCAGCACCGCGATCCTCCCTGCAAGTGACTTTCGACGACTGAGGACGATCCATGGATCAATCGCTCGCCCGCTCCATCAGGAACGTGCTGCTCTCGGCGGCCCTTATCACGCCTGCGGCATACGTGCAGGCGTCCGCGGATGAGACCGCCGACTCGGTCGAATCGCCCCAGGGGTCGGAGGGGGCGTGGGACGCCGGTGATTCGACCCAGCAGAATACCGACGTGGCGATGATCGGCGAGATCGTGGTCGTCGGGAAGCGCGACCAGGACCTGCAGCAGGCAACCACTCAGGTGCTCTCGGTGCTGTCGGCGGACGACATCTCCCGCATGGGCGAGGGTGACATCGCCGGCGCGCTCGGACGCATCACCGGCATCAGCGTGGTCGGCAGTGGCTTCGTCTACGTCCGCGGCCTCGGCGATCGCTACTCGCAGGCGCTGCTCAACGGCTCGCCGCTGCCGAGCCCCGAGCCGCTGCGGCGCGCCGTGCCGCTGGACCTCTTCCAGACCGACGTCATCGCATCGGCCGTGGTGCAGAAGAGCTACTCGGCCAATCTGCCGGGCGAGTTCGGCGGCGGCCTGATCAACCTCACGACGCTGGCCATCCCGACGGAGCCCTTCCTGAAGCTGGAGCTGGGTATCAGCGGCGATACCATTACGACGGGCGAGACTTCGTACGCCTACTACGGCAGCCAGTACGACTGGACGGGCACGGACAGCGGCATCCGCGACACGCCGCCCGCACTGCAGGCCTTCTACCGCAGCGGCGAGCGGATGAGCTCGGGTAACGTGGACACCGGCCAGATCCTCGCGCAGTTCGTCAACCGGCGCAACGGGCTGGTCCAGCGGCTCGACAACAACCCGGCCAACTACTCCGGTTCGCTGACGGGCGGGACGGCCCGCGAGGTCGGCGACGGCGACCTGGGCGTGATCGCGACGTTCAGCTACGACAACTCGTGGCTCACCCGCGAGATCATCGAGCAGAACGCGGCTTCCCAGGATCTGTCCGTCGTAGACAAGGACTACCGCAAGGTCGACACCGAGAACCGGATCATCGCCAACGGGCTGCTGGGACTGAACTACGAATCCGGGGAAGGGAACCGTCTGCGCTGGACCAACCTGATCATCCGCGACACGATCAAGCGCGCAGCCCTCTCGGAGGGCAGACGGAACAGCAACCGGCCGGACTTCGAGTTCGTCGACCAGGAGACAGGCTGGTACGAGCGGCAGGTCTGGAGCAGCCAGCTGACCGGCAGCTACAACCTCGGCGAGACCAATCTCAGCGGGCGCGTGGCCTATGCCGAGTCGTCCCGCGAGGCTCCGTTCGAGATGGCCTTCGGCTATGCCCGGACCAACCAGGAGGCGAGCCCGTTCGGAGCGTACTTCCTGAACCGTCTCGACAACGGCCAGAACGGCTTCGGGCGCGTGACATTCTCGGACCTGAGCGAGTCCGTCCTGTCCTACGGCCTCGATGTCACGCACCCGTTCACGGACACGCTGGTGCTCTCCGCAGGCGTCGATCACAGTTCCACGGACCGCGATTCCTTCCGCCGCGAGTTCCTGATCCTCGCACCCTCGGACCTCCCCAACGGCGTCGCATTCCTGCGCCCCGAGATGCTGCTCGGCCCGGCCGTGATCGAGGCCTTCAACATCGGCCTCGTGGAGTCGACCGAGACCGACCCGGCTTTCACGGCCTCGCTGGATATCGATGCGGCCTACCTGCAGCTTCAGGCGGAGATCGTCGAGGGCCTGGAGATCAGCGCGGGCGCGCGCTACGAGACCGCCGAGCAGACGGTCTCCCCGGTGGCCGTTTTCCGCACCGGAGCGACTTCGACCGCCGCGACCAGTCTCGACAACGACTACGTGCTGCCGGCGGTCACGCTGACCTACAAGGTCAGGCCCGACATGCAGCTGCGGCTGCACGGCTCGAAGACGATCGCCCGTCCGCAGTTTCGCGAGCTCATGTTCCAGGCCTACTTCGACCCCGAGACCAACCGTGCCTATCGGGGCAACCCGTTGCTCGTTGACAGCGAGTTCGAGAACGCTGAGCTGCGCTACGAATTGTATTTCGCCCCGGAGGAGCGGCTGTCGCTGGCCGGCTTCTACAAGAAGATCGACCTCCCGATCGAGTCCTTCACCGGCTTCAACGACAATTCGCCGGTGACCAGCTTCGCCAATGCGCCGGGGGCGACGCTGTATGGCATCGAGCTCGAGTCGCAGAAGTACTTCTACCTCGACGAGAAGTTCGACAGCGCCTTCTTCGCGACGCGACGTGCCGTGCTGATCGGCAACTACACCTGGTCGGAGTCGAGCCTCGACGTCAAGCCGGGTGACATCACCAACGTCTTCGGCACGGTCCCGCAGCCGGCCAGCAACTTCTTCGTCGACGGAGCGCCGCTGACCGGGCAATCGGACCATCTCGTCAACCTGCAGATAGGGCTGGAGGACAGCGAGAAGCTTTCGCAGCAGACCCTTCTGCTGGCCTACACGAGCGACCGCGTCGTCAGCCGCGGCGCGGCAGGGCTGCCGGACATCAAGGAGTCGCCCGGCTTGACGGTCGACTTCGTCTGGCGGCAGGGCGCTCGGCTCTTCGGCCAGGACATGGAGTTCAAGTTCGAGGCGCGCAATCTCCTCTCGACGAAGTACGAGGAGTACCAGCAGCGCGGCCCGAACAAGGTGCTGTTCAACAGCTACGACCGCGGCGTGAAGCTCGCGGCCAAGGTGACGATCAGCTTCTGACGGAGCGACCCGGCCGGCATCGTCCCCCGCCGGACGGGGGCGTGCCGACCGACGGGCTGCCGGCCCCCGGCCGCGCCCGTCATCCTTGCCGCTGGAGTCGCCCGCCGCCCTTCCCGGGCACGCGCCTCAGGCCGGGAAGAACTCGATCGGCTTGGTCGTGGTGATCGCCTCGACGTCCTTGTCCTCGAAGCGGAACATCTTCACGCGCGCCACGAGCTTGCGCTCGAGCTCCGCGTCGCCGAGCTCGCTCGAGACGATCCGTATGTCGGTGACCTCACCCGAGGGTGCGATCGTCAGCTGCAGCACCACCTTGCCCCGGAGCGCCGGGTTGTCCCTCAGCGCCCGGTTGTAGAGCGCGTAGATGGCCGCCTTGTTGCGATCGAAGACGAGCTCGATCTCCTCCTGGGTGCGCGACGGCCGCTTGCCGCCGCCCGAGCGGGAAACGCCGTCGGCCACGCCGTCGCTGCGCACCGCCGAGCCGCCGCCGGAGCCGCCGAACGGCACCTGCATCTGCGTCGTGCCATGGCCCTCGAGGCTGCCCTCGCCGTAGCCCATGCCGGCACTCACGGCCGCGGTGTTGATGCCGCCCGAGGTCGTGCCGGCCTTCGACGTGACGAGCGCGCGCTCGGCACGCGGCGTGCCGGTGGTCGTCGCACTCCGGGTCGCGGTGGGCCGCAGCTGGTCGGGCGTCACCTCGAACTTGTCGCGCAGGTCGGCCAACTGGTCCACGAAGGGCAGCAGGCCCGCCTGGGCCGCCGTCTGGCGCGCCTGCTGGGTGCGGTCGATGTCGGGCGCGGGCACCGGCACCTCGCGCTGCTCAGGCCGTTCGCGCGGCACGACTGGAGCCTGCTCCGGCGGCGTCTCGACCGCCGGCGGCGGCGGGGGCGGCGGCGGGATGGCCCGCTCGATCACGAGCTTGGCGAAGCGCGGCGGCACCGGCGGTGGCACGTCGAGCGCCCGGTCGGGGGTCGGCAGCCAGGGCACGATGAGCCCCAGCGTGACGACGACCGCGAGGCAGACCGTCCAGATGCGCCGGAAGCGGCGCTGCTGCTCGGGCTGCGCGGACCAGGGCAGCTCGAAGCTCCGGTAGTGGGCGGACAGCATCGCGCTCACGCCGGGCTCCTCAGGTTCCGGAGGCGACCGCGGTCATCGCCTCCTCCCTCTGCACGACGGCGAGCGAAAGCTTGCCGTAGTCGGCCTCGGTGCAGGTCGCCATCACCTTCTTCAGCACCCGGTACGGCACGTCCCGGTCGCCGAGGATGGTGATCTCGCGTGCCGACAGGTCCGTCGCGGCGGCGCGGATCAGTGCGCGGTCACCCTGTTGCTTGAGGGCCGCGGCCAGCGGCTCGATCAGGTTGCCCTCGGCGGCGTCCACGTCGGCGACACTGACGACGGGCGACCCCTGCACCAGCACCTGCTCTGGCGTGACCATCACGACCACGGTCTCGCGCGGCTTCTCCACCGCGAGCGACTCCGGCAGCGTGACCGTCTTGGGCGGCTCGAGCGTCTGCACCTCGGCCGAGTTCACGAGCAGGAAGAACACCAGGATGGTGAAGATGTCCATCAGGGACACGAGCGACAGCGACGAGGGCCGCTTGCGCGCGTGGTGGCGCTTCATGCGCTTGGCGCGCGCCGACATGCTCATCTCGGCGCGTCCCCGATGGAGATGTCCGGGAACAGCTCGCCCTGCACCTGCCGCCCGGCCTCGACGGAAGAAACGACGCGCACGGCGTCCATCACCTGCACCAGCGTGTCGTAGGCGATGTCCGGCTCGAGCAGCAGGGTGGCGCTCGTGGCGTCGGGAAAGCGCGGCTTGACCTCCTCGGCGAGGAAGCGCGACAGCGCTGCGATGTCCGGCCCCTCGGGCGTGTTCGGGATGAGCCGCAGGCGGCCCGTGCCGCGGTCCGCGACATCGAGCTCGCCTCCACGCACGACGATCTCGAGGTTCAGCATCTGCGGCGTCTCGGGCGTGGCCTCGCTCGAGCTGGGCAGGTTCAGCTCGAGGATCGTCATGCGCGAGAACACGGCCGTGATCAGCAGGAACGGCACCAGCACGACCATCAGGTTCATGAAGGCCGTGATGTTGAGCTCCGCCTCCTCGTGGCGGCGGTGCCGTCGGCCGAGGCGGCTCGCCAGGCTCACGCAGGCTCCGCGCGCTTCTCGACGACGGTGTTGAGGAACTTGACCGAGGCCATCTCGAGGCTGTCGGTGATCTCGGTGGTCTTGGACTGCAGCACGGAGTGCATCAGCAGCAGCGGGATCGCCACCATCAGGCCGAAGGCCGTGGTGTTCATCGCCACCGAGATGGACGCCGACAGCAGGTCTGCCTTCTCGGCCGGGTTGGCGTTCGCCACCGCCTGGAAGGCCTGGATCAGGCCGATGATCGTGCCGAGCAGGCCGAGCAGCGTGGCGATGTTGGCGAAGCTGGCGAGGTAGTGCGTGCGCTTCTCGAGGCGCGGCATCACCTCCATGAGGCTCTCCTCCATCGCTTTCTCGATGTCGTCTCGGCGCCGCGCGGTCTGGATGCGCGCAAGGCCGTAACCGAGGATCTGGCCGACGGCCGAGCCCGAATCAGCCGTGGCAGCGAGGGCCTTGCGGTAGTCGCCCTGCTGCAGGAACGGTGCAATCTCGCCCCACAGCCGCCGGTTGCCAGAGGCCGTGCGAGTGAGGTACAGCCATCGCTCGAGCGCGACGGCCAGCCCCAGCGCCGCGACGATGGCGATCGGGTACATGAAGGCCCCGCCGTCCTGGAAAAACCTGATGATCGTGTCCATGCGTGCTCCCCGGAGGGTGTCTACCTGCCTGTTGAACGTTGCTACGGCCGCTCGCCGGGCGCCGTGACCGGCGTCTCGGCCTGAGCGGGTGCCGCCGCGTCGACGGCACTGAAGTACCTGACCTCGCGCCGGAAGACCGCGCGGTCCACCGGCGAAAGCGCTTCCTCGACCAGGCTGTTCGCCGGCTTGCCCGCAAGGTCGCCGAGGTCCGCCCGTTTCCACGGCACGACGTACATCACCTTCGGCAGTTCGCGGTTGCCGGTGATGGCCGTCGTGTCGAGTTCAATAGTGTCCATGGTGCCGCGATCGCGCGGGGCCGGGGTGGCCGGCCTGTCGGCGGACGCCGACGCCGGCGGATTGGCGGGCACGGGCGGCTCCGCCGCGAATCCCTGCGTGGCGACGCACAGGCCGAGCAAGGCGAGAACCCTCTTCATGGCGTTTCCTCCGGAATCTCGCCGGCGCTGTCGGGTCGACTCGCCTCCGCGGTCGACTCCGGCGCATCCTGCGGGGTCTCGAGCGCGATGCCGCTGCGGTTTGAAGCCTCCCGCGCCCAGAGCGCGGCGCGCGGGTCTGGCTCGGCGGCGAGAGCGAGGTACTGGCGGTAGTGAGCCATCGCCTCCGGCGCCTCGCCGAGATAAAGATCGAGCAGCACCGCCAGGTTCAGGTGGGCCGGCGCATAGAGCGGATCCAGGGCCAGCGCCGCGCCGTAGGCCTCGCGCGCCTCGGTGAAGCGTCCGGCGCGGCGGTGAGCGATGCCTTCGCCGGTCGGCACGGACGCCGGCACCAGCACGGGATCGTCGGCCGGCTCGATCTCGGCCTTGCCGTAACGTGCGGGCTTCAGGGCGGCGAGCGCGGCGTAGCTCGCCTGCACTGAGGCGTCGAAGAGGCCCTGCGCGGCGCGCGCGGCATTCGCCTCGTGCAGCTCGATCGACTTTTCCTCGAAGGGGTAGGCCTGTTCCTCGAGCAGCAGGTCGTACTGCTCGAGCGCCTCCTGTTCCAGGCCGCGGGGACGCTCGGAGGCCATCAGGTCCGCGGCAAGGCGACGGTACAGCTCGGCGGTCGCGAAGGTCGCCGCCGTGCTGACCTCGGCCACACCGTAGACGTTCGCCGCCTGGTAGGCGGTCAGCGCCCGATCGAGCGCATCGCGCTTGGCCTTGAGCGAAGCGGGCAGCGGCGCCCTGAGCGCGATCGCCTCGAAGGCCGTGCGCCGGGGCTCGGCCAGCTCGAGTGCCGCCTTCGCCGCGAGCGTCCGGCTCGTATCGCTGCGCGCCGCGCCGCCGGCGGCGTCGGCCGCGACCAGCGACTCGAGCCAGCGCGTGCGGCCCATCGGGTCGCCCGCCTCACGCGCCAGGTCGGCCAGTCGCTGCCGCGCCGCGATGGATTCCTCGAAGCGGGCCGGATGGCCCTCGACGAATCGCTGCCACACGCGGCCGGCCGCCGCGAAGTCGCCCGTCCGCACGTACAGCGCGTCCAGCTTGTGCCGCGCGGCGTAGGCATCCTCGAAGGGATCCGGGTAGCGTTCGACGAAACGCTCCCAGGCCGCGGTCGCCGCGGCCTGGTCGCCCGCCTGCTCGTAGAGGTCGGCCGACTCGAGCAGCGCGGCGCGGCGCACCTCGCCGTCCTCGCGCGCATCCTCGGCAACGCGGGTGAGCTCACCGGCCGCCTCGCGGCCACGGCCCGCACCGAGGTAGGCGGCGGCGAGGCTGCGCGGCAAGCTGGCTGCGAGTGGGTGGTCGGGAAACTCCCGACGGAATCCCTCGAGCACGGGAATCGCCCGCTCCCACTGCTCGCCGGCCAGCAGCAGGGCGGCCGCGTCATAGGTCGCGTTCACCCGGATGGTCGAATTCGGCGCGGCCTCGGCGACCCGCAGGAAGCCGGCCACCGCGCCGTCGGTGTCGCCGGCGCGCTGCTGCGCCTCGGCCTGCCGGTAGATGGATGCCGCGAGCCGCTCTTCGATCGCCGATCTGGCCGGGTCCGGCTGGGGCAGGCGCGCAAGCACCTGCACATAGGCGGTCTCGGCGGCGGCGAATTCGCCCAGCTCGAAGCGCGCATCGCCGATCACGTTCCAGGCGGTGCGCTCGGACTCGGGGACGAGCGGCGTGACGTGGACACGCGAACGCGCGGCGGCCTCGGCGGCGAGCGCGTATTCCCCGAGGTTGAACAGCTGCTGGGCCGCGCGCAGCTCGACCGCCGGCGCCTCGGGGTGGTCGCCGAAGGTGGCCGCGAAGCGCAGCTGGCTGTCGATGCCCGCGCGCCGCCATGCGGCGCGCCCGTCCGCCGGCAGCGCCTGCTCGTGGCGATCGTAGGCGACGAGCGCCGCATAGCCTGCCTCCGCGGAGCGCGTGCCTGTCGGGTACTCATAGGCCGTGCGCTCGTACTCGAGCGCGGCCTCGCGGAAGTCGCCGCCCTCGAACAGCGCGTCCGCCAGCAGGTAGCGGGTCTCGGCCGCCGATGGGTCGTCCGGGAAGGACTGGAGGTACTCGCGGTACCAGCGCGCGGCCTCGACATACTCGGCCGGCAGCCCGTCGGCCTGCGCACGCGCGTGATGGTACCGCGCGAGGTCGGACAGGTGCGACTTGAGCTGGGCGACCACTTCAGGCGCATCGGCCGGATCGCGCCCTTCCCAGAACGGGCCGGACACGCGGTAGGCCTGCACGAACTCGCGCTTTCCCTCCAGGGCGAGATCCGCGAAGCCTCCGGCGAGGTATGCATCGATGGCCTTCGCCTGCAAGCTCGGGGCGCGCCGGTGGCGCGGCTCCTCCCGGGCGAAGCGACGGTAGGTGTCGGCCGCGTCCGTGTAGCGCTCCTTCTGCACCAGCAGGTCACCGAGCGACGCATACAGCATCCAGCCGTAGGGCGCGCCGCCGTGGCGGCCAAGCGCCTGCGCCAGCGTGTCGCCGGATTCCAGGTCGGCGAACTGGATGGACAGCGCGCGGAAGCTGTCCTCGACCAGCTCGCGGTCCGCGCGCGGCAGTGCCTCGGGCAGACGCGCGCCGTCGGCCGCTGAGGAGTCGGCGAGCTTGCGATCGAGCAGCGTGAGGAACGAGGCCGCGCTGCGCTCGGCATCCGACTGCCGGAACAGAGTCCAGCCATGCTTGTAGAGCGCCTGCTCGAGGAACTCCGAGCGCTCGCCAACAGCGATCACCGCGGCATAGGCCTGCTCCGCCGCCGGCCAGCGCTGCGCGCTGAACAGGATCTCGCCGCGCCGGAACTGCGCCTCGGGAACACGGCGGCTCGAAGGGTAGCGGGCCACGAGCTCGTCGAGGCGCGCCAGCGCGCGATCCAGGTCGCCCTCCGCCTCGTAGGCGCGCGACAGCTGGTACAGCACCGCGTCGGCGCGCGCATAGTCCGGCTGCTCCGTGAGCAGGCGCGTATAGAGCTCGATGGCGTTGCGCGTCTCCGGCGCGCCCGCGCCCGGGACCGGGGCCTCGGCGCGCTCGGCGTCGCCCGTCTCCAGCTCGAGATCGCCGAGGCGGCGCAGCGCCTCGGTGCGAAGCGTCGGGTCGCCGCCCGGCAAATCCAGGAAGCCGCGGTACAACTCGCGGGCCCGGGCCGCGTCGGGCGCGACGGTCTCGCCCTTGCGAAGCGGCGGCGCAGCCTTGCGCAGGTCCTTCAGCGTGCGCTCCGGCGGCTCGGCCGCGAGACTCGCGGCCGCGGCCAGGGCCAACGTGGCGACGAGGACCGCGCGCAGGCTCACGGCGCGCCCCCGGCGCCGCCCGCCGTGGCGCGGTCGTAGAGCGTGGCCAGCGCGTAGCGGGCTTGCAGCGAGTACTCCGCGAGGCGCGCCTGCTGCGCCTCGAGCTCCCGGACCGCGAGCGAGGCGAGGTACTCGCCCTGCCGGTCGCGCAGCGCCGCCACCCGCTGCTCGAGCGCGGCGATCCGCGGCGAGATTCCGGCGATCCTCGCCTCGAAATCGTCGTTCCGCCCCGGAATCGCCTCGATCGCATCGGCCGTCGCACGCGAGCGCGTTCGCGCGTTGAACAGCTGAGCGTCGAGGTCCCGCAGTGCCCGCCGGGCCTGCCAGGCGCGCAGGCCGAACTCGCGGTCGAGCTCCCACTGCACCACGCCGCGGGCGAGCCTCGCCTTCTCGCGCGCGTCGGCGAGCGAGGGATCGTCGGCGCGGGCGGCGAGCTCGCCCTCGACGCCCGCGATCAGGGCGAGCTGGCGCGACTCGTCAACGCTCGCGAGCGCCGCGGAGTCCCGGTCGCGCAAAGCCGCGTCGAGACGCGCCTTGATCGCGTCGCGTCGCGCATCCAGCGCCTCCACGTCCACCTCGCCGAGTCGCTCGCCCGCAGCGGGCGCCTTGGCGTCGTAGGCCCGCCGCCTTGTATCCACCATGTGCGCGAACACCTCGAGGTCCTCGCGCCAGGCCGCGAGGTTGCGGCCCATGAAGTCGAGCGAGCGATAATTCTTCAACGCCTCCTGAAACTCGTGGCTGGCGAGAAGGTGATAGAGGTAGCGCGATTCCGGGGCATCCGGCAACGTCGCCAGCTGCCAGAACCAGCCCTGCTGGTCCTCGCGGTCCGCGGCGAGCACCGACTCGAGCATGCGACCCGTACGGATCGCCGCGATCGACTCGTCGAGGCGGCCACGCTCCTCGTCGTAGGCGCGGACCGCGCGCTCATAGAGCTCCGCGGCCTGCCCCTCCGCGTCGAGCCGCGCGTAGGCGTAGGGCACCGCGAGGTAGGACTCCTGCACGGCCGCGTCGAGCAGGCCCCGTCCCTGCAGTTCGAGCCAGGGCGCGAGGGCGTCCTCGTAGCGTTCGAGCGCCGCGTCCGCCCAGCCGGCGCCAAGGAGCGCCTTGCTCGACTGCGGGCCGCCGAGGCGCACGCGGTCGAGCGCGCCGCGCGCCTCGAGCGGCCGGTCCGCCTGCAGCAGCGCGTAGGCGGTCGCGACATTCGCCTTGTCGCGCAGGGCCTTCATCTCCTCGCCCTGCGCCTGCATCCGGCCCACGGCGTCGAGCAGCCCGAGCCCCTGGTCCACGCGGCCTGCCCGCACCAGCGCAACGCCGAGGTTGAACCGGCCGTATGCCGTCCAGCTCGGCGGGCCGCTCCACCCCTCGAGCTCGGCGACCGCCTCGTCGTAGCGGCCGCGGAACATCAGGCCCTGCGCCAGCAGGAGGCGACGCTCGGCGTCAAGCTCGGGCGCGAGCGCGGGGCCGGCGCGCCGCAGCGCCACGTCCGACTCCTCGAAGTAGCCGCGTGCGTAGAGCACCCGCCCGAGGTAGAACCAGGCGCGGTCGCGGACCGCCGGTGGCGTCCCTTCGCGGGCCAGGAGCCTCTCGAAGACCTCCCGCGCGCGCGCGTGCTGACCGAAGGACAGGTACATGCCCCCGAGAAGCAGCTCGGCGTCGTCGCGGTGGGGCGCCATCCGGCCCTGCTGGGCGTACGCTTCGGCGCGGACGATGCCGTCGAAATACAGGCCCCGGTAGAAGTGGAAGAGCACGTCGCCGTAATGCAGGTCTGCGATCGCGACCGGCGGCACGTCGCCGCCCGCCTGACCGCCCTGCGACGCCGCGGCCGCAAGGCCGAGCGCCGCGGCGGCAAGCCAGCCCCGGACCCCGCCTGCTCTCACGGTCAGTCCCACTCCCGGACCAGGAACTCCGGCTGCAGCTTCTGGACGCGGTCGCTGATCCTGAGTTCGACATACTTGGCGCCGACGCCCTTGTCGATCTCGAGGGTCGCGCCACGCCGGTAGTCCCGGCCGTGCGGGCCGACGCCGGTGAAGAACGCGGTCAGCTCGTGCTTGCCCGCCTTGAGGTTGCCGAGCCACACGCGGTGCACGCCGCCGCGCAGAAGCGCATCCACCTCGCGCTGGGTGTAGAGGTAGTTCGTCACCTCCTTGCCGTCGACGAGGATCTGGACCGAGTCGAGGCCGAAGAAGGTGCCGACGTCCATCGACACGAACACAGCCACCTGGGTGTTCGCCGGGAACAGCAGCTCCTCCTCGAGCAGGAACAGGTCGCGATTGAGGTCCACGACCTCCTGCTTGAGCGCGCCGATCTCGCCGTCGAGAGACTGGAAGTCCGGTGGCGGCGCGCCCTCCTCGGCGAGGGCCGCTGTCGCTCCGAGGGCGAGCAGGCAGGCAGCAGCCACGGCCAGCCAGAAGGCAGCCGGCCTGCGCGCCGGTTGCCGCTCGCGGTAGCCGCGGTCGCGGCCGCTCAGGTAGGCGTGTGCAATTCCCGGGCTGTCGATGGCCATGCGTTCCCTCACTCGTCCAGCAAGCCGCGCAGGTCGGCGAGCATCTTCCGCTCCGCGCGCGAATCCAGTTCCCCGTAGGCATAGCGCACCGCGCCGCCGCGGTCGATCAGGAGCAGCGTCGGCAGGCGCTTGGGCCGGTAGGCCCTGGCGACTTCACGCCTCGCGTCGTGCAGCTGCGGCATCGAGAGGCCGAGCGCCGAGGCGACTGCGCGCGCGTCGCCGGGCTCCTCGTCGAGCACGACGCCCCAGACAGAGAGCCCGGCGCCGGCGTAGGTGGCTCCGAGCCGCTCCAGCCGCTCGAGCTCGCTCCTGCAGCCGCCGCACCAGCTGCCCCAGAACAGGAGCGCCACGACCTCGCCGCGGCGCTCGGACAGTCGGTAGTTCCCGCCGCCGAGGGCCTTCAGCGCGAAATCGGGGGCGGTGGCAGGTTCCCCGGCGCGCGCGGGCGCGTGGGCCAGAAAGAGCCCGAGCAGCAGCGCGAGAATCGCCGCCCCGCGCCCTGCCCGCCCGACCGCCGTTCGCTCCGCCACCGTGCCCTCCGCTGCCCTGCTGTCCGGCCCGGCGGCCCGTCCGCGCCACGTCCGGGCCTCCTGCCAAGGTGACATAACGTTGACACGATCGCTACCGTCACGACCTTGAGCCGCGTCGCAGTTCCGCGACGCGGCCCGGTCACGTGATGCGGCCATTCACGATCGGGTTGAAGGCGATGAGGCTGTCCCGGAGTGAAGCCGAGCCGAGGCCGTTGCGGGGGAACACGGACGCGAAGCTCCCCTGGTCCCCGTGGAGCGCGAGGTAGTTGAGAACCACGGTCTCGACCAGCAGATTGACGTTGTTCGCCGCCGGCGTGGACGAGGTTTCCACGGACCCGTCGGGCCTGAACCAGCCGATCTGCTGGTGCTGCTCCGGCGGCCGGCCGTCGCCGGTGTAGAGCTGCGGCCGGCCGCTCGGGCTGTAGACCAGGAAGAACGACGCCGCGGTCTGCTGGTTGTCGCTCGTCCACATGAACTTGCCTCGGCCATCAGCGGTGTTGTCCACCTGGCCGCTCGCCGAGAGCGACCCGTCGCTGAAGACGTAGAGCATCAGCGGCACGCCCCGGCGCGCGGCGTACTCCAGGCAGGCGCCCATGCAGCGCCCCGCGCGGAAGTCGCGGATCTCGCCCGTGGCGCGGCCCTGGCCGTGGTAGTCGTAGCCACCCATGGTGATGGTGCCGGCGCCGGCGTAGCCGTTGACCACCAGCTTCATGACGGCGGCGGTCTTGCGGAACTCGGCGTCGGCGTCGAACTCGGCCCGGCTGAAGATTCCCGCGGAGCCCACGATGTCCGGGTCGAGTTCCGGATTGAGGGCCGAGGGATCGCCGTAACGGTCCGCGAGGTCCGCGGACTTCACGTAGTTGCAGCGCACCATCTCCTTGATCACCTCGTCGCGGGTGATCCCGGTGTTGACGCGGCCGAGCTTGCGGTCGGACAGGCGCTGGATGGACTCCATCACGGCCACCGCGTCGTCCTGGTCGAGAAGGCCCACCAGCTTGCCGGTATCCACGAGACCGGTGACGTCGCTGGTGCGGTCCACCTTCGTCGGCGTCACCGTGGGGTCGACCATCGCGGCCGGGGCCATGGAATTGCCACCCGACTCGGAAGCGCGCGAGCCGATCAGCGTCAGCAGTTCGCCGTCCGCACCGGCCTTGTAGATGCCGTACATCGGGTTGTGCGGATTGTTGCCGGTGTCGTTCTCGGAGCGCGCCGGGATGACGGCGCCGTTGGTTCCCGCAATCGCCATCGGCGAGACGCGGTCCAGAATGCCGCGCAGGAAGGCGCTGTCCGAGTGGAAGCGCAGACCCAGCTGATCGTTGATCCAGCTGTTCGTCGGGCTCGTCGGGTTCGGCGCGCCCGGCACCATGTCGCCAGGCAGGCCCTGGCGCGCATAGCCCGCCACGGAGATCAGATCGAGTTGCCCGCCGCGGCCGCCCGCGAGGACGTTCGAGCCGACCATGTTGGCGCCGCCGGCGAGGTCGATGCAGATGAACGGAATGCGGCCCGCGCCCTGCACCGCGATGCCGCAGCGCTGCTTGAGCAGCTGGAGGTCCGCCGACAGCGCGGCCTCGGCGGCGCGCGGGTTGGCGAACAGGCCGAACACGGTCGGAGCGACGACGGTGGCGCTGCCGGCCATCAGCCCCTGCGCGATGAACTGCCGCCGGGTCACCGGCCGCGGATGGTCGGGCTGGCGGATCGGCTCGTCCGGGTGGAGGGGTCCGCGCCTTTGTTTCCTGAACATGTCGGTGCCTCTCTTCAATTTCTACTCGTCGGTCCGAATCACTGCAGCAGCGTGGTGGCGCTGCCGAGCACCGCGGCGCAGCTGGCCTTGACGACGGTCGCCGTCCGGTTCGCGGAGCAGCCGGCCCCGCAGGCCGTCAGCCGCCCCATCAGGGACTCGAGTTCCGCGCGGATCTCGTCGGCCGAGGGCTGCGTCGCGAGCCCGCTGCCCACGGCACGCGCTACGAGCGGCCCGATGACGAGCTCGCGCTCGGGCGCCGTGTCGAAGGCCTGCGCCGCCGGTGCCGCGAAGTTGAAACCCGGGAAGAACGCCGCGCGCCTGCCCGGATCGTCCACCAGCGAGTTGCAGACCTCGATGGCCATCTGCGCCACGCCGATCTGGTGCGAGGACAGGAAGCCCTCTATGCCGTCGGCGGTCGGCAGCTGCTGCTTGACCCGCTGGTAGGTCTCGTCGACTGCCGGGTCGCTGCGCGGCACGCCGGTCATCTCGGCCATCGAAGCCGCGATGCGCTCGAAGGTTCTCAGGCCCACCCGCGGCTGTGGCACGCCGTCCGCTGGCGGCGGCGGCGGGATCGGCGGGTCCTCCGTGTAGGCGCGGGAACGGCCGGCGATCTGCTCGAAGGTGAGGAAGAACTGGTCGAGCGCCGGTCCCTTGTCGAGGCCAATGACCGTGCCGATGGACGTCAGCGGGAAGCCGGTGGGCGACTCGTAGCCGGCGGCGTTAACGGTGGCGTCCACCGAGACGAAGGCCTGGCCGATCTTCGCCTCGGCGCCGTTGATGCCGAGCCGCACGCCCTGCACGCGCAGCCCGTCGAGCGTCGACGGCGCCGCTCCGGGGGTGAGCCTGACCACCGACGGCTTCTCGAACAGGTAGCCGTAGCTGTCGAACTGGCTCGCCTCGAGCAGCACGTAACTGTCCGGGATGTCCGTCAGGTGCGCCACGCTGAACAGCATGTAGAAGCGCTCGCCGACGCCTGCCTCGAAGTTCTGCTGGATCTGCGGCTGGCTGAGCGAGCGGTTGTGGAGCGCGACCAGGCGGATCACGCCCTGCCACTGGCGGTTGCCGGAGACCTCGTTGCCGAGAACCAGCGCGAAGGTGTCGTTCCAGTCGGCCAGGGAGCCGCCGCCCTGCGGGTCGCGGTTGGTCACCAGCTCACCGTTCACGTAGATGCGGCGGCCCTCGACGGGATCGTAGGTCGCCACCACGTGCTGCAGCGTCGCCTGCAGGACCTGCCGGGCCGAGGGCGTGGACAGCTGCGGCGCGCCGTTCGCGCCGGTCGTGCTGCTGCGGTTCATGAAGTCGTAGTCGTACATCGTCTGGCCGAGCGTGAAGTTGCGGGCGGTCGTGCCGCCGGAGTAGCTGACGACGTAGGCGTCCTCCTGCACGACGTTGGCGGGCGCGACCCAGGCCTCGATCGAGTACTCGCCGGTGGCCTTGATCAGGTCGTGCAGCTTGCGGCTGCCGGTGGTCGAGGACTGCAGCTTGCCCGACCGGACGTTGACGCCCCAGCCGCCGACCCACTCGACGTCGCCGGAGAAATTGAGGTTCGCCGCAGGCTCCACGCCGCTCGTGTCGTAGGCCACCGTGCCGGTGCCCGTCTTGAACTCGAACAGCGCGATGACGTTGCTGTCGAAGCGGTTTCCGCCGCTGGCAACCACGCCCTCGTAGAGCGACAGCGCCTTGGAGACGAGCAGCGTCGGATCCACCTGCGTCACCGGCACGCTGTCGGCGAACTGGCGGATCGCCGCCTCCATGGCGTTCGCGTTCTGGGCGCAGTCGCCCCAGCAGTTATGGAACTCCTCGCGCAGGCGCACCACGAAGCGCGACAGCTCCGGCGCATCGAGGTTGATGCGCGGGCGGGCCGCGGCGTAGGCGAGATCCACGTCTCGCTCGGCGAAGAACGGCGACTGCGCGGGCTGTCCGGCAGAGACGTGACAGCGCGAGCAGTACTGCTCGAGCAAGGGGTGCACGGTGGTGGCGAAGCTGCCGGGGCTCGCCGGGAACGACTTGCTGGCGCCAACGTCACGGAGCGGCGGCGGCAGCAGCGTGATCTCGCGGGCACCGCCGACGGTGGCACCGGCCCAGTTGCGGATCCACACGGTCAGTTGGTCGGCGCAGGCCGAATCGGCCGCGAGCCAGCAGTTGTGGCCGCCACCGACCTTGCCGACCATGCGCGAGCTGCGCGGGTCGTTGAGGTTGACGATGCCGTTGGCAGCCTGGTACGCGAGATTGATGTCGTCGCGGCGCACGAATGACGGCGCCTGGCCGCCTTCTCCGTGGCAGGAACCGCAGCGGTTGTTGGCCTGCAGGTTGTCCCAGACATTGAGCTTGAACGCCTGCACGTCCTGGCTGGCCGGCGGCGGGCCGCTGTAGCCGGCCGCGGGCGGCGCGCTGGTGACGGGGTTTTCCTCGACCGCCGCGCCGCCGCCGCAGGCGGCCGCGAGCCAGCCGAGTGACGCGACGACGAGCGCGGCGCGCAGGCCGCGGAGCGAGTTGGCATGGATCGGGTTCATGTCCTGTCTCCTCACTCGCCCATGCAGTAGGCGGCGGAATCGGCGAAGACCTGCTTCAGCCGGTAGCCGCCGGACCGGAACGAGGACACCATCGAGGCGACCCGCGCACGATCGGCCGCGTCGGTCGGCGTGCGCAGGCACACCGTGCGGAACACCTTCTCCACCTGGCAGCTCGCGAAGGCCTCGCTGTTGCCGAGCTCGGCACCGAGCGACGCGGCGCCGGCGCCGCTGCCGGGCAGGACCGGGCTCCAGCCGAGAAGCGCGTTGTGGCCCGCGCGCCAGTAGTTGTCCCAGCGGTCGCTGCGGGTCACGTAACCGGGCCGGAAGGTGTCGGCGTTGATCGAGTACTTGGGGCGGACCTGTCCGGGCGTGTAGACCATGCGCCCCTGGGCCTCGTCCCAGTCGTGGTAGGCGAAGGCCTGCGCCAACGGGTCCATGCCCGCGTGGCAGGTGACGCAGTTGTTGAGGAACAGGCGGCTGTCTCCACCCGGGCTGCGGCTCACGTCCTGGCGGATGCGGTCGGCCTGGCGCGTGCCGTCCTGCAGCTCCTCCAGGTCGTGGCAGAGGTGATTCAGGAGCGTGAAGCGGAACATCGCGCGGTTGGTGCCGGCGACGAAGAAGGCCTCCGCCGCGGCGCGGGTCGTCATCACACCTGCGGCCGCCTCCGCCGGGAACCCGTAGGTGCCCGACTGCGTGCGCCGCTGGAGCGTCTCCTTCAGGTCCGCGTGGCGGCGCTCAAGCTCCTCGTAGTGCGCGTTGCTCGAGGCGCTCGGCGCCGGCACACCCGAGACGCCGCCGCCCACGTAGAGGATGTCGGCGGAAAGCAGCTCGTTCATGGGCACGTCGTCGCGGACCATGCCGATGAAGGTCGCGACGTAGTCGTTCAGCGGCGCGAACACCGTGCGGTCGCGGTTGGTCCACGGCATCGCGAGGTTCTTGAGCGTGACGGAGTAGAACGCGGGATGTTCCATCGCGCGGAAGGCCGCGTCCTGGGCCCGCCCTGCGCCGATGTCGGCCGCCATGGCGTCGAGCGTAGTTGCGCTCGGCGGCACACCCGCGACGCGGTCGTGCATGCGCTTCGCCTGCTCGCGCGGGCCAGCCTCGGCGGCGCCCGCGAACAGCGTCGCGGCGAGCAGCGCGCTGGCGGCGATGCGGATCACATGGCCGTCTGGATTGCGTCGGTCGCGTTTCATTTGTGTGCTCCGTTCACTCACGGCGTCCTGCAGACGGGGCCGACTATAGGCATGCGAGGCACGCGACGTAATGTCTCTGAACTGCGACATTCCACGCGCCGCGCGTTCACGCTAGGCTCGAAGCGTGAATCGTGGTGCGCAGCCGTGCTGCACACCGCCTTGCGTTGCCGGAAAGCCTCAGAAAAGTGTGAAGCGTTTGGCAGCTCCCGCGCGATCGGCGCGCGGCGGCGAGAAGCCAGGAGAGCGGATCGAGATGCGCGTCACGAAATGGAAAGGTGCGGTCGCGGCGGCTGCGTTGATCGCGATCGCGGGCTGCGAGAGCAGCAGCGAGGGCAGCCTCGACATCGGCGGCGGCCAGTCGCCGGATCCGGTCGTGCTCGACTTCCCCATCGCCTACGTCAAGCGGGCCTTGCCCACCGGCACCGAGGACGTGCGGCGCATGAGGACGTTCCAGGCGGGCGCGGACCTCTGGCTTCGCGACCGCGCCTCGCCTTCCGCGGCGGAGCGCAACCTGACGCGCGCGATCACCAATGGCGAGTGGGACCTGCGCGACGTCGAAGTCTCCTACGACGGCAACCGCCTGCTGTTCTCCATGCGCCCGCCGCTCATCCGCGGCGCCGATGAAAGCGAACAGCCCACCTGGAACATCTGGGAGTACGACCGCACGTCCGACACGCTGCGGCGCGTAATCACCTCGGACCTCGTCGCCGAGGAAGGCCACGACGTAGCGCCCCACTACCTGCCGGACGGGCGCATCGTGTTCTCGTCCACGCGCCAGCGCCAGTCGAAGGCGACGTTGATCGACGAGGGCAAGCCCCAGTTCCCGGCGCTCGACGAGGACCGGCGGGAGTGGGCCTTCGTCCTGCACGTCATGAACCCCGACGGCACGGGCATCCGCCAGATCTCCTTCAACCAGAGCCACGATCTCGACCCCGCCGTGATGAGCGACGGGCGGATCGTGTTCTCGCGCTGGGAGAACGCGTCGGGCAGCTCCATCCACCTTTACACGGTCCGTCCCGACGGGGCTGGCCTCGAGCTGCTCTATGGCGCGAACAGCCATGCGACGGGCAGCGGCGGCTCGACCGTCCAGTTCCTGCAGCCCCGTCCGCGGCCGGACGGGCGGATCGTGTCGCTGATCCGTCCGTTCAGCGGCACAGCCCAGGGCGGCGACGCCGCGCTGATCGACGCCGCGGGTTTCGTCGAGATCTCGCAGCCGGTGCTCGCGAACGCGGGCATGCCGGGGCCTGCGCAGGTGAAGCTCACGGCCAATGACGTGCGCACCGCGCCGGGTCTCTCGCCGGGCGGACGCTACGCGGCGCTGTTCCCGCTGTGGGACGGCACCGACCGGGTGCTGGTGAGCTGGACCCTCTGCCGCGTCCAGCTCGGCGGGCGCATCCAGCCCTGCAGCAACGACAACCTGGCCGACCCGGCGTCGGTGGCCGCGCCGTTGCTCTACAGCGTCTTCATGTGGGATCCCCGGGATGCCACCCAGCGCCCGGTGCTGCAGCCGGTCGAAGGCACGATGTTCACCGACGTGGTCGCGATGCAGCCGCGCACCCGGCCGCCCGTGCTGCTCGACGCGGTCGCCGGCGTCGACTACGACGCCGACCTCGCGACCGAGAACGTCGGCCTGCTGCACATCCGCAGCGTGTACGACCTTGACGGCGCCGACACCGCCCCGGGTGGCATCACGGTGATCCGTGACCCGGCCCGGGCCACCGCCGATCAGCGCCCGGCGCGCTTCCTGCGCATCGAGAAGGCAGTGGGCCTTCCCGACCGCGAGGTGCGAGACTTCCGCGGCACGGCCTTCGGCGTCGCCGGCGGGCTCGGCATGCGCGAGATCCTCGGCTACGCGCCGATCGAGCCGGACGGCTCGGTCAAGGTGAAGGTGCCGGCCGGCGTGCCCTTCGGCATCACCGTCGTGGACCGCGCCGGCAAGCGCGTCTCGCCGCGGCACCTGAACTGGCTGCAGCTGCGCGCAGGCGAGGTCGTCACCTGCAACGGCTGCCACGTCCCGGCCGGGCAGCAGCCGGCCGGCCGGCCGCGCATCTCGCATGGGCGCAGCGGGCTCACGGCGAGCGTGAACCCGGGCGCGCCGACCACGGGCTCTCCGTTCCCCAACACCGTGGCGGCGCTGTTCGCCGACCAGGGCGAGACCATGGCGGAGACGTTGAGCCGCATCAGCTGCCACCGTCGGTGGACGTGGTGTACGAGGACGTGTGGACGGACGAGGCCGCCGCCGGACGCGCGCCTGACGCCCCCTTCGCCTATCGCTACTCGGATCTCGCCACTCCGGCGCCGACGAGCCTCACCTGCATGCAGGAATGGTCCTCGCTGTGCCGAATCGTCATTCACTTTCCGGACCACCTGCAGCCCCTCTGGGATCGCGTGCGGCAGGTGCTCGACACGGACGGCGTGACCGTCCTCGAGGATCGCAGCTGCCTGTCCTGCCACAGTCCGCTGGACGCCGACGGCCTGGTGCGCGTGCCGGCCGGGCAGCTCGACCTGAGCGGTGAACCCTCGCCCGATCAGGCCGACCACCTCGTGTCGTTCCGCGAGCTCCTGTTCACCGACAACGCCCAGGAAGTTAACATGGGCGCGCTTCAGGACATCCTGGTCCCCGGGCCGCCGGACCCGGTGACTGGCCTGCCGACGCTGGTACCCGTGCCGGTGCCGCCTTCGATGAGCGGCGGCGGTGCGCGGGCCTCGACGCGGTTCTTCAGCCGGTTCGAGGGCGGCGGCTCCCACGAGGGCTTCCTGGACCCGGCGGAACTGCGGCTCATCGCCGAGTGGCTCGACATCGGTGGACAGTATTACAACGATCCCTTTGCGGCGCCGGCGAACTGAAATGGGGACTGTCCCCGCAGGGGACTGTCCCCGCCCACCATGAAATCACTTCTCATTGGCGCCCTGCTCCTGCTGCCGTTCATCGCCGGCGCCGCCGACGGCCCCGTCGTCACGGTGGCAGAGCCCTACCTCGAGCTTCGCACGGGCCCCGGCCGCGGCTTCCCGGTCACCCAGGTCGTCAAGCGCGGCGAGCGCGTCACCGTCGGGAAGCGCCGCACCGACTGGTTCAAGGTCGTGGATGCCGCCGGCCGCAGCGGCTGGGTGCACCGCTCGCGCATGCTGGAGACGCTGGGCGAGACAGGCTCGCCGCTGTCCGTCGACGATCCCAGGCGCGAGGACTTCGGCGAGCACCGGCGCGAGCTCGGAGTCCTCGCCGGCGACTTCGGGGGTGCCAACGTCATCACGATCTACGGCGCCTTCGCGTTCAACCCGCAGCTGTCCGCGGAACTTCGCCTCTCGCAGATCCTCGGCAGCTTCTCAGACGGCCAGATGGCGACAATCGGGCTCACCCACGTGTTCAGGCCCGACTGGCGCATCCAGCCGTTCGCGGGCCTCGGGACGGGCGTGATCGACATCGAGCCCAAGGCCACGCTGGTGCAGACCGAGTCGCGCACGGACCAGGTCGCGTACGCGAGCGTGGGCTTAAAGGGCTACCTGTCGCGCCGCTTCATACTGCGGGCGGAGTTCAACAAGTACGTCGTGTTCACCGACCGCGACGACAACGAGGAAGCCGACGAATGGAAGCTGGGTTTCGCATTCTTCTTCTGAGCGCCGCCGTCGCGCTCGCCGGCTGCGCCGGCGCGCGGAGCGTCGAAGTCCCGGAGCCGGCGGCGGACGACGAGTCCGTCCCGGAGGTGATCTCGCCACAGGTCGAGCGTCGCCCGATCAAGCCGGCGAAGATCGACACCGAGAACTGGGAGGCCGGCGCCTTCATAGGCTCGCTGTCCGTCGAGGACTTCGAGGTGAACAAGGTCTACGGCGGGCGCATCGCCTTCCACATCAGCGAGGACTTCTTCGCCGAAGCGATCTTCGGCAGGTCCGATGCCGGCATCTCCAGCTACGAGAGGCTGTCCGGCTCCGCGCCGCTGCTGACGGATAGTGAGAGGGAGTTCAAGTACTGGAGCCTCGGCTTCGGATGGAATGTCCTCCCAGGAGAGGTGTTCCTGGGCGGTTCGCGCGCCTACAACAGCGCGGTCTACCTGACCGCAGGCGCGGGCAGCACCACCTTCGCGGGGGACGACCGCTTCACGGTCACCCTGGGTGCGGGGGCAAGGCTCCTGCTGACGGACTGGCTCGCGCTGCACCTCAACGTACGGGACCACATCCTCGAGGTGGACGTCGTGGGGACGAACAAGGAAACCCACAACTTCGAGGCGACGGTCTCGCTGACGGCGTTCTTCTGAACGCGTCCAGGACCACGGAGGCGAACCACCCATGCTGACGACCCGCCGCAGCTTCCTCGGATCGGCCCTCGCTACGGCCGCCGCCTGCGCCGCGCCGGCGACGCTCGCCGCCGGAGCCGCCGGCGGCACCACGCCCGCGCCGGACTTCGAGCTGCCGCTGCGCTCCGGTGGCGCGGTCCAGCTCGCGGACCTGCGCGGCAAGGTCGTGATGCTCAATTTCTGGGCCAGCTGGTGCGCACCCTGCCGCCAGGAATTCCCGATCCTCGACGAGATGTACCGGAAGTACCAGCCCATGGGCTTCACGCTCCTCGGCGTCAACGTCGAGAGCGAGACGAAGGACGCCGAACGCTTCCTCTCGGCCATGCCGGTTTCCTTCCCCATCGCCTTCGACCGGGAAAACACGGTGAGCGGCAAGTACGGCGTTTCCGCAATGCCCACGACCCTGCTGGTGGACCGCAAGGGCAGCGTGCGCTGGCTGCACCGGGCCTACAAGCCCGGCGACGAGAACGAGTACATCAACCAGGTCCGCCGGTTGCTGAGGGAGTGAGCATGAGGAATCTCCGCATGGTCCTGTGGCTCGCAGCCGCGCTCGGCGCCGCCGGCTGCGGCCCCATAGAGCCCTGGGTGAAGCCCTACGAGCGGGAGCGCCTGGCGGATCCGATCATGAGCTGGGACCGCGACCCGGTCTCCTCTTCCTACGTCAAGCACGTCTACGAGTCGCGCGAGGGCTCCCGCGGCGCCATGGGCGGCGCCGGCGGCGGCTGCGGCTGCAACTGACCATGCGCGCGCGCGCCGTCCTCGCGCTTTCATGCTGCTGCGCGGTGCTGGCGGTGCCGGCCCGGGCAGGCGTGCTGGAGGAGGACCGCGCCGACATCATGTACCACCGCTACGAAGGCGGTGGCGTGGAGATCGACGGTCCGTCGCTGCTGGTGCGCAAGAAGTTCGAAGAGAAGTACGCGGTCAGCGCCAACTACTACGTGGACATGGTCTCGAGCGCCTCGATCGACGTCGTGACCACCGCCAGCCCCTACACGGAGGAGCGCACGGAGTACAGCCTCGGCGGCGAGTACCTGCGCGGCAAGTCGAAGTACTCGATCGGCTTCACGAACAGCGAGGAAAGCGACTACGAGGCCAACTCGGCCAGCGTGTCCATCGCGCAGGACATGTTCGGCGACCTCACGACCGTGCAGCTGTCTTTCGCGCGCGGCTGGGACAAGGTCTTCCGCCGCGGCGACGCCACCTTCGAGGACCGTGTGGATCGCCGCGTCTACGGCGTTGACCTCACCCAGGTGGCCACGAAGTCGCTGATCCTCGGCCTGTCCTGGGAAACGGTCACCGAGGAAGGCTTCCTCAACAATCCCTACCGAAGCGTCCGCTACCTCGACCCGGACTCGGCCTCGGGCTTCTCCTTCCAGCCGGAGGTCTACCCGCGCACCCGCACCGGCAACGCGCTCGCGGTCCGGGGAAGGCACTTCCTGCCCTGGCGCGCAGCCGCACAGCTCGAGTACCGCTGGTACTCGGACACCTGGGGCATCCTCGGCCACACGGTCGAGCTCTCCTACACGCACCCCTGGGGTCCGCGCTGGATCTTCGACGCGCGCTACCGCTGGTACACGCAGGACGCAGCGGACTTCTACGCGGACCTGTTCCCGCGCGCGGACTTCCAGAACTTCCTCGCCCGCGACAAGGAGCTGGCCACCATGACCAGCCACACCTTCGGCGTCGGCGCGAGCTACGAGGTCAAGCTGCCGGGAATGGATTTCCTGCAGAGGGCGACCGTCAACTTCCGCTTCGACCACATCCTGTTCGACTACGACGACTTCCGCGACCTGCGCGTCACGGGCGTCCCGCCCGGCACCGAGCCGCTGTACGACTTCAGTGCCAACGTGCTGCAGCTGTTCGTCTCGGGCTGGTTCTGACGCAGGCAATACCCGCGGGCGCCACGCCGGCCGCCGTGACATGGCTGCGGCCGCGGCCGTGAACCCGGGGCAGCGCCTATGGCGGGGCAAGCCCCGACGAGTACAGCACCTTCCCGTCGCCGGTCACCAGCACGGCGTCCACGTCGCCGAGCCGCTCGATGAGCGCGAGCCCGCGCTCGGCGCCCAGCACGAATACGCTGGTGGAGAGTCCGTCGGTCGTGGTGGCGTCGGGCCCGATGACGGTCACGCTGCGCAACTCGCCGGCGCTGCGGCCCGTGCGCGGGTTGATGATGTGGTGGTAGCGCTTGCCGTCCTCGTCGAAATAGCGCTCGTAGTCCCCCGAGGTGGACAGCGCCGCGTCCGAGAGCGGGATGCGCGAGATCACGCGCTGCTGGTCGTCCGGGTGGCGGATGCCGACGACCCAGGGCCGGCCGAGCCGGTCGCCGAGGATGCGCGTATCGCCGCCGGCGGTGACCGTGCCGTGCCGGATGCCCATGTCCGCCAGGATGGCGATCCCACGGTCCACGGCGTAGCCCTTGGCGATGCCGCCGAGGTCAATGCGCACGCCCTCGCGGCCGAATCGGATCGTGGACGCCTCGCGGTCCACGACGACGAGGCGCCAGTTCACGGCTGACAGGCCTGCGGCGATCTGCGCGTCGCTCGGCCGCTCGTGCGCACGGTAGTCGTACAGGTGGCCGACGCCCGCGTAAGTGATGTCGAAGGCCCCGTCCGTGAGCACCGAGAACTCGAGGGCGCGCGACACGAGGGATGCGAGCTCGGGCGCCACCGTCACCGGCCCGGCCGCCGCGCGGGCATTCACCTGGGACAGTTCGCTCTCCGGCTTGTAGTGCGACATCAGCCGGTCCACGCGGTGCATCTCTGCGATGACCGCCGCGATGGCAGCATCCGCGACCGCAGCGTCCTCGTGCCAGGCCTCGACCGCGACGCGCGTGCCCATGATGGCCTCCTCGCGGTCGCGCCACTCGGCCGAGACGGGCGTGACCGCGGAGAACGAGGCGGCCGCGAGACCGGCCAGCATCAGGGCTTTCATGGACGCATGATAGCGGCGCGCCGAAACGCTGGCTGCCCGCACCGTCGGCAACCGGCTACACTTGCGCCGGGGAGTCGCCCGCGGAACTTGCCGACGGCGACACGGTCCCGATCCTGAGACGGGACCGGATATCAACGAGGAACCCGACATGCGCATGACCGTCCCCGCCGCCCTGCTGCTTGCTGCGACGCTTGCCGCCGGCCCCGCCGCCGCCCAGTCGCGCGAGGCGAATACCATCGATCTTTCCCGACAGGTGCTCACCGAACTGCAGGCCATGCCGGACCTCAGGGTGCCGGACTGGCTCCTGCAGCGGGCCGAGGGCATCGCCATACTGCCCCAGGTCGTCAAGGCCGGCGTCATCTTCGGTGGCCGCGGGGGCACGGGCGTGCTGCTGGTTCGCCAGCCCGACGGCCGCTGGAGCAACCCCCTGTTCATCGGCATCGGCGCCGGCAGCTTCGGCTGGCAGTTCGGCGTGCAGGCGACCGACATGGTGTTCGTGTTCACCACGCGCCGCAGCGTCGAGGGCATCGCCGGCGGCAAGCTGACCATGGGCGGCGACGCGGCCGCCGTGGCCGGGCCCGTGGGCAGGTCGGCGACGGCCGCGACCGACCTGACGCTCGGCGCCGAGATCTACTCCTACTCTCGCAGCCAGGGCTTGTTCGCCGGCCTCTCGCTCGAAGGCACCTACCTGTTCCCGCGCAGGAGCGCGAACGACCGCTTCTACGGCCGCAGCGGCATCCTGCCTTCCGAGATCCTCGCACCGGGCGCCCCGCCCGCGCCGCCGCCCGCGCCGGCGCTGATCGCCGAGGTGGCGCGTATCACCGCTGCGCCGGCCGCCGCGGCTCCCTCGGCTGCACCGGCGATACCTGCGACACAGCCGCTACCGCCGGCGCCGCAGCCAGACGGCGGTGCACAGACGTTCCCGATGGCGGACCCCAGGCCCGGCGAGGAGCCGCGCTGAGTTTCAAGACACCCCGAAGAGCGCGGGAGGCGCCATGAAAGTCGGTTTCATTGGACTGGGCACGATGGGGCGGCCCATGGCGCAGCGCCTCGCGAGCGCGGGCCACGAGCTGCTGGTGTGGAATCGCACCCGCCCGCGGCCCGAAGCGATCCCGCCGGGCACGGTCTTCGTAGGCAACCCCACCGAGGCCTGCCAGGCCGAGCTCGTCATCACCGCGGTGAGCGACGATGCGGCGGTCGAGTCGGTGATTTTCGATGCCCAGGGGCGGCTCGTGTCGGCGGGCGTCCCGGGCCTCATCCACGTCTGCATGAGCAGCATCGGCGACGGCCTCGCCCGGCGCCTCGCCGAGGCGCACGCCAAGGCGGGCCAGTCCTATGTCTCGGCGCCGATGTTCGGCCCGCCCGAGGCGGCGCAGAGCGGGCGACTGGTGATCCCGGTTGCCGGTCCGCACGCCGCGGTGGAGCGCGCGCGCCTCGCGCTGGCCGTGCTCGGCCGCGTGGACGTCCTGTCCGAGGACGCCCCGGCCGCGAACATCGTCAAGGCGGCGGGCAACTTCCTGATGGCGTCGGTGGTCGAGAGCCTGCGCGACACCACGGCGCTCGTGCACGCCGCCGGCGTGGACCCGCGCGAGTTCACCGGCATCATCACCCAGGCGCTGTTCCCGACGCCCGTTTACCAGTACCTCGGGGGACTGCTCGCGAACCGCGAAAACCAGCGCGGCGTTCGCGTCCCGAACCCGTTCCTGAAGGGCGCCGAGCAGTGCGCCGAGGCCGCGAAGCGCCTCGGCGTCGCGGTGCCGATGATCGACCACGTCGGCCGGCGCTGAGCCCGGTCCGTTCCTTGCCCCACACGGGAGCGCATGCCATGACCCGTCGCGTGGAGTCCCGGCAGCGGCGCGGCGCGCCGCTCGCAGGCTTGCTGCTCGCCGTGGGCGCAGCCTGCGCCGCACCGGTGGCCGCCGAGGAACAGGCCAGGGCGCCGGGCGTCCCGCCGTTTGCGCGGGTGCTCGTACTCGGCGTCAGCCCGCATCTCAACCAGCGCTGCCAGTTCGAGCGCTTCCTGGCGAGCAGCCTTCAGAGCGAGGCGACGACGGCCATCGCGAGCTGCGACGTCATGGACCACAAGGCGCCGATCAGCCGCGAGGGCATCGAAAAGGCCGTGGCGGAGTACCGGATCGACGCGGTGCTCGCCACGACCCTGGTGGGCAGCCAGCTGTCCGCCGGCGAAGGTGGCGGTCGCGACACCCGCGGCAGCGCCCAGTACAAGGCAATCGACAGCGGCTGGGAGTACTACGGTGGCTACTACGGCGTCTACGGCGTGCCGGTCGTCTACGGCGAGTTCGTCGCCACGCCTTCCATCTTCACGATGGAGGGGAAGGTTGAGCTCGTCTCCCGTCTATACGAGACGCAGACCGCGACGCTCGTGCAGGAGGTCAAGACGAAGGCCAGGAACCTGGAGTCGCGCGGCGACGCCCTCGCCACGATCACCCCGCAGATTGCCAAGAGCCTGCGGCGGAAGCGGATGCTCCGCTGATCCACCGCCGGCGCCCTTGGCTCAGGCGCCGGGCATCGGCACTTCCGGGCTGAAGGACACGCCGCAACCACCCAGCCCGCAATAGCCACCCGGGTTCTTGGCGAGGTACTGCTGGTGGTACTCCTCGGCATAGTAGAACTCGCCGGCCGGCTGGATCTCGGTCGTGATCGGCGCCCGATGCCCCGCGGCTGCGAGTGCCTTCTGGTAAGCCTCGCGCGCGGCCTCTGCGGCGACGCGCTGCGCCTCGGTGGTCCAGTAGATGCCGGAACGGTACTGGGTGCCGATGTCTCCGCCCTGCCGCATGCCCTGGGTCGGGTCGTGCGACTCCCAGAACACCTTCAGAAGCTGCCCGAAGCTCGTCCGCTGCGGGTCGAAGATCACGCGCACCACCTCGGCGTGGCCGGTGAGCCCGCTGCAGACCTCCTCGTAGGTGGGGTTCGGCGTCGTGCCGGCCGCGTAACCGACCGCCGTGACGAACACGCCCGGCTGCTGCCAGAGGCGGCGCTCAGCGCCCCAGAAGCACCCCAGCGCGAACACGGCCTCCTCGAGGCCCGCCGGGTAAGGCGGCTGCAGCGGCTGACCGGTGACGTAGTGACGCGCCGGGATGGGCATAGGGGTCGCCCGGCCGGGCAGCGCCTCGCCGGGAGCCGGCATCGTCGTCTTCCTGCCTGCGAGCGCCATGCGGGATTCCTCCTGTAGGTGGCGTAGGTTAGGGACCGCTTCGGCGCTGCGCCAGTTCCCGATTCCGCGCGCGACGGGAGCCGGTTATCCTTCGCGGCCCATGATGACCGCCATCGAATCGGCCACCGTGGGCGTCCGCGACCTGGATGCGGCGCTCGCCCTGTTCCGCGACACGTTCGGCTACCGGGTCGAGCTCGACCTGCGCGCCTCGGTGAACCTGCTTGCGGCCTGGAAGCTGCCCGTACACGAGGACGTACGGCTCGTGACGCTGTCCTGCGACGGGCACCCATGGGGCCGGCTGCGCCTCGCGCACTGGCCCGGTGCCACCGCGGCGGTCACGCGCGACGACCACGGCCCAGGCGCACCGGACCGACCGACCGACGCCGGTCCGAAGGCGCTCGACATATACACCGGCGCGCCCATTTCGGCCGCGCTCGAGGCGCTCGCGGCCGCCGGCTGCGCCGCGCGCGGCCGTGCCGAGCGCTTCCACATCGGCAGCAACGACACCGAGGAGGTGATCGTGAGCGGGCCCGCGGGCCTCGCGCTGCTGGTCATGGTGGGCCACGGCCACGTGGCCGGCATCCGGAGGCTGTCGCCGTCCGCGGGCCAGTTCAGCGAGGTCGCCACTGTCTCGATCGTGACGCGCGACCTCGACGCCTCCCGGCGCTTTTACGAGGAGGCCCTCGGCTGGGTGCACGAAGCCACGGACGTGGAGCTGTGGGGCGAGAGTCGCGATGCGGCCTGCCGGCTCTACGGCGTGCCCGAGGGCACGCGCGTGCACATGGCCGTCTACCGCGAGCGGCGCCAGGCCTCCGGCAAGGTGGTGCTGGTGCACTTCTACGACCGGACGACCGCGCCACTCGCCCACCCGATGCGACCCGGCCAGGACGGCCTGGCGCTCCTCACCTGCCGCTGCCCGAACCTCGAGGCGCTCGCCGCCCGGCTCGGCCGCGCGGGCGGCCAGGTCGAGTCCGTCATCCAGCACGTCGCTGTGGATGCGGGCGTCCCCTGTCGCGTGATGCTGGTGCGCGGCCCGAGCGGCGAGCTGTTCGAATGCGTCGAGCGCTGACCCTCGCCGCCACCGGCCTGCTGAGCCTGACCGCATGGGGAACCGATCCGCCGGCAGCGCCGGCGGACGAGGACCGCGCGCCGGCCCCGCAGCAGACCATCCCGCTGCCCGAGGTCACGGTCGCGGCGCCCGAGCCGCGTTACGTCGCGCCGACGCTGCGGGACCGCATTGGCCGGATCTGGGCTCCGGTGCTGATCAACGGGCAGGGACCCTTCCGGCTCGTGCTCGATACCGGCGCCAGCCGCTCGGCCGTCACCGCCAGGGTGGCCGAGTCCCTCGGCATCCCGGTCGAGGAATCCGGCCGAGTGACCATGCACGGCGTGACGGGCTCCGCGCTGGCGGCCACGATTCGCGCGGATCGTCTCGAGTTCGGCGACCTGCTGATCGAGCGTCCGCAGCTCTTGATCGTCGAGGACGCTTTCGGCGGGGCCGAGGGCGTGCTCGCGACCGAGGGCCTCAAGGACAAGCGCATCACCATCGAGTTCCGGCGGGACCGGATCGAGATCGCGCGCTCGCGCCGGCAGCCCGCGCCCGCGGGCTTCGCCACCATCCCGGTGCAGCTGGCACGGGCCCGCGTGATCACCAGCGACGCGCGCGTGGGGCCGCTTACGGTCAAGGCGATCATCGACACGGGCGCCCAGCAGACCATCGGCAACCTCGCGCTGCGCGAACAGCTGCTGGCCATGCGAAAGAGAGCTGCCCAGGAGCGGGAGCACGACGTCGTCGGCCTGACCGGCGACATCCAGAGCGGGCCGAACGTCTCCGTGCCGTCCATCGGCCTCGGCGAAATCCTAATCAACAACGCCACCATCACCTTCGTGGACCTGCACATCTTCCGGCACTGGGGCTACGTGGACGAGCCGGTGCTGATGATCGGCATGGACGTGCTCGGCCTGCTCGACACCCTGATCATCGACTACCGCCGCCGCGAGCTGCAGGTCCTGACGCGCCGTCGCGCCTCTCTTTAGCGCGCTAGACTGTCGCCTCTCCCTCCCCTCGGGCAGGCACCCATGCAGGCACGCGCACTCGGCACCCAGGGTCTCACCGTCTCGGCGCTTGGTCTCGGCTGCATGGGCATGAGCTGGGCCTACGGCGAGGCGGACGAGCGCGAGGCCGTCGAGACGATCCGCCGCGCGCTGGACCTCGGCGTCACCTTCTTCGACACCGCCGAGGTCTACGGCCCGTACGAAAACGAGCGGCTGCTGGGGCGTGCGCTGGGCGCCGATCGCGATCGGGTCACCATCGCCACCAAGTTCGGGTTCCGGATAGTGGAGGGCCGCATCGAGGGCCTCGACAGCCGGCCCGAGAACGTGCGCCGCGTCTGCGAAGCGGCGCTCGAGCGGCTCGGCACCGACCACATCGACCTCTTCTACCAGCACCGCGTGGACCCGGCCGTGCCGATCGAGGAGACCGTCGGCGCCATGGCCGAGCTGGTGCGCGAAGGCAAGGTGCGCTTCCTGGGGCTGTCCGAGGCCAGCGCGGCGACGCTCGAGCGGGCGCACGCGGTTCATCCGATCAGCGCGCTGCAGTCCGAGTACTCGCTGTTCGAGCGCGGCCTCGAGGCCTCCGTGCTGCCGGCGTGCCGCCGCCTCGGGATCGGTCTCGTGCCCTACTCGCCGCTCGGGCGCGCCTTCCTCACGGGCGAAGCGCAGCGCGCCGAGGAGTACTCCGCGGGCAGCGACTTCCGCGCCGGCCTGCCGCGCTTCCAGGGTGAGCACTACGACCGCAACCTGCGCCTCGTAGAGTCGCTCAAGCGACTTGCGGCGACGGTTGGAGCGACGCCCGCGCAGGTGTCGCTCGCGTGGCTGCTGCACCAGGGCGAGGACATCGTGCCGATCCCGGGCACGAAGCGCCGCCGGTGGCTCGAGGAGAACGCTGCGGCCGCGTCGCACGCGCTGCCGACCGAGCTGCTGCGGGAACTCGACCGCGTGTTCGCGCCCGAGGCGGTGTCCGGCGAGCGCTACGCGCCCGTCCACCTGCGCTACCTCGACTGGTAGTGCTCCCGGCACGCGGCCTCGAGGCCGCGGACCACGCGCCGGCCCGCGAGCACGCCGGAGGTCTCGGTAACCACCGTGCGCTGGCCCTCGTGCGCACCGTCGGCGGCGAAGTAGATCACCACCCAGTCGCGCGTGCGGCCGAGCTCGTGTGCGCGCGCGGTGTTCGAGAAGAGCGCGCTGAAATGCCAGGGTCCGCGCTCGGTGTGCAGCACCGGCAGCCATGACTCGCCCGTCGGGTTGAATCGCCGCGGGGCGATCGTCGGCAGCCGGCCTGCGTCCGCGCCCTCGCGGTACTCGCGGTCCACGTCCAGCAGCAGCGCGACGTCGGGGCCGTCATCCTCAGCCCTGCTGCCGCGCGGCGGCCGCGTCCTCGCCAGCATGCCGGCGAGCGCGGACCGAACCATGGCCGCGCGCCGCGGGCCTACGCCCGGCAGCGCCTCGAGCGAGCCGTCGTGCGCGGCGACCTCGAGCGCCTCGAGCGTATCGGCGTGCAGGCCGTCGTGGATGCGCCGCGCGAGCGCCGGGCCGATGCCCGGGACGGTCTGGAACAGCGCCTCCGGGTCGAGGCTGCCGCGCAGCCGCTCGAGCTGACTGGAGCGGCCCGTGCGCACCAGCTCGGCGATGGTCGCCGCGATCGAGCTGCCGATGCCCGGCAGCGCCTCGAGGGCGGCGACGCCGTGCTCGGCGTGGATGTCGCCGACGTCGCGCCCGAGGCCCGCGACCGTGTCGGCGGCGCGCCGGTAGGCGCCCACCCGGAAGGGATTCGCGTGCTGGCTCGCGAGCAGGTCCGCGAACTGGCGCAGGCGCTCGGCGACCTGAAGGTTGCGCGTCGCGGCCACCGGGTCGGTCATGCCGGCCGGCTCGGCAGCCTCTCGCCGTCCCAGAACACCAGTTCACCGAGATCGGGCCGCAGCGCGGCAAGCGCAGGTCGGCTCCATTCTCCCTGCCAGCGGTAGTCGATGCACATGGCCCGTCGGCCGGGACCCAGCCAGTCGCCGGCAACCGCCACGCCGAAGAGCGCGGCGTGCTCGTCGAAGGGCCCGAGCGGCTTGTGCACGCGGTGGCGCCAGTAGTGCCCGAAGACCGTCGGCCGGTCGAGCGCAGCTTCCTCCCACCAGGGCACGCGCGCCAGGAAACGCCACTTCTTGCCCAGCCACTGCGGGATGGGAGCGGGGCGCTCGGGCCCGGAAGTCAGGAGCTTCAGCGGGTTCTCGCGCTGCTCGATGTGCTCGCCCGGCACCAGGTCGTCGATCAGCAGCTGCTCCTCGACCGTGACGCCGTGGTCCGGCTGCCAGTCCTGCGTTCGCCGACGCTCCTCCAGCGCCTTGCGCGCCGCAGGGTAGCGCTCGGTCAGGCCCGCGCGGGCGAGGTGCTCGGCCGCGCGGGCCCGGCAGGCGGCGATCACCTCGCCGTTCGAGCCAGCCTCGAGCCGCTCTATGAACTCGAGGCTCGGCACATCCCAGCAGGCGTGCACGATGCGCAGGCGCGGGTGCTCGACGACGAGCGGCAGGGTCTGGCAGAACGCGCGGATGCGCTCGCGAGCTGCGGGAGCGGCGCGGCGGAACGGGCCGAAGTCGCCCTCGTCCCGCGACTCGGCGGCATCGCCGCCGAAGAACCACGCGTTGCCGGCCTTGCGCTGCTCGCGCTCCTCGGGGTCCACGAACGGAAGCTCGTGGTTGCCGAGCAGGCAGGTCGCGCCGCCCTTCACGACGGCGCGCATGACGAGGTCGAACACGCCCGGGCTGTCCGGGCCGCGGTCACCGAGGTCGCCGACGAACACCAGCCGCCGGCCCGCCGGATGGCGGCCGTCCGGGTCGTAGCCGAGCACGTCGAGCAGCCGCTCGAGCGCCTGCAGATGGCCGTGGACGTCGCCGACGACGTCGATCGGCACGTCCTCCAGCCGGTGAACGGGACTATATGTCACGGGCCCTCCTTGCCTGCGGCGCCGTGCCCGCACCCTAGAAGGCGAAGGCGAGGCCCGCCAGGAGTTCGAACTGCAGCAGCGAGCTGCCGCTCGCGAAGATGCGGCAGAAATCGTCCTCGCCGCCC
Source organism: Gammaproteobacteria bacterium (assembly GCA_037443885.1). Lineage (GTDB taxonomy): Bacteria > Pseudomonadota > Gammaproteobacteria > Steroidobacterales > Steroidobacteraceae > SG8-30. The sequence continues at coordinate 1,323 of JBBINN010000003.1, read as the reverse complement.
GTGCGGCAGAAGATCGCGGTGTCCGAGTCCATGATCGTCATGTAGCCGCGCGCCTCGAGTCGCAGCGCCACGCGCTCCGCGAGCGGCATCTCGAGGCCGACGCCCAGCGAGAACGAGAACCGCGTCTCGTCGTCGTAGCCGGACGAGCCAGGCGAGAAGCGGGTCGCGCCGATACCGCCGGAAACGTAGCTGCTGACCCGCTCGCCGTCCCTGATCGGCGCGGTGCCGCCGATGTGCAGCACCTCGACGTCCACGTCGAGCTTGCCCGACGACTGGACGATTTCCGAGGCCTGCCGCGAATACCACAACTGCCACCACGTGCCGGGGCCGTGACGCAGTTCCAGGGCCAGCGCAAAGCTGGCGGCTTCCTCGAGGTCCCGGTCCGCACCCGTATCGGCGTTCTCGAAGCTCCCGCCGGCCCGACCCCCGGCATGCGGCGCGATCCTGAAGACCGATTCGTCCGCCGCGGCGATCGGAGGCAGCAGGAACTGGAACAGGCAAAGCGAGAGGACGAGCAGGGCGGTACGCATGGAGCCATCCAGGGCGGTTGGGATGCCTCAACGTTAGACTTTTCGCCGGCCGAAGCAAGCACCCTCCCCGGAACCTTCCCTAGAATGGGGCATGGCCCGCATCCTGAAGTCCGATCTCTTCGGCCGGGTCGTCCTCGACGACGGCGGAGCTGCGGTCGAGCGGGACACGAGGGCGGGACGATGGTGGCTGATGCCACTGTCCCGTCGCCTCGCCCGGCGCGAGGCCCGGGCGCTTGCGCGCCTCGCGGGGCTCGCCGGGACGCCCAGGCTCCTCTCGTTCGACGGTGGGGTGCTCCGTCGCAGCTGGGTCGCCGGCGAGCCCATGCAGGTGGCGCGGCCGGCAGATCCCGGCTACTACCGCGAGGCCCTCGCGCTGCTGCGCCGCCTGCACCGCGCGGGCGTGGCGCACAACGACCTCGCCAAGGAGCCCAACTGGCTGGTCACCCCGGACGGCCGCCCGGCCCTGGTGGACTTCCAGCTCGCGCTGGTGTCGCGGCGCCGCGGGCGGCTGTTCCGGCTGCTCGCCCGCGAGGACCTGCGCCACCTGCTCAAGCACAAGCGCAGCTACTGCCCTGCCCGGCTCACCGCCCGCCAGAAGCGCATCCTCGCCACACCCGCGCTGCACACCCGCCTGTGGCGGGCGACCGGCAAGCGGCTCTACACCTTCGTGACCCGCCGCCTCCTGGGCTGGGCCGACCGCGAGGGCGCGGGAGACAGGAACCTGCGCGGCTGAGAGCGGAAGGGGACATTCCCTTTCCTGATTACCCACGAGGCTCAGCCAGGGTTGCGAGTC
>JBBINN010000002.1:0-37219 GCA_037443885.1 Gammaproteobacteria bacterium | reverse complement strand
GAGGCGTTTTCGTTCCAACCGCGGTCCGCGCGGTTCAAAGGGGGCGGCACTGCTCGAGAAGACGTCATCGGAGGCGTTTTCGTTCCAACCGCGGTCCGCGCGGCGCGGCGGGAACCTTGCGGCGACGGTCTGGACCATCGGCGTTGCCCTATGCCTGCTGGCGGTGGTTTCGGTCCCGGCGGCGGCGCAGGCCCCGGTTCCAGATCGCGCCGCCGCGCGAGGCAAGCGGCCCTCCCGAGAGCTTGCATTTCAGTTCAACGTTTCATTAAATGTTGAACCATGAACCGCGACGCCGCCGTCCGCGCGCTCGCCGCGCTCGCCCAGCCCGCCCGGCTCGACGCCTTCCGCCGCCTCGTGCAGGCCGGCGATGAAGGCCTGCCGGCCGGCGAGATCGCGGCCGCGCTCGGCCTCTCGCCGCCGGCGCTGTCGTTCCACCTGCGCTCGCTTTCCGAGGCGGGCCTCGTGCGCTCCCGGCAGGAGGGGCGGTTCGTCTACTACTCGGCGCGGTTCGACGCCATGGATCGCCTGCTAGGTTTCCTCACCGAGAACTGCTGCCAGGGCGCCGACTGCGCCCCGGCGCGGCATGCGCCCTGTTCCCCGCCTGCGGCCCCCGCCCGCCGTCGCGCGCGATCATGATTCTGGATGGAGAACCCGCATGACCACCGAAACGGCCGCTGCAAGTCCCTACAACGTCCTGTTCCTGTGCACCGGCAATTCGGCGCGCAGCATCCTCGCCGAAACGCTGCTGAACCACTGGGGGCACGGCAAGTTCCGGGCGTTCAGCGCGGGCAGCTTCCCGACCGGCCGCGTCAATCCCTTCGCGCTGGACCTTCTGCACCGCATGGGCATGGATGCGGCCGGCGCACGCAGCAAGAGCTGGGACGAGTTCGCATCGCCCGGCGCACCGCCGCTCGACTTCGTGTTCACCGTCTGCGACAACGCCGCCGGCGAGGTATGCCCGATCTGGCCAGGGCAGCCGATGACCGCGCATTGGGGTGTGCCGGACCCCGCCGCGGTGGAGGGCAGCGACGTCGAGAAGGCCAACGCCTTCCGGGCGGCCTTCAATGCGCTGGAGCACCGCATCAAGGCGTTCACCAGCCTGCCGGTCGCCTCGCTCGACCGGATCAGGCTCAAGGCGGCCCTCGACGACATCGGCCGCAGCCTGCCCGGTGGCGAGGCATGAAGGGGCGAGCAGCATGAGCGTGCAGTGCGAGACAGTGGCGAAGCAGGCCCAGGGGGCCGGGCTGGGCCTCTTCGAACGCTACCTGACGCTATGGGTCGCGGCGTGCATCGTCGTCGGCATCGCCGTGGGGCGCTTCCTGCCGGGCGTGGCGGAGATCGTCCCGTCGCTGGAGGTTGCGAGGGTGAACATCCCGGTCGGGGTGCTCATCTGGATCATGATCATCCCCATGCTCATGAAGGTGGACTTCGCGCGCCTGCACGAGGTGCGCCAGCACGCGCGCGGCATCGGCGTGACGCTGTTCGTGAACTGGGCCGTAAAGCCCTTCTCGATGGCGCTGCTCGCCTGGATCTTCATCAGGGGGCTCTTCGCGGACTGGCTCCCAGCGGATCAGCTGGACAGCTACGTCGCGGGGCTCATCCTGCTCGCCGCCGCGCCGTGCACCGCGATGGTGTTCGTTTGGAGCAACCTCTGCCGCGGCGACGCCAACTACACGCTGACCCAGGTCGCTCTGAACGACGTGATCATGGTCTTCGCCTTCGCGCCGATCGTTGCGCTGCTCCTCGGCGTGTCGGCGATACACGTTCCGTGGGACACGCTGCTGATCTCCGTCGTGATGTACATCGTGATCCCGCTGGCCATCGCGCAGGCCTGGCGCGGCTGGCTGCTGCGCCGCGGCGATGCCGCCTACCAGCGCACGGTCTCGCGGACAGGGCCGATGTCGATCCTCGCGCTGCTGCTCACGCTCGTGCTGCTGTTCGCCTTCCAGGGCGAGGCCATCCTCGCCCAGCCGCTCGTCATCGCGCTGCTGGCGGTTCCGATCCTGATCCAGGTCCTGTTCAACTCGTCGCTGGCCTACCTGCTGGACCGAAAGCTCCGCGTCGCACACTGCGTTGCAGGGCCCTCGGCGCTGATCGGCGCCTCGAACTTCTTCGAGCTGGCCGTCGCCGCGGCCATCAGCCTGTTCGGCATCGATTCCGGCGCGGCGCTCGCGACCGTGGTGGGCGTGCTGATCGAGGTGCCGGTCATGCTGCTGGTGGTGCGGGTGGTGAACGCTTCGCGCGGCTGGTACGAGGCGCCGTCGGCGACAGCCGGAACAGGGCGCTGAGGGCGGTCTGGTAGAATCCCCGCGGGCGCCCGTGGCCCGCGCCGATGCTCATAGACATAACCATCCTGCTCCTGCTGATTGCCGTCAATGGCCTGTTCGCCATGGCGGAGATGGCAGTGGTCTCCTCCCGCCAGACGCGCCTGGAGCAGCTGGCGGACGAGGGCAGCCGCGGCGCGCGCGCGGCGCTGAGGTTGCTCGACCACCCTACCCGGTTCCTGTCCTCCGTCCAGATAGGCATCACACTGATCGGCGTTCTGGCGGGCGTCTACAGCGGCGTCACCTTCGCCGAGCCGCTCGGGGACTGGCTCTCGCGGTGGAGTGCCCTCGCGTCCTGGGCCGATACCGGGGCCTATGTCGTCGTGGTCGTCGGCGTCACCTACCTGTCCGTAGTCCTTGGCGAGCTGGTGCCGAAGCGCTGGGCACTCGCCCATCCCGAGGGGACAGCTGCCCTGCTCGCGCCGCTGCTCGAGGGCGTGGCGTGGTTCAGCGCGCCGCTCGTGTGGCTGTTGCAGCGCTCGACCGACCTGCTGCTGCGGGTGCTGCGCCTGCACCGCACCGCCAGGGCCGCGGTCAACGAGGACGAGATCCGCGCGATGATCGCGGAGGGCACGCGCACCGGGGTCTTCCACCAGCAGGAGCACCGCATGATCGAGGGCGTGCTCCGCCTCGCCGACCGCAACGTACGCAGCATCATGGTTCCGCGCGGCGACGTCGTGTGGCTGGATCTCGACGATTCCCGCGAGGCGCTCTGGCGGTTGGTGCAGGCGAACGGCCATTCGCGTTACCTCGTCTGCCGCGGCGAAATCGACGAACTGATCGGCGTGGCGCGCGCGACCGAGGTTATCGACTGGCTGCATGCCGACCCGGCTGCGGATCTCGCTCAGCGCGTCGCGGCGCCGCTCATCGTGCAGGAGACGACCACGGTGCTGCGCCTGCTCGAGCTTTTCCGTGAGGCCGCGCTGCAGATCGCGATCGTCGTCGACGAGCATGGCTCCATCGAGGGTGTCGTCACTCCGGCCGACGTGCTGAGGGCGATCGCCGGAGAGCTGCCGGAGACCGGCGGGCCGGAGGTGCCGGAGGCAGTGCGCCGCGACGATCAATCCTGGCTGCTCGACGGGCGGCTGTCCATCGACGAGGCGGAGCGCGTGCTCGACCGGGACGACATGGCCTCGGGCGACGACTACACGACGGTGGCCGGCTTCGTCCTGGCGCAGCTTGGGCGGCTGCCCGTGACGGCCGAGTCTTTCACCTGGAAGAACCTGCGCTTCGAGGTGGTGGACATGGACGGCCGGCGCATCGACAAGCTGCTCGTGCAGCACGTTCCAACGCCCGGATCGTCGGGGTCCGCTGAGAACTCCAGCGGTCTGTCTGCGACGTAACCCGGTTCCGGAGTTTTTCGGGCGCGTCCTCAGCCCGCCAGCGCGATCGTCGCGATCAGCGCAAGGCTGCCGATGGCCTGGATGGCGAGGGTCTTCTCGATGCTCTTCTGCAGCTGCTCGCGCTTCTCGTCCTCGCTCGCGATGCCGAGGCCGGCCTTCACGCCGAGCGCGAGCAACGCCACCGCCGCCGCGGCGAACCACGCGGGCAGCGCGCCCATCGCCGCCGCCGAGAGTGCGCCCGCGCTGCCAATCGCATGCATGAGCAGGTAGGTGACCTTCGCGCCGCCCACCCCGAAGCGCACGACGAGCGTGCGCTTGCCGGCCGCCGCGTCGGACTCGAGGTCCGGCACCTCGTTGATGAGCAGGATCGCTGCGGTCCACATACCCACGGGCAGCGAGATCAGCAGCCGGCCGAGGTCCCACACGCCGTCCTGCAGCCACGCCGCGCCGCACACCGGCAGCGGACCGAAGGCGATGAAGACGGCCAGCTCGCCGAGGCCCTTGCCCGAGAGGTAGATGCGCGGCAGGGAGTACAGGACGCCGATCGCGATGCCCGCGAGGCCCAGCCAGAGCACCATCGGGCCGGCGATGGCGGTGAGCCACAGTCCGAGCGCGAAGGCCGCGGCGAGGAGCGACAGGCCCAGGCGGCTCATCTGGGCGCGCGTCAGGATGCCGGCCTGGATGAAGCGCGAGCCGCCCGTGTAGGGGTAGATGCGCCCCGTGTTCGCTGGGTCGGCGCCCGTGATGTCGTCGCCGACGTCGTTCAACACGTTCGCCGCCGCGTGGACCAGCACGGTCGCCACGATCGCGATGATCGCCGGCAGCCAGTCCACGTAGCCGAGCGCCTTGGCGCCGAGCGCCGTGCCCACGATCACCGGCAGGATCGAGGCCGTGAAGAACTTGGGCCGCATGGCGAAGAACGCCCGCCGGGCCCTGGCCCCGAGGCCGCTGCCGCCGAAGGCCTCCGGGCTCGGTCCGGCGGTGGTGTGATCGTGCATGGGTCTACCCCTGAAATGGATCTCCAGCCAACGGTGGCCGCTAGTTAGCCCGATCGAGGCTCGCCTGTCGAGGCTTGCAAGGCGCCATCTCCGTGCGGCTGACATGGACTGAAGACACGTGTAAATTACCCGTGTCCCGGGCGGGGCTCCATCATGCGCAGCAAGCTGTTTGAACCGGGCGCTCCCAAGCGCACCGTCAGCGTCACGCTCAACTCCGACCTCTACGCCAAGGCAAAGGCGGCGGGCCTCAATGCTTCGCGCGTCGCGGAGGAAGCTCTGGCGCAGGCCTACGCCGACAAGTGCGCCGAGGCGCTGGCCGCGGAGATTCGCCAGGACCTGGAGGCCGCGAACCGCTACGTCGAGCAGCACGGGTCATTCCCCGAGATGGTCCGTGCGCACTACGAAGGCGACGATGAGGCAGTTTGACGTCTACGCAAACCCGCTGCCGGCGGCGCGGCACGCGTATCCCTACCTGGTCCTGCTGCAGAGCGATATCACCGCGGACGGCCGGGACCGCATCGTCGCGCCTGTCGTGCCGCGCCGCTCCCTGACGCCGGTCGCAGGCAGGCTCACCCCGGTCGTGCGCCTCGGGACGACCGAGTACGTCGTGCTGGTGCACGCATTGTCTGCGATAAGAGCGAGGGATCTCGTCGACGCGCGAGGATCTCTGGCCGAGTCGCGCGCCGAGATGCTGGCGGCGATCGATTGCCTGTTCTTCGGCGTCTAGCTTGGACGCCGCCAGCCTCGCCCGCCTGCTCGCCCTCGGCGCCATCTGGGGCGGCAGCTTCCTGTTCATGCGCATCGCCTCGCCCGCGGTCGGCGCGCTCGCGACGACCTTCGGGCGTGTCGCCTTCGCGGCGGCGGGTCTCGGCGCGCTGATCCTCGCGCTGCGGCTGCCGCTCGACTTCCGCGGGCGACTCGGCGCCGCCCTGGGGCTCGGGCTGCTCAACTCCGCGGTGCCGTTCATGCTGTTCGCCTATGCGGCGAAGGTGCTGCCGGCCGGCTACAGCGCGATCATGAACTCGACGGTGCCGGCGATGGGCGTCGTCATAGGTGCCGCCTTCTTCGGCGAGCGCGCGACGCCGGCGAAGGTCGCGGGCGTGCTGCTGGGCCTGACCGGCGTCGCGGTGCTCACGCAGCGTGGCCCTGTGGAAATGACAACACCCGTGCTGCTCGGCATCGCCGCGTGCCTCGGGGCGGCCGTGTGCTATGCCGCCGCGGGATTCCTGGCGCGCCGCTGGGTGATGCACCGTGGCGTGGACGACCGGCTGCTGGCGCTGGCCAGCCTGCTCGGCGCCACCGCGGCGCTCGCGCCGCTGTTCCTGTGGCAGTTCGCCGGCCCCGGCATCGAATGGAGCCGCGCCACGCCGGCCGTGTGGCTGTCGATCGCCTCGCTCGGCCTGGTCTGCTCGGCGCTGGCCTTCGTGCTCTATTTCCGGCTGCTGGCCGACATCGGCCCGATGAAGTCCATGACCGTCGCCTTCCTGCTGCCCGTGTTCGGCGTCTTCTGGGGCTGGCTGCTGCTCGACGAGCAACTCACGCCGGCGCACGCGGCCGGCGGCGTGCTGATCGCATTGTCGCTGTGGCTGGTGCTGAGGCCCGCGGTGTCGCGCGCCTGAGCGGCGCGGCCCGCCGGCCAGGGCAGGGGCAGTCAGGCCCGGCCGCGCGCACGCGCCTCGCGCACCCGTATGGTTTCTTCCTGGTCGATCGCCTCGAGCTGCGAGTCCACGCGCGCGAGGTCGGCCTCGATCTCCGGCAGCAGCACGTTCTCGAGTGCGCGCGCGCGCCTCTCGGTGCGCACGTAGTCGCGTGCCATCACCCGCAGCGAGGCGGACAGGCCCGCCATGCGGGTCGCGAGCGCCGCGAGCTCGCGAAAGCGCGCCGCGCACAGCGCCGACTCGAGCGAGGGCTCGGCAGCGGGAAACTCGGCCTCGGTCGGCGCCTCGCGGAGATCGGCCTCGACCAGGTGCAGGCCGAGCAGGCGCTCGGCCAGTGACTCGTACCGCCCGGGTGCGGCCGCCGTCGCGGGATAGGCAGTCAGGCTGTCGAGGCCGTGTCGGCGCACGGCGGCGCGCATGGCCTCGCGGGCGGCCTCGAGCGTCGCGAGCCATTCCTCGCGCAGCGCCCGGTAGCGCCTGAGCCGCGCGAGGATCTCCGCGGCGAGCAGCATGCGCTTCTCGTCGAGCAGAGCGTAGCCCTCCTGCACCATCCGCCGCTCGTCCTTGAGCTCGAGGAAGGTGATCCGCGTCGGCGTGAGGTTGCGTTCAGCCATGCGGCGCCAGGTAGCGCTCGATCTGCTTGCGAGACAGTCGTGTCAGCTCGGACGCCGGCAGCGCCCGCAGGATCTCCCAGCCGACCCGCATGCTGTCATCCAGCGTGCGCCCCGCCGCCTGGGCGACGATGCGTTCCTCGAAGGTGTCGCCGAACTGCAGGAACTGCCGGTCCACCTGCGTCAGGCCCTCGACGCCCATGACGCTCGCGAGCACCCGCACGCGCGTCGCGCGCGCGTAGGCGGCGAACAGCTGGTTGGCGAGCGCCGGGTGGTCGGGGTGCGTGTAGCCCTCGCCGGTGCCCGAGGACATCAGCCGCGACAGGCTCGGCAGCACGCGCACCGGCGGGTAGATGCCGCGCCGGTCGAGCTCGCGGTCGAGCACGATCTGGCCCTCGGTGATGTAGCCGGTGAGGTCGGGAATCGGGTGGCCGATGTCGTCGGCCGGCATGGTGAGGATCGGCAGCTGCGTCAGCGTGCCGGGCAGGCCCTTGATGCAGCCGGCGCGCTCGTAGATCGAGGCGAGGTCCGAGTACATGTAGCCGGGGTAGCCCTTGCGGCTCGGCACCTCGCCGTGGCTCGCGGAGACCTCGCGCAGCGCCTCGCAGTAGTTGGTCATGTCGGTCATGACCACCAGCACGTGCAGGCCCTCGTTGAAGGCGAGGTGCTCGGCGGCGGTCAGCGCGTAGCGCGGCGTCAGCAGGCGCTGGGCGCTCGGCTCGTCGGCGCGGTTGAGGAACATGACGGTGCGGCCGATGGCGCCGGTGGCCTCCATCGCCTCGCGGAAGGACTGGGCGGTGTCGTGCGACACGCCGATCCCGGCGAAGACCACGGCGAAGCGCCCCGCCTCCTCGCCGACGAGGCGCGCGCGCTGCGCGATCTCGGTCGCCATGCGGTCGTGGGGGAGCCCTCCGCCCGAGAAGAGCGGCAGCTTCTGCCCGCGCACGAGGCTGTTCATCAGGTCGATGGTCGAGATGCCGGTCTCGATGAAGTCACGCGGCAGGGCGCGGAAGGCCGGGTTGATCGACGGCCCCGACACCGGCAGGAACTCCTTCGCCGCGACCGGCGGGCCGCCGTCGATGGGCGTGCCGATGCTGTCGAAGATGCGCCCGAGCAGCCCGGGCCCGACGCCGAAGGAGAGTGGGTTGTGGTGCACGCGCACGCGGGTATCGCCGAGGCCGAGGCCCGCGGTGGACTCGAGCACCTCGACGACCATGCGTGCCTCATCGAGCAGCGCGACGCGGCCGATGCGCCGCGAGCCGTCGCCGCCGAGCACCTCGACGGCGGAGTTGAGGCCGACGTCCACCGTCCGCTCGAGGAACAGCAGCGGCCCCTCCAGGCGCCGGGCGGCGCCGGCGACCGTGAGCTCAGCGAACCTCATCGCCGCCTCCCTCGATGGCGTGGAAGGCGTCGTCGATCGCCTGCCACAGCGCCTCGATCCCGTCGAGCTGGTCCTCGCCGAATTCCTCGCCGAGCCGCGACAGCGTGGCGAGCAGCGGCAGCGCGGCGATGCGCGACGGCGCCACGCCCTCGGCGACCGCGCGCTCGGCCCGGTCGAGGAAGTGCGAGACGATGCGCAGCATCGCGGCCTGCCGCGCGGGCGAGCAGTAGCGGTCCACCTTCGAGAACGACGACTGGCGCAGCAGCGCCTCGTTGACGAGGTCGGCGCAGGTGAGCGCCACCTGCTGCGCCGGCGGCAGCGCGTCCTTGCCTACGATGCGCGCCATGCGCTCGAGCTTCGCCTGCTGGTCGAGCAGCGTGAGCAGCCGCTCGCGGTGCGCGCCCCACTCGCTGTTGCCGTGCGCCTGCCACCAGGGCGCGACGCGCACGGCGTCCTCGCTGTAGGAGGTCAGCGGGTGGATCGCCGGGTAGAAGCGCGCCTTGGCGCGCTCGGAGTCGAGGGCCCAGAAGCAGCGCACGAAGCGCTTGGTGTGCAGCGTCACCGGCTCCGAGAAGTCGCCCGCCGGCGGGCTCACCGCGCCGATGATGGTGACGGAGCCCTCGTCGCCGGCGAGCGTGCGCACGCGCGCCGCGCGCTCATAGAAGCCCGCGAGCCGCGCGCTCAGGTAGGCCGGGTAGCCCGCCTCGCCGGGCAGCTCGCCGAGCCGGCCGGAGACCTCGCGCAGCGCCTCGGCCCAGCGACTCGTCGAGTCGGCCATGAGCGCGACGTGCTGGCCCTGGTCGCGGAAGTACTCGGCCACGGTGATGGCGGTGTAGATGCTCGCCTCCCGCGCCGCGACCGGCATGTTCGAGGTGTTCGCAATGATGACCGCGCGCTCCATGAGCGGCCGGCCGGTGCGTGGGTCCTCGAGCGCCGGGAACTCGTCGAGCACCTCCGCCATCTCGTTGCCGCGCTCGCCGCAGCCGACGTAGACGATCACGTCGGCGTCGCACCACTTGGCGAGCGCTTCCTGCAGGATGGTCTTGCCGGTGCCAAAGCCGCCGGGCAGGGCGGCGCGGCTGCCGCGCGCCACCGGGAACAGCGTGTCGAGGATGCGCTGGCCGGTCACCATCGGCGCATTCGGCGCGAGGCGCGCGGCGCTCGGCCGCGGGGTGCGCACCGGCCAGTCGTGGGCAAGCGCCACGCTGTGCTGCGTTCCGCCGTCCTCTTCGAGCTCGAGCAGGGTCTCGCGGTCGCCGTACTCGCCGGTCGGGGCGATCCGGATCACGCGACCCTGCGCGCCCGGCGGGAGCATGCAGCGGTGCACGCGACGTCCAGGAACCTCGCCGAAGCACTGGCCGGGCGCGAGCGTGTCGCCCACGGCGACCTTGGGCTCGAACGGGAATTTCTCTGGGGCCTTGCGGATGCCGCCCGGCGCGAGCCTGTAGTCGGAGGCTCCTTCGAGCGGCCGCAGCAGGCCGTCGACGATCCGACCCAGGATGCCCGGACCGAGGCGCACCGAGAGCGGCAGTCCCGTGCCGATCACGCGGTCGCCTGGGCGCAGCCCCGTAGTGTCCTCGTAGACCTGCGCGACGAGTTCGTCCTTGTCGAGCTGGATCACCTCGCCGAGCAGCCCGAGCTCGCCGACGGCGAGCGCCTCGTAGGACCGGAACAGCCCCTGGGTGCGGGCCCGGATCACCGGGCCGGAGGCCCAGCGGACGACGGCCTCGCTCATGACGGCACCTCCCCGCCCGTGAGGGCGGTGATCTCGGCGAGCAGCGCGGCCTCGAGCCGGTCGCGCTGCGCCGTCAGGCCGGCCAGCGTCGCGTCGTAGCTCGCGCCGCCGCGCTGGATGCGCAGCCCCGCGCGCATCTCCGGAATCTCCGCAACGGCGCAGTCATCGCCGCCGAGCCGGGATGCGAGCGTCGCGAGCTGCGCCGCTTCGCCTGCGCCGAGGCCTGGCGCGTGCTCGACGCGCCAGCCGCCTCTGCCCAGCACGGCGGCCGCGCCCTCGAGGGCGGATTCGCACCAGCGCCGCCGCGCCGCCGGCTCCGCCCAGCGTGCCTCGATGACCTTCGGCAGCCGCGCGAGCCCGGCCTGCAGCGCGCTGGCCAGACAGTGGAATTCATGGTCGCGCCGGTGCGTCTCGAGGTCGACGCGCACCCGGCGGCAGTGCTCGGCGACGCGCTCACGCTTGTCGCGCACCGCGGCCTTGACGCGCTTGCGTGCGCGCTTGCGCGCCTCCTCGAGCGTCTCCGACGCCTGCGCGCGCGCCTCGTCCAGCTGCCTGCGGCAGGCCTCCTCGCGCTCCGCCCCGAGCCGGCCGAGCAGCGCGTACACCTGCATGTCGAGTATCGAGCTCATGCGGTCTCCACGCCGAGTGCGCGACGCATCGCCGCCTCCAGGTCGGGCGGCGCCACGTCGCCCGCGAGGTCGTCCACGACGAGCGTGAGCGGCGCGATCGTGCCGAGCGCCTCCTCGAGGAGCGCCGGCGGCAGCTCGCGCGCGAGCCTGGCGGTGACGAGCACCACCGAGGCTTCGCCGCGCGCCGCCTCGAAGGTCTCGCGCACCTCTCCGGGCGCGGGAACGAATACGCGCGCCCCCGCCAGCCGGAAGCCGGTGGCGGTGACCTCGTCGCCGATGAACGCCAGCGGTAGCATCAGGTCACGCGGTTGAAGATCAGCACCGCGACGATCAGCCCGTAGATGGCGATGCCCTCCGAGGCCGACGAGGATCAGTACGCGGCCGAACAGCTCGGGCTTCTCGGCGAGCGCGCCCACGGCCGCGGTGCCGACCTGAGCGACGGCATAGCCGGCGGCGACCGCGGAGAGCGCCGCGGCGCCGGCGGCAGAGGCGAACGCCCAGCGCGCGACCTCGGGTGGCGTCGCGCCCGCGGCCGCGGCCTCGGCGGCGCCGGCCGCCGACGGGAACAGCCACAGCAGCGTCGTGCCGGCCACCAGGATGCCGACCATGACGGTGCCGAGGATGACGGCGGCGGTCCAGAGTTTCATGGGGGAGTCTCCTGTTTGCGGAAGGTCGTCCCGCCGCCCGGCGGTGGCAGCGGCTTGAACGGCCGGCCGTCGCCGCGCAGGAAGCGGATGAAGAACTCGAAAAGCACGAGTCGCGTGGTCTGGATGCTGACGATCAGTCCCTCGAGGGCGATGATGAGCAGGTTGCCCAGCACCAGTGCCACGGCGTAGCCGATGCGGTTGCCGGTGGCCTCGCCGATGCCGACGACCGCGGCCGACAGGCCCGCGTGGGCGAGCGCGAAGGCGCCGACGCGCGCGAAGGACACGGTGTTGACGACGAGCTGCAGCCCGGTCTCGATGAGCTCGCCCAGCGCGCGGCCGGCTCCGGCCACGGCATGCTCGACGAATGCCGCGCCGATCACGAACCAGGCGAGACCGGCCGCCGAGAGCAGCAGGCCGCCGCTCCACAGCGGCGTTACGATGAGCCCGACATAGGCGAGCAGCAGGCCGGCGCGGCTCGACCACCAGCTCGCCGCCGCGCCACGCCAGGCATGCTCGACGCCGTCGATCACGAGTCCCAGCAGGATCACCACCACGCCGATCATCAGGCTCGCGATCAGCACCGTGAGTGGCTGATCGATCGGGTGCAGCCACAGCGCCGGGATGATGTCCTCGCGCGCGAACACGCTGCCGAAAGCGAAGCCGAAGGCGATGGCTGAGATGCCGCCCGGCACCAGCAGCCACAGCGCGGGCCAGCGGCGCCGCAGCAGGAGGCCCGCGGTCAGCAGCACCGCCCCCTGGCCGACGTCGCCGAACATGAAGCCGAACAGCAGCGGCGCGATGATCGCCACCAGCGGGCTCGGATCGGCTTCCTTGGCACCCGGCGTGCCGAGCAGATTCACGAACAGCTCGAAGGGCCGCGCCCAGGCGGGGTTGTTCATGACTACCGGCGCGTCGAAGGTGCGCGGCGCCTCGGGGAAGTGCAGCAGGCCGGGAAGCTTCGCGCGCTCGAGCGCCTGCTCGATCTGGCGGCCGGCGAGGTCGCTGGTCCAGCCGGTCACCCACGCGAAGTGCTGCGTCGCAGGCATCTGCGGCACGTGCGACACCAGCCACTCGAGGAAGGTGAACTCTGCGAGCAGCGCCGGCAGGGCATGCTGCTGCCCGATCGCATCGAGCGCCTGCCGCCGGGCCTCGATGTGGCCGGCGAGCTCCGTGGACCGCTGGCGCAGCGTCGCGACGGCTTCCGCCGGCCCGCCCGGCAGGTCGCGCGGCAGCTCGATGTGCCTGGCGTGCAGCGCGCCGAGGCGGGTGTCGAGATCCGCCAGCTCGTCGGCCGAGCCGAGCGCGAGCAGGTAGCGCGCGCCCTCCCGGTGCACCACGAGGTGCAGCACGCCCGGTGGCAGCACGAGCGGCGCGTCGGCGCCCTCGAGCGCGTAGATCTGCGCCTTGAGCGATGGGCCGCAACTCGAGAGCAGGCCAAGGTCCGGCAGCTCGGCGGCGGAGGCCTCGAGCAGCGCGGCGAGCTCCTGCACGCCGGTTCGTGCCGCCTCGAGGGACTGCAGCTCGGCGATCAGCGGCTCGGCCTCGGCCGTCCATGCCTCGAGGCGCTCGAGGTCCTCCTGCACGCGGTCGGCCGATCGCGTGGCCGCCGCCTCGGCGTCCACTCGCACCTCCGGCCAGTAGGCGGCGAAGCGCCGGGAGAGCTGGGCATAGCGATCGAGGGCGCGCGCGTAGTCCGGCAGCGCCGTGCTGGCATCCACGCCGCTGTAGGCCTCGAGCTGCACCGTGCCGGTCTGGCCGAGCACGCCGAGCACGCGACCCAGCACCTCGCGGTCCGTGAGAAGCTCGAACCAGCGGGCAGAAGCGGGACGCAGCGTCATGCGGCGGCCCTCTCGCCGAACACGTTCGCCGCGGCCAGTGCGGCGCGCAGGTGCAGGCGGTCGAGCGCGGCGAGCGCAAGCCAGGCCAGCCCGGCGACGGGCGTGCCGGCATGACGTCGGAACAGGCGCTCGACGGCGACGACCGTGTCCTCGATCACCGTCTCGAAGTCCACCGGCGGGCGGTCGCGCGGCGGCAGCAGCCTGAAGGCGAACGCGACGTCGAGCCGCTCGAGGCCTGCCGCATCCCGCGCCGGCAGCCGCTGCCAGAGCGCTCGCCAGTGATGACGCCACGCGGTCCTGACGCTGCCCGCGGGCTCGAATCCGGTCGCGAGCGGCGCGAACTCGGTGCCGGTGATCGCCGCAGCCGGGCCGCGCTCGCCCAGGAGCTGTGCGAGCCTCGGGTCGTCGCGCATCCAGGGCTGCGACTGCTTGCCGGCCGCGAGCCAGGTCAGCGCCGGCAGCCATGGCAGCCAGCGCATCCACAGCATCGCCGGGCGCCACGAAGGCGGGTACCAGGCCGCGACCTCCTCGCAGGCCTCGACCCATTCCTCTCGCAGCCGGCGCTCGAGCTCGTGCACGCCGGTCTGGGCGGACAGCGACAGCGCGGCCGCACGGTAGGGGCTGCCGCGAATGAGCTCGATGACGTGCTCGAAGTCACGGCTCGCGTCCACGCCGCGCCAGAAGCCGGCATCGGGCCTGCGGCCGTGCCGGCCCTGGATCCGCGCCTGCGCATAGGCGAGCCTTGCGGAGTCACGCATCGCCGCCCCCGGTCAGGCGGGCGGCAAGCCGGGTGACGGCCTCGTCGAGGACCGATCCGGGATCCAGGCAGGCCGGCTGCGCTTCGGCCGCGGCGACGAGCTGCGCCTCGCGAAACGCCGAGACCTTCTCGGTGCGGCCGTGCACCTGCCGGGCGGTGCGCTCGGCCCGCTCGAGCAATTCGCGCGCCTCGCGCCGCGCCTGCTCGAGGATGCGCTCGGCTTCCATGCGCGCCGCCGCGACCGCTTCCTGCGCATCGCGCTCGGCGGTCAGCACCCTAGTCATTGCCTCCGCCACGCCTCCCGTGGCTGGAACCGGGCTCGGATTCTTCCTCGGGTCGAGCATGCCTGCAGTCCCCGGCGGCCGGCCTGGACCGGGCAATCGCCTGCCGCGGTCCGGCGGTCCGGATTCCCATCCTCGTCGCCCGAAAGTTCCCGTAAAACCGGGGATTTACGTATCAGGAGAACCCGTATGCCGGGCGAGCCGCTGCAGCAGGTTCTCGGGGCGGCGGAAGGCCAGCCGCGGCTGGCCGGCGAGCACCTCGCCGCGGTTGGCGTCGAGGCAGATCCAGTCGCCCTCGCGCAGCGTCGCGTCCGCGAACTGGAGCCGCCGCGTACCGCTGTCGATCACGAGCCCGCCACAGCCGACGAGGCACACCTTGCCGAGCTCGCGGGCGACGACCGCCGCGTGCGCGGTGCGGCCCCCGCGGATCGTCAGGACGCCGGCCGAGCACTCGATCCCCGCGATGTCTTCGGTCGAGATGTCGTCGCGGACGAGTACGCACGGCTCGTGGTCCTGCTCGAAGGCGAGCGCCGCGGCGACGGTCAGGGCCGCGCGGCCCGCCACCACGCCGGTGCTCGCCGGCGTCGCGCGGGCGAGCACGCTGACGGTCTGCCCCGGCTCGACGTCCCAGGTGCCGAGCGCATCGAGGTCCACGCCGCGCAGCCGCGCCTTCGCCATGGCGGGCGTCCAGCGGCCCGATTCGAGCAGGTCGACGGCAATGCGCAGCGCGGCGAGCGGCGCGCGCTTCGCGGTGCGCGCCTGCAGGAAATACAGGCGCCCCGACTGGACCGTGAACTCGAACTCCTGCACGTCGCGGAACTCACGCTCGATCAGCTCGGCCATCGCCACGAGATCATCGTGGATCTCCGGCAGCCGCAGGGCGAGGCTCTCGCCATCGAAGACCGGGCAACGGCCGGACACGACGTCGTCGCCCTGCGCGTTCGCGGCGAACTCCAGGCACAGGCTCGGCTCACCGGTCGCGGGATCCCGGCTGAAACCGACGCCTGCGCCCGAGGTCGCGCCGGCGTTGCCGAAGACCATCTGCTGCACCGTGACCGCTGTGCCGAGGTTGTCCGGGATACGGTGGCTTGCGCGGTAGCTCCGCGCCCTGTCGCCCCACCACGAGGCGAAGACAGCCGCGGTCGCGGCCTCGAGTTGCGCGACAGGGGACTGCGGGAAAGGTTCGCCCGCCGCTTCCGCGAAAGCCTCCAGGAAGCGGTGCGTCAGGAGCCGCAGCCCGCGAAAGTCGAGCGCCTCGATGCGGGCAGCGCCGCACTCCTCCCGCACGGAGGCGAGCGCCGCCTCGAAGACGGCAGGCTCGAGGCCCCGCACGACTTCCCCATAGCCCTGCACGAGTCGGCGGTAGGAGTCCCACACCAGGCGCGGGTTGCCGGTCAGGCGCAGCAGGCCCGGCGCGGTCGCATCGCACAGCCCCACGTCGAGCACCGTGTCGAGCATTCCCGGCATGGACACCGCGGCGCCGGAGCGCACCGACACCAGCAGTGGCCGGCGTGCGTGCCCGAAGCCGAGCCCCGTGGCGAGCTCGAGTTCGCGGATGCCCGCCAGAAGGGCAGCCCGCGACGGACCGTCGAGGCATCGCGAGCCGGCGGGCACGCTGCACCCGAGGGTCGTGCCGAGCACGAAGGCCGGCGGCACCGGTGCGCCAAGCAGCGCCATGCGCTGCAGGTTGAAGGCCTTGAAGCCGATCTGCTCCGCGGTCGCGGTCGCGGCCGCGCCGCCAGGCCCGGGCCCGCCGATGAAATGCAGGTGCTCGACGCCCTCGTCGCGACGCCATGTCATGTGGCGGCGACCCGGCCGAGCGCGAAGTCGCGCAGCCGCAGCGCGGCGTGGAGCAGGTGATCCGCGGCGAGCTCGAGACTCGCGGCGCAGTCCGAGACGACCATGATCCGGCGCGCGTCGGCAGGCGCGGCGACCAGCAGGCTCGCGACGCGCCGCCGCCCGGCGTCCGTCTCGTGCTCGACCACCGCGATGTGGTGGATCGCCGCGAGGAAGTCCTGCATGTCCTCGCGTGCCACGCCGGGACGCAGGCTGCGGAAGGACTCCAGCGCCTTCACGAATTCCTGCGCTCCCTCCATCACGAGCTCAGCGAGCTGCGCGAGCGCCTGCTGCAGCTCCGCCTCGGGCGAAACGGCCGGCAGCAGGGTGGCGTGGAAAGCCGCTTCCTCGAGGTCGTCGGCGACGTCGTCGGCCCGCTGGACCAGGTCCTTCAGGAAGGACGACTCCTCCGAGAGGACGCCGATGCCCCGCGCCTGGTTCAGCAGCCGGTCGGCGTCGGTTTCCCAGTCCTTCGCGCGCTCCGCGTGCCGGCGGGCGCGCTCCGCGCCATCGGCAAAGGACAGTTCGGCCAGGGCGCTTCGCACCGCGCCTGCCAGCTCGACCACGAGGGAGGCGTGCTCGACGACGATGTCGAACAGGCCCTGGCCGGAGCCGCGGTACTGGCGCATGAGCTCGGCCCGCACCTCGTCGACGATGAGCGCCTCGGAAGCGCCGGCGCGCAGCGCCGCGACCGTCTGCCGCATCACGAAGCGCAGGAAGGCGACCGCCCGCTCGGCGCCGAGCAGGTCGCCGAGCGTCTGGCCGAGGTGCACCTGCCCGCGCGCCGCGAACTCGAGTGCTTCGAAGACGAGGCGGTCTCCGCCCGCCTTGAGGAATCCCATGTGGCCGATGTCGTGGTCGGCGGCCCAGCGCAGCAGGGCGAGCGCATCGCGCTTGCCGACGAGGCTGCGCAGCCGCTTGCGGGCCTTGTTCCAGTCGATCAGGAAGACGAGCCGCGAGCCGAGGAACTCGAGGAAGGCGAGCAGGGCCGTCTCGTCCGCGGCATCGAAGCGGCCGAGGCCGAGGTGGTAGAGCCCCGTCTCTACCGCGCGCTCCTGGACCGAGCGGGTGTCTTCCCACTGGACGCCGCGACCTTCGAAGAGATTGCGGAAGAACAGCAGCCGCTGCAGGTGGATGTCCGTGTACGTCACCGTGCAGCCCAGGTCCTCGACGTGAACCACGAGTACGTGCGCATCGGTCGTGCCGAGGTCGTTCTGGATCACGAGCCTCGGGCCGCTGCGCGTGGCCGTGGTGGACAGGCCCGGATGATCGAAGCGCAGCGGCGAGTTGCGATTGAGGCCGCGCATGAAGGCGTGCACGCGGGGACGGTCTTGCTCTTCGAGGTCGTACGCGCTTGCGCCGTCGAGGGACTCGACGGCGATATCCCGCTGCAGGCGGTTCAGCGCCTTGTGCAGGTCCATCACCACGAGGTGGAGGCTGTCGCCGCGGTCGCGGCTGCCATGCGTCACGGCGTCGATCGTCGAGCCCTGCACGCGGTCGTCCGAGACGCCCTCGAGCGGCGCGAGCGTGGCCCGGGCACGATCCTCGAGCCGCATGTGCACCTCGGCGGCCAGCAGCGGTTCGGCCGCCCGCACGGGGGCCAGCATCGCCTCGAGGTCCTGCCGGACGCCGGCCAGCAGGCGGCGGGCGCCGCGAAGACGGTAGGTTCCTTCCCCCGCCACCTCGGCATCGCTCACGAACCGGTCGAGGGACGGGTCTTCGATTCCGGCCTGCAGCCGCTCGGCATGCAGGCTGTGGGGCGCCTCGCCCGGCCGGTCGGCGTGTCTGCGCGCCGACTGCAGCAGGCTCAGGCGGTACTTGATCCGGTCATTGGCCGCGAGTGCTTCGTTGACGAGCCGCGGCAGGACCAGCTTGGCTTCGCCCAATGACCCGACGATCGTGTTCTTGCCGACCATGACCAGCGCTCCGCTAGCCTGCCAGTCTATGCCGCGGCGCATGTCTCCTGTGTTACAGCCTGGGGCGGCGCCTTGGCCCGCGGACTGCGGCGAGCCCGCCCATGCAATCGCCCGCGATCGCGACGGGTCCCTGGTTCAGGGCCCGGGCCCGCTCCCCGGCCGGCGCAGGTACAGGCGGTCGTCGAAGCTCATCACCCACTGCGGCCGATAGATCACCGCCACCGCCATCAGCGCCCCGTTCAGGAAGGGCTCACCGAAGCTCATCATCGGGAGGAATGCGAGCCACTCGGCCGCGAGCCGGGTGGTGTCGAGCGCGCCGGCGGCGGCGAGCAGCCCGACCCGCGCTGCGCCGGCGAGGTTGAAGGCAAGGATCGAGCCTGCGAACACCGTCACGAAGAAGTAAACGAAGTAGTTAAGCGGCAGCCGCCGTTCGACTGCGCGCCGCAGCGACTCGATGAACAGCACCGGCACTGCGCCCTCGGCCAGCACGTATACGCCCCACCAGCTGCGCGTCTCCGGCTGCAGCACGGCCAGCACGGTTACGACGATGCCGAGGCCGACGAGGGCGAGCCGCCAGCCGTGCATAAGGGTGAGTGCGGTCGCCAGCAGGAAGTGGAACTCGAGGCCGGGCGTGAGGCCCGCCTGCATGGCCCACAGCATGAGCGCCAGCACGACCGTGCCGAGCCAGACGTGCTGGCGGTCGGGCGCGCCCAGCCAGCTGCGCCACGGGGCGCCGGCGGCCGCGAATACGAGCAGCGCCGCTGCGCAGGCCGAGGTGGCGGCGGCCCAGCCGGCGTCGAGCGGGGCGGGTTGCATCGGTTGCCTTTCATCCTCGGAGGCAGGGCAAGCATAATGCCACGCCCCTGCCCCGCGAGCCGCCCATGCGCTTCGACGCCGAGTTTTACCGCCGCTTCTACGAGGATCCCGCGACACGGGTCGCCTCTGCGGCGGAGGCGGAGAGGCTCGGCGACTTTGTCTGCGCCTACGCCGTCTACCTGCGTTTTCGCGTGCGGCGCGTCCTGGACGCCGGCTGCGGGCTCGGGCACCTGCGCGCACCCGTGCTGCGCCACTTCCCCCGTGCCCGCTACACGGGCCTCGAGGTCAGCGAGTATCTCGCGCGCCGGCACGGCTGGGTGCACGGCGGGCTGGAGGATTACCGCCCTCGCGGGAGCTTCGACCTCGTGATCTGCCACGACGTCCTGCAGTACCTCGACGACCGCGCCGTCGCGCGTGCGGTCGCGAACCTTGGGCGGCTGAGCCGCGGGCTGCTCTATGTCAGCGCGCTCACGCTCGAGGACTGGCGCAGCGCCGCCGACCGCTCGCGCAGCGACGGCGACGTCCACCTGCGGCCGGTGGACTGGTACCGGCGGCGGCTGGACCGCGCGTTCCTGCCCCTCGGCGGCGGTCTGTTCGCGCGGCGCGGCCACGCCCCGGTACTGTGGGCGCTGGAACGAAGCGTCGGCAGTCCCTAGGGTCCGACGCGTACGTCCGGGCCCGCGGCGAGGGTGTCCCGGAGGCTTTTTTTTTGATAGTCTCACGGCGTTTTTTCTGCGGCAGGTGACCGTCCTGCCGATCCCATGGCGCACGCAACGATTCGAGGGGTAGTCGAGATGACGAAGTTCAATGGCCTCGGTGCACGTCCCTGGCTGGCGGCTGCCGCGGCGACCGTGCTGCTCGCCGGCTGTGGCGGCGGCGGCGATACGCTTCCGCTGATCAAGGCCACCGTGAGCATCAAGACCTTCTCGCTGGGAGGAGTGTGCGAAGCGATCCCGGTGCGCATGGTGCCGGTGGACCTGCGCGGAGAGGCGAACAAGTACGCTAACAGGCGCACGATGGTGCTCGAGATCGCCATGGAAGGTCCGACGGACGAGAGCGGCGCGCCGACCTGCAACGGCTCCGGCGAGACCCTGCCGCTGGCGCCGGGCGACTGGGAGTTCAGCGCCCCGCTGGCTTCGGGCAGCTTCAAGTGCACGCGCGACATCCAGGCGAGCGGCGACCTGAACATCCGGTTCGTGGACGGCGTCGAAGGCTGCGGCGGCCCGCAGGCCGCACCGCCGGCCGACGAGGCGCCGGCCGAGTACGGCGCGCCGGCGGAAGGCGAGGCCGATTCGGCCGAAGCTCCCGCCGCCGGCTGATCCGGCCCGAGCTCGACCCACCGGTGGGCCGGCGCGGGTGACCGTGCCGGCCCTTCTTGATTCGATGGCCGCGACCTTCCCTCCCTGGATGCCGCCGCTGTTCGCTGCGGTCGGCCGCGTCGCACCGGCGCTGACCGCGCGCCTCGCGGCTGAGCTGCTGTGCCGCCCGGGCGGCCGTAACCCCCCGCAGGCCTGGGAGCACGAACCCGGCCTGTCCGCGGGCACGCCGATGACCCTGGCCAGCGGCCTGCACGCCCTCAGCTGGGGCGATGAGGGGCCATTCGTGCTTGCGCAGCACGGGTGGCGCGGACGGCCGACCCAGTTCGTGCGTCTCGCGGGCGCACTCGTCGCGCGCGGCTACCGGGTTGTGGCGCTGGACGCGCCCGGGCACGGCGTGTCGCCGGGCCGGCGCCTGTCCACCCGCATCCTGGCCGACCTGTTGCGCGCAGCCGCGGGGGAACTCGGCGGCGTGCACGCCGTGATCGGCCACTCCTTCGGCGGCGCGGCTGCGGGCATCGCGGTGGAGGAGGGGCTGGAAGCGAGGCGGCTAGTCGTGATCGGCAGCCCGACGCGCGTCAGCGCGATGATGGCGCAGTTCGGCGGCGAGATGGGTCTGCCCGGACCGGCAAAGCAGCAGCTCGCGCGCCTGTTCGAGGTACACGCCCGCCGTCCGCTGCACGAGCTCGACCTCGTCGCCCTCGGATCGATGGTGGCCTCGCGTGCCCTCGTCGTGCACGACGAGGACGACGACGTGATCCCGGTGTCGGAGGCCCGCGACCTCGAGCAGGCCTGGCCCTCAGCGCAGCGGCTCTACACGCGCGGCCTCGGTCACCGCGAGGTGCTCGCCGAGCCGGCCGTGGTCGAGGCGGTCTGCACGTTCCTGGACTCGCGGGATTGAGCGGCCGCGCATCCGCAGCCGCCCACCGGCCGAACCTCCACCCATGAAGCGCCTGCTGCCCGGCATCGTCTCGGCGATCATCATCACGGTCGCGGCGGTGGTCCTGTACCGCACGCTGTCCGTCATCGAGCCGGCGCAGGTCGCGGCGAGCTTCCGCGCGCTGCCCGCCAGCGCGCTCGTTCTCGCAGGCCTGTTCGCCGCCTTTGCGATCGCTTCGCTCGCGACCTACGAAGTCGTGATGCTGCGCGAGCTGCGTCCCGGGCTGCCGTGGCGGCGGCCGGCGCTCGTCGGGCTCATCGCGTACCCGGTCGGCCACGCGGTGGGTTTAGGCACGCTCTCCGGCGGAGCGATCCGCTACCGGCTCTACCAGCCGCTGGGCTTCGGGCCGCTCGAGGTCGGCAAGATCATCCTGCTGTCCGCGCTGCCCTATGCCGCGGGTCTCGGTGTCCTTTGCGCGGTGGCGCTCGTGGTCGCGGCCGATGCGGTGGCGCCCCGGCTCAGCATCAGCTCCGCCGGCGCGGTGGCGATCGGCGCGACGCTGCTCGCCACGCACGTCGCCTACGTGATCGCGGTGCTCCGCCTGCGCGGCCCGATCAAGTTGCGCTGGTTCGAGGCCGAGCTGCCGGGCCCGCGACTGACCGCCTTCCAGTATGCGCTCGGGCTCGCCGAGGTGCTCGCGGCGGCGGCGGTTCTGTTCGTGCTGCTGCCGGAGGGCTCGACCGGCGGCTTCGTCGCTTTCGTAGGCCTCTATGTGGTGGCGATCCTCGCCGGCGTGCTGTCGAGCGTGCCCGCCGGGCTCGGCGTGTTCGAGTCGGTGATGCTGCTCACTCTGCGCGACGTGCCGGCCGAGTCCCTGCTGGGCGCGGTGCTCGCCTACCGGCTCTTCTACGAGCTGCTGCCGTTCCTGCTCGGGCTCGCGCTGTTCCTGGGCTGGGAGCTGCTGGCCCGGCGCCGCTGAGGACGGATCGAGTCAGCTGCCGCCGGCCGGCGGCGCCGGCGCGACGAGGATCTCGAGGCGGCCGAAGGGAGAGGGGTCCAGCACGCGCCGCTCATTCCGCCGCAGCCAGTCGATCGCGGGCAGCGTCACGATGTCGCCCTCGCTGCGATCCTCGGGCGGTGCACCTAGCAGTACTGCCGGCGTGAACAGGACGATGTAGCGCTCACGCGAGACGGAAGGATCGAACGGCGCGACCAGCGCGAGACCCGCCTCGGCTCCCGGCCTGGCGAGCGAGGGCTCGAGCCTCAGGTTCTCGAGGCCCGAGATCCGGGTAACGATGAACGATTCGTCCAGCATCGCGACCACCGGGTAGAACAGGCTGCCGCCCGGTGGCTCGCCGTCGAACAGGCTCCTGATGCGCACGCGGTAAGGCTCGCTGGCTTCGGGCAGGCGGAAGGCCGCGAAGTGGCTCAGCCCGCTGTGGAACACGAAGGCCGGGCTGCCGCTGCCGATCGTCGCCTGCACAGTGCCTGCGCCGGGCAGCGGCAGGAAGTCGAACTGCGCCGGGTCGTCGCAGCAGGCGACGGCGCGCTCGTAGGCCGCATAGCGTTCGCCGAGGCCGGGCGGATAGGGCTTCGGTGCCGCGGCGCAGCCGGCCAGCAGGAGCAGCGATGCGAGCCAGCCGCCGCGGTGGAGTGACATGGCGCAAGGCTAGCACGAGCGCCGGAAGGAGGAAGCGCCGCCGCGCATCCCTGCGGCCTACAATTGCACCCCGTGAGGTGCGCATGCCTACAATCGTCGGACGCAGGAGTTCGCGCGTGACCTCGACCCCGATCGCCATCGTCGGCGCCGGCCTGGCCGGCATCGCCTGCGCCCGGCGCCTGCAGTGCGCCGGGCTTCCGGTGCGCCTGTTCGACAAGGGGAGTGCGCCGGGCGGCCGCATTGCGACCCGCCGGCGCGAGGATTCCTCCTTCGACCACGGCGCGCAGTACTGGACCGTGCGCGAGCCCGCCTTCGAGGCGGCCGTGGAGGACGCGGCGCGGCAGGGTTGTGCCGAGCGCTGGACTCCGCGCTGGCCGGGCGGCGAGCAGGAGACGCGCACGCTGTGGGTCGGCGAGCCGGCGATGGCCGCGATGCCAGCGGCGCTCGCTGCCGGGCTCGAGCTGGCGCTGCGCTGCAGGATCACGTCGCTCGAGCGCGAGGGCGCCGCCTGGAGGCTCGCGGACGACCAGGGCGGCAGCCACGGCCCCTTCGCTTTCGTGGTGCTCGCCCTGCCCGCACCGCAGGCGGGCGTGCTTGCCGCGGCCGCGACGCCCGCCGCCGCACGTGTTGCCGCCGTGCCCATGGCGCCCTGCTGGGCGGCGATGCTGGCTTTCGAGTCGCCGCTGGCACTGCCCATCGACGCCGAATGGCGCGAGGACCCCGTCCTGCCCTGGGTGGCGCGCAATTCGGCCAAGCCCGGCCGGCGCGGCCTGGATGCCTGGGTGCTGCACGCCAACGCCGAGTGGTCGCGCGGGCGCCTCGAGGCCTCGCCGGCGGCCGTGCAGGCCGAGCTGGTGCAGCGTTTCGAGCAGCGCGCGGGCCGGCCCCTGCCGCCGCTCGCGCACGCAAGCGTGCACCGCTGGCGCTACGCGCGCGTCGAGGCGCCCCTGGGCGAGCCCTGGCTCGCGGACTGGGAGGCCGGGGTGGCCTTCTGCGGGGACTGGTGCCTCGACGCGCGGGTCGAGGCCGCCTTCCTGTCGGGGCACGCGCTGGGTGAGGCGCTCACGGCCCGATTCGCTAGAATCCGCCCGCGTTCCAGGAAGCGAGACTGATGCCCGTTGCCAGCCTGCGGCCGATGGCGGCCGCTGCAGCCGTTGCGCTGCTCGGCGCCTGCGCCGCCACTGCCCCCGAGGGCCAGAGGACCATGAACGACGACAGCACCCAGCCGGTGCCGCCGGTTGCGGCCGTCAAGCCCTACGAGGTGGCCTCGCCCCACGGCAGCCGCGTGGACGAGTACTACTGGCTTCGCGACGACACGCGCGGGAGCCCCGAGGTGCTCGCCTACCTCGAGGCGGAGAACGCCTACAAGGACGCCATGCTGGCCGAGGTCGCGCCGCTAAAGGAGAAGCTCTACGGGGAGATCGTCTCGCGCATCAAGCAGGACGACTCGAGCGTGCCCTACCGCAAGCGCGGCTACTGGTACTACAGCCGCTACGAGGCCGGGCAGGAGTACCCGGTGTACGCGCGGCGGCGCGGCACGCTCGATGGTCCCGAGGAGGTGATGCTCGACGGCAACGCGCTGGCGAAGGGCCGCGACTTCTACCAGATCGGCGCGCTCGAGGTGTCGCCGGACGACCGCTACGTCGCCTGGGCAGAGGACACGATCGGCCGGCGCCAGTACACGCTGCGCATCCGCGACCTGCAGACCGGCGAGATCCTGCCGGACTACATCGGGAACACCGACGGCGACATCGCCTGGACCGCCGACAGCGCGAGCGTGCTCTACATCGAGAAGGACCCGGAGACGCTGCTCGGATACAAGGTGCGCCGCCACGTGCTCGGCAGCGATCCTGCGCAGGACCCGCTCGTCTACGAGCAGGAGGACCTGAGCTTCTACACCGGCCTGACGACCACGAAGGACGACCGCTACATCCTGATCACGTCGGCGGGCATCCTCACGAGCGAGGTCCGTTTCGCCGACGCGGCCGATCCGGCTCTCGCCTTCAGCACCTTCCTGCCGCGCGAGAAGGGCCACGAGTACGACGTCGAGCACCTCGATGGGCGCTGGATCATCCGCAGCAACTGGGAGGCGCCCAACTTCCGTGTGATGGAGGCGAGGGCGGGCGAGGAGGGCGACCGCACGCGCTGGCGGGAAGTGGTAGGCCACCGCGACGACGCGTTCATCCACGACTTCGACGTGTTCCGCGACTTCCTCGCCGTGAACGAGCGCATCGACGGCCTGCGCCGCATGCGCATCCTGCGCTGGGACGGCAGCAAGGACTTCCAGGTCGCTTCGGACGAGTCCGCCTTCACCATGTACTTCGGCACGAATGCCGAGATCGACACGACCGTGTTGCGCTACGTCTACGGCTCGCTGACGACGCCCTACACGACCTACGACTACGACGTCGCGACCGGCGAGCGACGGCTCATGAAGCGCGAGCCGGTGCTGGGCGATTTCGATCCCGCGAACTACGTCACCGAGTACCGCTGGGCGACGGCGCGGGACGGCACGAAAGTCCCGGTGTCCATCGTCCATCGCAAGGGTGTCGCGCGCGACGGCACCGCGCCGCTCCTGCAGTACGGCTACGGCTCCTACGGCTACGCCATGGACCCGACGTTCTCGATCACGCTGCTGCCGCTGCTGGACCGCGGCTTCGTCTACGCCATCGCGCACATCCGCGGCGGACAGGAGATGGGCCGGCGCTGGTACGATGCGGGAAGGCTGCTCGACAAGCAGAACACCTTCACCGACTTCGTGGACGTCACCCGCTTCCTGGTCGCCGAGAAGTACGGCGACCCGCGCCGCGTTTTCGGCCGCGGCGGCAGCGCCGGCGGTCTGTTGATGGGCGCGGTGGCGAACATCGCACCCGGCGACTACCGCGGGCTGCTCGTGCACGTGCCTTTCGTGGACGTTGTCACCACCATGCTCGACGACACCATCCCGCTCACCGCCAACGAGTACGACGAGTGGGGCAACCCGGCCGAGAAGGCGTACTACGACTACATGCTGTCGTACTCGCCCTACGACAACGTCGTGCGCCAGGACTATCCGGCGCTGTACGTGACCACGGGCCTTTGGGACAGCCAGGTGCAGTACTTCGAACCTGCCAAGTGGGTGGCGCGGCTGCGGGCGCGCAAGACCGACTCGAATCCGCTGCTGTTTCGCACGACGATGGAAGCGGGCCACGGCGGCAAGTCGGGCCGCTTCCAGCAGTACGAGGAGGTCGCCGAAGAGTGGGTGTTCCTGCTCGACCAGGCGGGTCTGCGCGAGTGAGTGAAGCCGGCCGGCCAGCTGCCCGACGCGGTATGGCGGACTGGCCGTCCGGGCTCAGCCCGGGCCCAGGTTGAACCGCAGGCGCAGGCCGATGCGTGCCTCGCCGCCGGGCGGCGGCTCGTAGCGCCAGCGGGCGATCGCCTCGAGCGCCGCGGAATCGAAGACAGCCCTGGGGTTCGCGTTCACGACCCGGGCGTCGCGCGGCCGGCCGTCGGCGCCGACCGTGAATTCGACGTCCACCCAGCCTTCGATGCCGCGTGCCGCGGCCCGCGAAGGATAGGTCGGCGGCGTGTAGGCGATGCGCACCAGTGCGGATTCCGGCTGCAAGCCTGCGGCGCCTGGC
This sequence comes from Gammaproteobacteria bacterium, assembly GCA_037443885.1. GTDB lineage: Bacteria > Pseudomonadota > Gammaproteobacteria > Steroidobacterales > Steroidobacteraceae > SG8-30. Next base: position 10,973 of record JBBINN010000002.1, on the reverse strand, counting down.
GACCGGCCGGCCGGCGCCGGCGTCCCCGCGCGAGCCGCGCGCAGCTGTTCCTCAGGAACGAAGCCGGCCGCGGCCGCAATCAGCGTGTCCGCCTCGGGTGTCCGCCCGTCCGCCCTGTACCGCCGGGCCTCGGCGAGCAGCCGCTCGCCCAGCAGCGCGGCGGTGTCCGCCACGCCGGCGAATTCGGGGTTCGAGGCACGCAGCAGGTCGAGGTAATGCTGGGCGGAGTCGCCCGCCGGTTCGATGAGGCGGCCCTGCGCGAGGCGCTGGTTGGCGAGCGCGAGCAGCCGGGCGTGCTCCTCGCGCTCCATGGCGGCGCGCAGAGCATCCAGCTGCGCCTGGAGCTGCTCGACGGCCATCGGATCTACGCCCAGCTCCGCCGCCCCAGCGATCAAGCTGGCGGCCTGGGCGGTCTGGTTGCGGGAGATGGCGTCACGGGAGCTCGATATCGCCCGCGCGAACTGCGCCTCGCGGTCCAGCCTCGCCGGCGGGGCGGCCGCCAGCGCTGCGTCTGCCGGCTGCGTCGCCCTCGCGGGGCGGCTTGGCGCGAGCAGCCTCGCGCGTTCCTCGGCGAGCCTTGCGGAGAACTGCTCGAGTCGCGGGTGCTGCGGGCTCGCGACCCGGGCGGCGTCCAGCGTGTTCGCCGCTGCCGCGAGGTTGGCGTCGAGCAGCGCGAACTCGGCCTCCACCAGCAGCAGGTCGGCGGTGCGCGTCAGGCCGGCGAGCGCCGCCGGGTTGGCCGGATCCTTTGCGAGCACCGCCCGGAACGATTCGATGGCGTTGCTGCCGGCAGGCTCTGCGTAGCGGCCGCCCTCCAGCGCCTGTTTCGCCTCGTCCAGAAGCCGTTCGACCTCAGCGGCCGGCGCCGGGGCCGAAGTCATCCCGCTGAGCGGGGCCGGCGGCGGCAGACTCGGCCGGGTCTCCTGGGGAGTGTGGCGGAAGACCGCGGCTGCGACGATGACGGCGAGCAGCACGCCCACGATTGCCAGCGCGCCCCCCATGCCTCGCCGCGGCCCCAAAGGGCTGGCCTTGGGCCTGGCGGTCGTCGCCGTGGCCAGAGGCGGGGTGCTGGCCTCGACGCCCGGCCTGGCTGGCGCCGCAAACCTCGGGGGCGGCTGCTCGCTGAGGCGCCGCACGCCCGCCTCGACGAAGGTTCGCGCCCGATCCTCCGACAGCGGCTTGTGCAGGAAGCGGAAGACGGCCCCGGAGGAGATCAGCGAGGACAATTCGGCCTCGTCGTCCCGGCGGCCGGTCACGAGGATGGGCACGCCTGGGAACTGCTCGCTCAGACTCTCTACGATCCTGGCGCTGTCGTGGCCGGTGACGGCCACGTCGAGAAGCAGCACGCTCGACGGCGCCGCGAGCAGCAGTTCGGCGGCCTGTGTCGCGTCTGAGGCGCGCCAGAGGCGGTGGCGCTCCTTGAGCGCGCTGCGCAGCAGGTCGAGCATTTCCGCATTGGTGGCGATCGCGATGACGTTGCCGGCAGGGCCGGCATCGCGCTGGGCCAGTGGGAGAGACCCCGCCGTGTCGGCGGGCTGGCTGGTCTGGGAGACTCGTTTAGACACGGTGAGTACGGCGGAAGGTCCCTGCGTTTGCGCTAAATCCACTTGGCGGACACTGTCCGCCGGGCCGCCTGGGCGAGCATGGATTCTTGACAATATGCGCCGTCGCGAGCGAGACACAGCTCCCGTTTTGCCGCCGCCAACTGTGATCCAGTTCAAAAATCGCCAGCGGGCCAAGCGGTTGAGACCAGGGACAGGCCGCGTTACCCGGCTCTCCCGCCTTCTGTTGCGCCGATGCCTCATCGCGATTGGCCGCCCGGCGAAGTCGATCCTTATGTGAAACTCGACAAGCGGCCGGCGGCGTGCCTAACGTGTTCCGGCCCCGGTCGAAGGACATCGCTCCCATGCGCGAAATGGTCTTCACCTCCAGCCTCCCGGTCGAGCACCACCGCGAGCTCGAGTCGCTGCTGTTCTTCAACCGGCGCCAGGACGCCGTTCGGCCCGGGATCGTGGCGGCCATCGACCGCTATGGCACCCCCGAGATCGTCAACGACGGCCGCTGCGTGCGGGTGCGCGTCGCGGGGCCCACCGAGGTCCAGTGCCTGTTCGCGGTCGAGCGCCACGGCGAACAGTCGCGCCCCGTCGGCCTGGTGCTCTACACCCGCGACAGCTTCGAGCACATCACCATCCTGCACCTCGTCGTAGCAGCGACCTATGCGGCGGGCGGTCCGCTCGCGTCACGTCGGCTGCCGCTGCGGCTCGTGCAGGCGGTGCGGCGCGTCGCGCGCCGGACTTCGGGGATCCGTCAGGTCGAGCTGTTGTACTCCTCCAGCCGCGCGCGAGGCGGGGCCGCTGCGCGGGCGGCGTACGGCTGACGAAGAGGCCGGTTCGGGACGCTGCCGCGCTCAGGCGGCCGGGCGCCGCTCCACGAGATTGGTGCTGCGGCAGCTGAAGACGGGTTCGTCCCTGTCGTTCACCAGCTTGTATTCGAACACGACGACGCCGCGGCGCGGGTCGCTCGCCGACTCGCGCTTGCCGAGGCAACGGGCCCGGGCGCGGATCCGGTCGCCGGCGCGCAGCGCCCGCGCGAAGCGCACGTCGTCCCAGGCGACCCCGCAGATCCAGGCGATGTCCGCGGCGATTTCGTGGTCGAGTCGCCGCCACAGCGCCATCGTGTAGATGCCCGAGGCCACGACTTCGCCGAAAATGGAGTCGCGCGCCGCGTCCTCGTCCGCGTGAAACCACTGCGGGTCGTACTGGCGCGCGAATGCGACCATGTCTTCGCGCACGACCTCGTGCGTCGAGGACTCGAGTTCCTCGCCCACGACCAGGTCCTCGAAGTAGCGGCGCTCACCCATGACGTCCAGCCCTCCGGAAGGCGCGCACTATGTCGGCAGCGGGCCCGCGTCCGCAACCCCGCCACCCCGTGCCCGTGCCCGTCGCCACGCCCGCAACGCCGCCCTCGCCATCGCCGCGGCGGCAGGACTCGCGGGCACGCTCGCGGCGCTGGCGGACCTTGTGTGGTGGCTCGAGCTGTTCGCGCACTTCCGGCCGCAGTACGCGCTGGCGCTTGCGGTCTCGGGCGCTGCGTTGCTCGCGCTCGGCGCGCGCGCCGTGGGCATTGCGGCGCTCCTTCTCGCCGCCGTCAACGCCTTGCCGCTGCTGCACTACTACCATCCGCGGCCGCTGCCCTCCCTGGCGGGGCCCGAGCTGCGCGCGGTGCTGGCCAACGTGTGGTACCGCAACGACGACCATGGACGCCTGCTCGACTGGTTGCGTGAAGCGCGTCCCGACGTCGCGGTGCTGCTCGAGGTGACACCCGAATGGCGCGCGGCGCTCGCGACGCTCGGTGAAGTGCTGCCCTACCAAGCCCACTCGGCGGGCGTGCTCGTGGCCAGCCGCAGGCCCCTGGTCGGGTTGCGCGCCCTCGACTTCGAGGGCGACGAAGAAGGCGCGATGGTCTTCACGACGGAGCTCGGCAGCGGGCAGGTCACGGTCATCGGTGCGCACGCGAGCTGGCCGCTCGGGCCCGGCGTATCGGCGCAGCGCAACGCCCAGCTCGACACCCTCGCCGCCCTCGCGCGCGGGGCGCCGGGGCCGGTGCTGCTGCTGGGCGACCTGAACCTGACGGCGTTCACGCCGCGCTTCGCGCGGCTGCTCGACCGCGGCGGTCTCGTGGACTGCGCCGCGGGTCGCGGCTTCGCGCCGAGCTGGCCCGCGCGCTTTCCGCCGCTCGGGCTTCGCATCGACCACTGCCTGCACGGGCCGGGCCTGCGCACGGCGCTGCTGCGCAACGGCCCGCACATCGGCTCGGATCACCGGCCGCTCGAGGTGGTGCTGGTCTCCTCTGCTAGCGCGTCGGTGCGCCCGACATCCCGCCCGTGAGCACGAGGCGCATCGCGGCCTCGACGGGCAGGTCGAGTGGCTCGATCTGCTCGCGCGGCAGGAGCAGGGTGTAGCCGCCGATCTGGTAGCTCATCGGGAAGTACACCGCGACCGAGCCTTCCGTGCCGGGCCCGAGGCCCAGCTCGCCAGCGTCGTCGCGGGTCACGAAGCCGATGAGTCGAGCCTCCCCGAAGCGGGCCAGCACCACGCGGCGCAGCTCGCGCTTCTCGCCGCCCGTCGGCAGGAAGCCGGCGAAGTCGCGCACCGCGCCGTAGACGCTCTTCACGATCGGGATGCGCTCCATGAGTGCCTCCCAGGCCGCGAGCAGGCGGCGGACGAGGAAGGCATTGACCGCGACCCCGGCGGCGATCAGCAGCAGGACGGCGGCCACGATGCCCATGCCGGGCCGGTACAGGGACTCGGGCACCACCACCACGATCGCCCGGTGCAACAGCGCCTCTACCGAGGTGCCGAGCCACCACAGGAGCCACAGAGTCAGTGCGATCGGCAGCACCACCACGAGGCCGCGCACCAGCGCGGCCCAGACCTTGTTCAGCATGTCACTCTCCCGAGAGTTCCCGGCGGCGCGCCGGGGCAGGCGCTGGCATCATAAGCGAGCTTCCGCCGCCGGAGATGCCCGCGCCATGGATTCCGCCTTCACCTTGCAGCCGGTGACCCGGCCCGACGTCCCCGAGCTGCTCGCGCTCATCCTTGAGCTCGCTCGCTTCGAGCGGCTCGAGCACGAGGTCGTCGCGACCGAGGAACTGCTTGCGGAAGCGCTGTTCGGCGCGAGCCGCAACGCCGAGGCGCTGATCGCTCGTGAAGACGGCGTGGCGGTCGGCTTCGCGCTGTGGTTCCATAATTTTTCCACCTTCGTCGGCCGCCGCGGCCTTTACCTCGAGGACCTGTACGTCCGCCCTGAGCACCGCGGCCGCGGCTACGGCAAGGCGATGCTCACGCATCTCGCGCGGCTCGCCGTCGAGCGCGGCTGCGGCCGGATGGAGTGGGCGGTGCTCGACTGGAACGTGCGGGCCGAGGATTTCTACCGCAGCCTCGGCGCCGAGCCGAAGTCGGAGTGGCGGATCTTCCGCCTCGCCGGCCCGGCGCTGGCGGCGGCGGCCTCATCCGACGAGCCGCCGGATGCGAACTAGCACCTGTTATTGCTTCGACCGTCGAAGTGTCGACAGGCCTCGGCGGCAAACGGACGGAGGAATCGCCGTGAACCCGACCACCCGCGTGCTGGGAGCCGCACTGCTCCTCGCCGCCCTGACTGGATGCCGATCCATGCCCGAGCCGATGCCGACCGTGGACTACGTCGACCTGCCGCGCTTCATGGGAGACTGGTACGTGATCGCCAACATTCCCACCCGCATCGAGCGTGGCGCCCACAACGCAGTTGAGTCCTACCGGCTCGACGACGACGGCACCATCGCCACCACCTTCACCTTCAACGCCGGCGGCTTCGACGGCCCGCGCAAGGAGTACAACCCCCGTGGCTTCGTGCGCGACACGCAGACCAACGCCACCTGGGGCATGCAGTTCGTCTGGCCCATCAAGGCCGAGTACCTCGTCGTCTACCTTGACGAGGACTACACCCAGACGGTCATCGGCCGCAGCGCGCGCGACTACGTCTGGATCATGGCCCGCACGCCGCAGATCCCTGAGGCGGACTACCAGGCGATCCTTCGCAGGGTCGGCGAACTGGGCTACGATCTTTCCAAGGTCCAGCGGGTCCCGCAGCGCTGGCCGCAGACCCCTGGGAACTGACCATGAACAAGCTCGCCCTGGCGCTTTGCGTCGCCTTGATCACCCTCCCGGCCCTTGCGGAGGCGCCCGCCGCGGCGCTCGCACCGGTGTCCGCGAAGGCGCTCGAGCAGCGCCTAGGCGAGGCACGGCTCGTCGTGCTCGACGTCCGCACGCCCGAGGAGTTCGCAGCCGGGCACGTGCCTGGCGCGGTCAATGTCCCGTATGACCAGGTCGAGGCCCGCCTGGCCGAGCTCTCCGGCGCGAAGAACCAGGATGTCGTTCTCTACTGCCGCAGCGGCCGGCGCGCGCAGGTCGCGGCCGGTGTGCTGGCGCAGGCCGGCTTCACCCGCCTGTCGCACCTCGAGGGCGATTTCCCGGGCTGGAGCGAGGCCGGGCTGCCCACCCAGGTGACCGCGCCAGCGGCTTCCTCGACGGCCGTCGCGGCGCCTTAGCGCCTGCGGCGGGCGCCAGCCGGTCAGTCCAGCTGCGCGCGGATCCTCGCCGCGTGCTCCGCGAGCACGGCGTGGTCCGCCATCGCGCCCGACGTCATCCGCATGTCCTTGCCGTGGTAGCGCGGCACGATGTGGAAGTGCAGGTGGAACACCGTCTGCCCGGCAGGGGCGCCGTTCAGCTGGGCGATCATGATCCCCGGCGCGTCGAAGGCGTCGCGCACCGCCGCCGCCACGCGCTGCGTCGTGCGGATCGTGGCGGCCAGGGCCTCGGTGGGCAGCTCGAAGATGTCCTGCCCCGGCGTCTTCGGCACCACGAGGGTGTGGCCCTCGGCCTGCGGCATGATGTCCATGAACGCGAGCGTGTGCTCGTCCTCGTAGACCTTGTGACAGGGGATCTCGCCACGCAGGATGCGCGCGAAGATGTTCGAGGGATCGTAGGGCATCGCTCGCTCCGGGGTGAGTGACCGGACGAGGATAGCAGGCGCCGCCTCAGCGACCGAGCCGGCCGGTGTCGAGGTCGATGCTGCGGATGCAGTGGTCCGGCCAGCGTGCGCCGCGCGGGTCCCTCGGATAGGACCACATGCGATAAGACCCCTCGCGCAGCGCCGCAGCCGCCTTCTCCCCGAGTACGAGATGGTCGATCGGCGGGCGCGGCTGTTCGCCGGGCCGGCACGAGACCGGCCTCACGCCGGCACCGGCATTGGTCAGGCGCGCGCCCGGCGGATCGCCGTCGTCGATTTCCGGCCACATCGCCACGCTCCGTCCGGCCTCGTCGCGGGCCGGGCCCTGCTCGCGGCCCAGCTGGCGGTTGAAGTCGCCCACCACCATGAACGGCACGCCCTCCCGCGCACGGTCGTCGATCCAGGCCTCCAGCACGGGCAGCTGGCGCGCGAGGACCATGCAGGGCTCGCGGCCGGCGGTGAGCGGATCCCAGGCGCAGCCGGCCTTGAGGTGCACCGACAGCAGGCGCAGCTCGCGCGGCGTGCCCGGGAAGAGGGTCATGTCCGCGCCCCAGCGCACGTCGTCGTCCTCGAGCCCCAGGGCACGGTAGTCGTCGTTGCAGCGGTGCGCCACGCCGCGGCGCACCGCGAAGCCGGTGTTCTGGACGTGGCGGCGGTCCGTGAAGCAGAAGTCGTGCGACGGGAACAGCCGCCTCGCGGCCGCCGCGCCGTCCACCTCCTGCAGCGCGACCACGTCGGCATCCACCGTCGCGGCGAAGGCCGCGAGCCGCCCGAGGTCCTCTTCGCTCCAGCGGCGCTCGGTGCCGAGGTTGCAGTACAGCGCCCGCTTGCTGCCCCTGGCGCGGCGACCCTGCGGGAGGCAGTCCGCCATCAGCGCGTCGTACTCGCCGGGTTCGAGCAGCCACTCGGCGTTCCAGGTCGCGATGCGCAGCGGCTCTTCCGCCGGCTGTGCACAGGCCGGAAGCGCCAGCAGCCCGAGGATCGCGATCATCGCCCGCATGTGCCCTCTCCATCAGGTCGGTACCGGGCGCACAGGGTACACGCTGCCAGCCGCGCCGGGGCCGGTGGGGGAATGCGGTTGCGGCCACGGCCGCCGGCGTCGTATAGACGGCCGGGGGCCGCTGCGGGCGGAGGGGGAATGATTCCGGGCTGGGTGCTGCTCGTCGCTTCGCTCGCCTACGCGGCGCTGCTGTTCGCCGTCGCGTGGCTGGGCGACCGCCGCCGCATCTACCCGAACCACGTCCGGCTGCGGCCGGTGGTCTACAGCCTCGCGCTCGCCGTCTACTGCTCGAGCTGGACCTTCTACGGCGCGGCTGGCAGCGCGGCGCGCGATGGCCCGTCCTACCTGCCGATCTACCTCGGCCCCGTGCTGCTGTTCGTCCTCTTCATGCCGTTCTTCGAGCGGCTCGTCCGTGTCGCCAAGCAGCACAACGTGACCTCCATCGCCGACCTGGTCGCGTCGCGCTTCGGCAAGTCGAACCGGCTCGCGGTCGTGATCACGCTGATCGCGCTGACGGCCGCGGTGCCCTACGTCGCGCTGCAGCTCAAGGCCGTGGCGATGAGCGTGGAGGTGATGACGGGCGCCTCGCGCGAGGGCCTGGCCGGTCCCTGGGCGGCCGACAGCGCGCTGTGGGTGGCCGCTGCGATGGCCCTGTTCGCCATGCTCTTCGGCACCCGCGCGATCGATGCAGCCGGGCACCACCCCGGCCTCGTGCTCGCCGTCGCCGTGGAGTCGCTGGTCAAGCTGGTCGCCTTCGTCGCGGTCGGGCTGTTCGCAGTGGCGGCCTTCGGTGACTTTGGCTCGCTCGCGGAGGGCGTGCGGGCGCTGCCCGTGGCCGGCGACAACTTCGCGTCCTTCGTCACGCAGACGCTGATCGCGCTGACGGCGCTCTTCTGCCTGCCGCGGCAGTTCCAGGTCGGGGTGGTCGAGTGCGCGGAGCCCGCGGACCTGCGCCGTGCGCGCTGGATGTTCCCGGCCTACCTCGCCGTGATCAGCATCTTCGTGCTACCCATCGCGGCGCTGGGGCTCGCGGGAAGCGCCGGCGCCGCCATCAACCCCGACACGTACGTGCTGCGGCTGCCGCTCGCAGCCGGGCACGAGTGGCTGGCGATGCTGGCCTACATCGGTGGTTTCTCCGCCGCCACCGGCATGGTGATCGTGGTGTGCGTGGCGCTCGCCACCATGATCAGCAACGACCTGCTGCTGCCGATGATCTGGCGGCTGCGCGCGCGCCGCGGCGGGCTGGCCACGCACTCGACCCGTCTCGTTCTCTGGACACGGCGCGCCGCGATCGTGCTGCTGCTCACGCTCGCCTTCGCCTACTACCGCGGCGTGCCCTCTGCGCCGAGCCTTGCCTCGATCGGCCTGCTCGCCTTCGCCGCCGTCGCGCAGTTCGCGCCGGCATTGCTTGCCTCCCTGTACTGGCCGCGTGCGAGCCGCGCCGGGGTGATGGCCGGCCTGCTGGTCGGCTACGGACTCTGGTTCTACACGCTGCTGCTGCCGGGAGTGCTCGCGATCGAAGCTGCGCCGCCGAGCTGGGTCGTGGATGGTCCCGCGGGACTCGGCCTGCTCGCGCCGCAGTCGCTCTTCGGCCTGGTCCCGCCGGACCCGCTGACCCATGGCGTGTTCTGGTCGCTGTTCGCCAACGTCCTCGTCCTGCTTGCGGTATCGCGCCTGCGTCGACCGAGCCTCGACGAGCAACTGCGGGCCTCGGCCTTCCTCGAGCCCGAGCCGGCGGATGCCGGCCTGCGCGGCGCCCCGATTCCGGGCGGCGCCACCGCGGGCGACCTGATGACGCTCGCCGAGCACGTGCTCGGGCCGCGCTCCGCGGTCAGGCTGATGGCGGAGCACGCCCGCGAGACGGGCCGGGCACTGGCGCCCGGCGACCCGGCCGATGTCGGTCTGCTGCGGCGCGTCGAGCACGACATCGCTGGCGCCATCGGCGCCGCCTCGGCCCGGCTGATGCTCACCAGCACGCTGCGCGGCGCGGGCCTCAAGCTCGGGCAGGTGGTGGCGCTGCTGGACGAGGCTTCCGCCCAGCTGCGCCTGTCGCGCGGCCTGCTCGAGGCCATGATGGACAACATGGCGCAGGCAATCAGCGTCGTGGACCGTGAGCTGAAGCTGGTCGCATGGAACCGGCGCTACGAGGAGATGTTCACCTACCCCCCGGGTTTCCTGTACGCGGGACGGCCGGTCGAGGACGTGATCCGCTTCAACGCAGGCCGTGGCTGGTGCGGGTCGGGCGAGGTCGAGGATCTCGTTCGCCGGCGGATGGAGCACCTCGCTGCCCGCAATCCGCACGTGTCGAGCCGCGAGCTTCCGGACGGGACGGTGATCGAGCTGCGCACGCAGCCGATCGACGACGGCGGGCTCGTCACCACCTTTACCGACGTGACGGACTACAAGCGCGTCGAGTCGCAGCTGCGCCGCGCGGCCGAGACGCTCGAGGAGCGCGTGCTGGAGCGCACCGAGCAGCTGCGCCAGGCGAAGCTCGAGGCGGAGCAGGCGAACCATGGGAAGACCCGCTTCGTCGCTGCCGCGAGCCACGACCTGCTGCAGCCGATGAACGCCGCACGCCTGTTCCTGTCGGCGCTGCGCTCGCGCGACCTGCGGGACTCCGAGGCGAAGAGCCTCGCCGAGCGCGTGGACACGTCGCTGCGCGCTGCCGAGGAGCTGCTCGACGCGCTGCTCGACGTCACCAAGCTCGACTCTGGCGGCGTCACGCCGCAACCCTCGGACTTTCCGGCGGCGCAGCTGCTCGAGTCCCTCGCCGAGCAGTTCGCGCCGCTGGCGGCGGACCGGCGGCTGTCGCTCAAGGTCATGCCGACGCGCCTCGCGGTCCGCAGCGATCCGCGCATGCTCAAGCGTGTCCTGCAGAACTTCCTGGGTAACGCGCTGCGCTACACGCGTCGTGGCGGCGTCGTGATCGGTTGCCGCCGGCGTGGCGCCGAGGTGGAGTTCCAGGTCTGGGACACAGGCCCGGGTGTGCCGGCCGACGCGCTCACCGAGATCTTCGAGGAGTTCCGCCGTCTCGATCAGCCGTCGCCCTGGGGCGAGAAGGGCCTCGGCCTCGGCCTTTCCATTTGCGACCGCATCTCGCGGCTGCTCGACGCGCCACTCGTCGTGCGCTCGCGCCCGGGCCGGGGCAGCCTGTTCGCCATCCGCGTGCCGCGCGGCACGGCTGCGATCCGTCCCCGGGGCGAGGGACCGCAGCGGACCCGCGCCGCGGCGCTCGCCGGCATGACGGTGCTGTGCCTCGACGACGAGCCGGACATCCTCGCCGGCATGGCCGCGCTGCTCGGCCGCTGGGGCGTGCGCGTGCTGGCGGCGCGCACCGCGGGCGAGGCCCATGCGCTCGCCGCATCGACGCGGCCGGATGCCGTGCTCGCCGACTATCACCTGCGCGGCCCGCAGACCGGGCTCGAGG
>JBBINN010000001.1:0-41398 GCA_037443885.1 Gammaproteobacteria bacterium | reverse complement strand
AGCGTCTTGGCGAGCACCGTGCCGAGCTGCGTCTGGAAAGTAACCGCGCCGAGCGAGTCGCGCCGGGCGGCGAGGGGCTGCGCGCGGTCCGTGTCCCAGAAGAAGGCCGCGTCCGCGAGGCGCGGGCGCACCACGCGCTCGTTGCCGGCCCGCACCTGGGCAGGATCCGCGCTCTCGATGTTCGAGACCGTGATGAACCACTGCGTGAGGCGGCCCGCCGCGTCGCGCACCGGGAAGTAGCGCTGGTGATCCTGCACGGTCGCAATCACGACCTCCGGCGGCAGCGCGAGGAAGCGGTCGTCGAAGCGGCCGGCGACGGGAACCGGCCACTCGACCAGCGCCGTGACCTCGTCGAGCAGCGCGTCGTCGAGCATGGCCTCGCCGCCGAGCGACACGCCGAGTGCCGTGACGGCGTCGCGGATGCGCTCAAGCCGCCTGCGGAAGTCCGCGAGTACCTTGCCGCGCGTCTCGAGCAATCGTGCGTAGGCCGCCGGCGAGCTGACGTTGATCGGCTTCGGCGCGTGGAAGCGGTGGCCGCGGGTCTGGCGACCGGCCGGTACGCCCAGGATGGTGCAGGGCACGACCTCGCGGCCGAAGAGCATCACGATCCAGTGCACCGGCCGGACGAACTCGGCCTCGCCGGTGCCCCAGCGCATGCGCCTGGCGATCGGCAGCCGGTCGAGCGAGGCCTGGACGATGCCGGGCAACAGGCTCGTGGTCTCGGCGCCCGCGCGCACGCCGCGGTAGTGCAGGAACTCGCCCTTCGGCTCGGTGATCCGCCCGAGCGACGCGACCTCGGTGCCGCAGGACTGCGCGAAGGCGGTCGCGGCGCGGGTCGGCTGCCCCCCCGCGTCGAAAGCTGCGCTCACCGGTGGGCCACGACGCTCGACCCTCTGGTCGGGCTGCCGCTCCGCGAGGCGCGGCACGTAGACGGCGAGGCGTCGCGGTGCGGCGTAGGGAACGATGGCGCCGTGCTTGAGCCCAGCCTCCGCCAGCAGCGTCGCGATGCCCTCCGTGAAGGCGCGCGACAGCTCGGGCAGCGACTTGGGCGGCAGTTCCTCGGTGCCGATCTCGACCAGGAAGTCGCGGCGCTTGTCGGTCATCGCGGCGCTCCGTCCGAAACGGGGACAGTCCCCTGCGGGGACAGTCCCCTGAGCATCGGGAAGCCGAGCGCCTCGCGGCTGGCGTGATAGGCCTCGGCGACGGCCCGGGCGAGGGCGCGCACGCGCAGGATGTAGCGCTGGCGCTCGGTCACCGAGATCGCCTTGCGCGCATCGAGCAGGTTGAAGGTGTGCGAGGACTTGAGCATGCGCTCGTAGGCGGGCAGCGGCAGGCCGAGCTCGAGCAGGCGCTGGCATTCGCGCTCGTGCGCCTCGAACTGGCGGAACAACTCCGCGACGTCGGCATGCTCGAAGTTGAATTTCGACTGCTCCACCTCGTTCTGGTGGTACACGTCGCCGTAGGTCACGCGGCCGAGCGGGCCGTCGGTCCAGGTGAGGTCGTAGACGCTCTCGACGCCCTGCAGGTACATCGCGAGGCGCTCGAGACCGTAGGTGATCTCGCCCATCACGGGGCGGCAGTCCAGGCCGCCGACCTGCTGGAAGTAGGTGAACTGCGTGATCTCCATGCCGTTCAGCCAGATTTCCCAGCCGAGGCCCCAGGCACCGAGCGTGGGCGACTCCCAGTTGTCCTCGACGAGGCGGATGTCGTGTGTCAGCGGGTCGAAGCCCAGCGCGCGCAGCGAGCCCAGATACATCTCGATGATGTCCTCGGGCGAGGGTTTGATGACGACCTGGAACTGGTAGTAGTGCTGCAGGCGGAAGGGGTTCTCGCCGTAGCGGCCGTCGGTGGGCCGACGGCTGGGCTGCACGTAGGCGGCGCTCCACGGCTCCGGGCCGATCGCGCGCAGGAAGGTGGCGGTGTGGAACGTGCCGGCCCCCATCTCCATGTCGTAGGGCTGCAGGATGACGCAGCCGCGCTCGGCCCAGTAGCGCTGCAGGGCGAGGATCAGGTCCTGGAAGGTCCGGGGCGGGGCCGCTTTGGGCATCGGCATCTGGCCTGCGTCGGTGCAAAGCGCCGGAGTATATCGGAGCGGTCGCCACGTGCCCGGCTCACGCAAGCCGTGGCTTCCACGAGGACGCCACACCGGCCGGGGGAGCATTCTTGGACGTCTCGGCCGGCTTTGCACTCTAATGGAGCAAAGACTGAAAGATGCGCACTATAATAGTGCTCACGTGCCTGCATGACACCCATAGACTTTAACAGGTGATTGATTTTTTTGAAACTTTTATCTGGCACGGTTCCTGCACCATTTTGGGCCCGGCCCTGAGACCGGTGCGTCCAGGAACGAGCAGGTTCCTGGGCGCGAGTTTTCGCCAGACATCCCCCGGAGACTTTCATGACGCCTGATGACGTTCTCAAGCTGATCAAGGACAAGGAGGTCAAGTACTGCGACCTCCGCTTCACCGACACCCGCGGCAAGGAACAGCACGTCACGATCCCGACGCGGCTCGTGGACGAGGACTTCTTCACCGACGGCAAGATGTTCGACGGCTCGTCGATCGCCGGCTGGAAGGGCATCAACGAGTCGGACATGATCCTCATGCCTGACCCGTCGACGGCCGTGATCGACCCGTTCTACGAGGAGACGACGGTCCTGTTGCGTTGCGACGTGATCGAGCCCTCGACCATGCAGGGCTACTCGCGCGACCCGCGGTCCCTGGCGCGCCGCGCCGAGGCCTACCTCAAGTCCACCGGCATCGCCGACGGCGCGCTGTTCGGGCCCGAGAACGAATTCTTCATCTTCGACAGCGTCACGTGGACGAACGAGATGAACGGCTGCAGCTACCACGTAGACTCGGTGCAGGGCGCGTGGAACTCCGGTTCGCAGGTCGAGGGCGGCAACCTCGCCCACCGGCCGACGGTGAAGGGTGGCTATTTCCCAGTGCCGCCGGTGGACCGCTTCCAGGACCTGCGCACTGCGATGTGCATGGCTTGCGAGGAGCTCGGACTCAAGGTCGAGGTACACCATCACGAGGTTGCGACCGGCGGGCAGGGCGAGATCAACGTCGCCGCGAACACGCTGGTCAAGAAGGCCGACGAGGTGCAGATCCTCAAGTACGCGCTGTGGAACGTCGCGCACGGCTACGGCAAGACGCTGACCTTCATGCCGAAGCCCATCGTCGGTGACAACGGCAGCGGCATGCACGTGCACGTCTCGCTGCAGAAGGACGGCAAGAACCTGTTCGCCGGCGACAAGTACGCCGGCCTGTCCGAGACCTGCCTGTACTTCGTCGGCGGCATCATCAGGCACGCCAAGGCGGTCAACGCCTTCACGAACGCCAGCACGAACAGCTACAAGCGCCTCGTGCCGGGCTTCGAGGCGCCGGTGATGCTGGCCTACTCCGCCCGCAACCGCTCCGCGTCCATCCGCATCCCCTGGGTGTCGAACCCGAAGGGCCGGCGCATCGAGGTGCGCTTCCCCGACTCGACTGCGAACCCGTACTTCGCCTTCGCGGCGCTGCTGATGGCGGGTCTCGACGGCATCCAGAACAAGATCCACCCGGGCGAGGCGGCGGACAAGGACCTGTACGACCTGCCGCCGGAAGAAGCGAAGAACATTCCGGAGGTGTGCTACTCGCTCGACGAGGCGCTGCGGAACCTCGATGCGGATCGCGGCTTCCTGACCAGGGGCGGCGTGTTCACGGACGACATGATCGACGCCTACATCGGCCTGAAGCAGCAGGAGATGACCCGCTACCGGATGTCCACGCACCCGGTGGAATTCGACATGTACTACAGCCTCTGAGCCGTCTCCGGGGATGGCGGCGGGGACGGCGGTCACAGATCGCCGTCCCCGTTTTGTCAGGGGGTCCGGGCGGGGCTATGCTGTTTACATGCCCATCCTCGCCTTCATCCTCCTCGCCGCCCTCCTGTCCCCGCTGGCCGTGTCGCAGGAGATCTACAGGTGGGTAGACAAGAACGGCGTCGTGCACTACTCGGACCAGCCGGGACCCGGCGCCGAGCGGGTGACGATCACCGGGACGGTCGCCCGCCAGCCGGAGCCGGAGGAGACGCCGGCGCTGTACCAGTCGGATCGCCGGCAGCAGCCTGCCGCTTCGCCCTCGGTTCGCTCCATTTCCATTTCGAGCCCGGCGATGGACGAAGCCTTTTTCGGGACGGACGCCAATGTTCCGGTGGCGATCGCGCTCGACGGCGAGCTGCAGCCGGGCCAGGAGATTGCGCTATTCCTCGATGGCCGGCGCGTGTCGACGAACGGCCTGTCCACGACGCTGACGAACGTCCGCCGGGGCTCGCACTTCCTTCGGGCCGCGGTGCTCGACGAGTCCGGCAACCCGGTCGTGACGAGCCAGCAGATCGCCTTCCATGTCCAGCAGGCCTCTGTCGCCAGCCCGCCGGTGGGCCCGGCCCTTCGGCCGCCGCCGCCCCGCCCGCAACCGAGGCCCTCGCCGCCGAGGGGCTAGCCCGCGACCGCGCCCGACCGGAGGCCGCGCATGGCGGCTGATCCGTTGCGCGGCGGCCCTCCGATCGACACCGGCCTGCTGCTCGACGCGCTGTCCACGGCCGTTGTGGTGGTGGACGAGAACGTGCGCGTGCTGTTCGTGAACGCCGCCGCCGAGGATCTGCTGTCCACCAGCGCAAGCACCGCCCGCACGCGCCGGCTGCGCGAGCTGGTCGCCGCAGGCGAGCGCTTCGACGCGCTGGTCGTGCGTGCGCGCGTGAGCGGGGATGCGCTGGCGCAGCGCGACTGCGAACTGGTGCCCGTCGCGCGCTCCGATGTGCGGCTGCGGGTCGACTGCACGTTCACGCCGCTGGCGGCCATCGGCCACCCCGGCTGGGTGCTGGTGGAGATCGCCGACACCACGCGGCAGACGCGGATCCACCGCGACAACGCGCTGCTCGCGCAGCTCGGGGGCAGCCGGCTCATGGCGCGTCAGCTCGCGCACGAGATCAAGAATCCGCTCGGCGGACTGCGCGGCGCGGCGCAGCTGCTGGAGCGCGAGCTGCCGAGCGAGGAACTGCGCGAGTACACCCGGGTGATCATCGGTGAAGCCGACCGGCTGCGCGCCCTGGTGGACAGCCTGCTCGGACCGGCCCGCGCGCCGCAGCTCGAGTCGGCCAACATCCACGAGCTGCTCGACCGCGTCTACCAGCTCGTGCGCGCCGAGGCGCCGCAGACGCTCGCGATCCTGCGCGACTACGACCCGAGCCTGCCCCCCTTGAGCCTGGACCGTGACCAGGTGATCCAGGTCATGTTGAACCTCGCGCGCAACGCCGTGCAGGCGCTCGGCACGCACGGCCAGCTCATGCTGCGCACGCGCGCGCTGACGAACGTCAACATCGGCGAGGCGCGCCACCGCGTCGTCGCCGCCATCCAGTTCGAGGACAACGGCCCCGGCGTGCCGGCCGAGCTCGGCGAGACGATCTTCTACCCTCTGGTGACGGCGCGTCCCGGCGGCACCGGCCTCGGCCTCGCCGTCGCCCAGGACCTCGCGACCCGCCACGGCGGCATCGTCGAATTCGACAGCCACCCGGGCCGGACGGTGTTTTCCCTGCTGCTTCCCATCGAGACGACCCAATGAACAAGCCCCTCGACGTCTGGCTCGTCGACGACGACGCCTCCATCCGCTGGGTCCTGGAGAAGGCGCTGCGTCAGGGCGGCATGCAGCCGCGCGCCTTCGAGCAGGCCGAGAGCGCCCTCGCCGCCCTGGGCCGCGCCGAGCCGGACGTCCTGATCACGGACGTGCGCATGCCGGGCCAGAGCGGCCTGAAGCTGCTCGAAGTGATCCGCCACGAGCACCCGCGGCTGCCGGTGATCGTCATGACCGCGCACTCGGATCTCGACAGCGCGGTCGCGGCGTACCAGGGCGGCGCCTTTGAGTACCTCCCCAAGCCCTTCGACATCGACCAGGCGGTGGCGCTGGTGCGCCGCGCCGCGGCGCAGGTCGGCACCAGCGCGAGCATCGAGCCGGCGACCCGCGGAATCCCGGAGATCCTCGGGCAGGCGCGCGCCATGCAGGAAGTGTTCCGCGCCATCGGTCGCCTGTCGCGCTCGAGCATGACGGTACTGATTACCGGCGAGTCCGGCACGGGCAAGGAGCTCGTCGCGCGTGCCCTGCATCGCCACAGCCCGCGCGCGGCCAAGCCCTTCATCGCGCTCAACACCTCCGCGTTCACCGCCGAGCTGCTCGAGTCCGAGCTCTTCGGCCACGAGAAGGGCGCGTTCACCGGCGCCGAGGCGCTGCGGCGCGGGCGCTTCGAGCAGGCCGACGGCGGCACGCTGTTCCTCGACGAGATCGGCGACATGTCCCTCGCGCTGCAGACCCGGCTGCTCAGGGTCCTCGCCGAGGGCGAGTTCTATCGCGTCGGCGGCAACACTCCCATCCGCGTGGACGTGCGCGTGATCGCCGCCACCCACCAGGACCTCGAGGCACGCGTCGCGCAGGGCCTGTTCCGCGAGGACCTGCTGCACCGCCTGAACGTCATCCGCATCGCCATCCCGCCGCTGCGGGCCCGCCGCGAGGACATCCCCGAGCTGCTGCGCCACTACCTTGCCGCGGCCGCCGAGGAGCTCGGCGTGGAGCGCAAAACGCTCGCGCCGGCGGCCGCGGCCACACTCGCGGGCTTCAACTGGCCCGGCAACGTGCGCCAGCTGGTCAACGCCACGCGCCGCCTGACCGTCTCCGCGCCCGGGCGCGAGATCCGCGTCGAGGACATCCCCCCCGACCTCGGCGGCGCCGGGGCGCGCAGGGCGGCGCTGTCAGAGTGGAGCCGGGAGCTCGAGGCCTGGGCGCGCGGGCAGCTCGAGGCGCCGGGTGGCGCGCCGCTGCTCGACCTGGCCGTGCCCGAGTTCGAGCGCACGCTGATCCAGGTCGCGCTCGCGAAATGCGAGGGCCGGCGCCAGGAGGCCGCGAAACTGCTGGGCTGGGGTCGCAACACGCTGACGCGCAAGATGCGCGAGCTGGGGATGGATGATTGAATGGGGTCCCCCGTCTGGCAAAGGAGGCCAGCACATGCGCCCCACGATCGCACTGATTTCGCTGTTGGGGCTGGCCAGCTGCACGGGCCCGGGCTCGGGGGCGGAGGAGACCCCCCCGCCACCGGCCGCGGCTGAGCGCGATCCGGCGCTTCGCGAGGAAGCGGCGCGCGAGCGGCTTGGGCGGCTCGAGCGGGTCGAGACGCCGGGGGCGCAGCTGGCCGTCACCGGCGAAGTGCCGGAGGAGCTCCTCGAGCGCATCAGGGCGGACGCCGCCGGGCGGCTCGGCGTCGAGGCGGCCAGCCTCGAAGTGGTCCGCGCCGAGGCCGTCACCTGGAGCGACGGGTCGCTCGGCTGCCCGAAGCCGGATGTCGTCTACACGCAGGCGCTCGAGCCTGGCTACTGGGTGGTGCTGCAGGCTGGCGAGCAGCAGCTCGACTACCGCGCCCGCGCGAGCGGCCAGTTCTTCGTCTGCGAGACTTCCAGAGAAAAGGGCCTCCCCCGTTAGGGGGAGGCCCGATTCAAGCGGACGGCAGGTTCCTCAGGGAGCGAGCAACAGGAGCGCCTCCGTGTCCTTCGTCGCGCCGCCGCGGTTGCCCGCGCCGCGGTCGCCGTTGGTGATGAGCATCAGGCCGAGCTCCGGCGAGTTGCCGGGGAAGGGGTCGAAGTCAAATGCCCTGAGGCCCTGCGGATCGTTGGTCCTGCCGGGTACATCGTTCGCCTCGCCATAGAAGCGCTCGCCAAGCGGGGTCACCGTGAGGCCGGTGACCTCGCTTCCCGGCCCGCCGAAATAGAAGTCCTGGGCGATCACGTCCATGTTGACGCGGGTATTGAGCAGGTTCGCGGCGTTCATGCCGATCTGCTCGCCGCAGATGGTAAGCACTGTGTTGCCGGTGTTGGTCGAGTGCTCCGCGAAAAAGAACGCGTTCGCTGCCCCCGTGCGGAGGTTGAGCACCCAGCTGAGCTGGCGGCCGTCCGAAATCGTGCCGAGCCCGGAGGCATCCCGGTTGAGCACGACGAAGTCGTCCACGCCATCGCGGTCCGTGTCGAGGAAAAGCAGGTGGCTGACAGGAAGCAGGTGCTCCTGCCGGACCCAAGTGTTCACTGCGAACGTCCACAGGAACGACGGGGCCGCCGAGCAGAAACCCGCCGGTACCGGGAACGTGTTGATGCCCACCGCCCGGATGGACGGCGTCGGCTCCTCCTCGCCGCGACCGCCAATCGGCAACCGAGGCGCGGTCGCGATCAAGGCGTATACATCGTTCTGCGCGGTGCCGACGCCCGTGTTGTTGAGACCGATCACCTGCGGGAGGCTGCCAGGCACCAGTGCGGTGGTGCTCGGCACCACGCGCGCCGCCTTGCGCGGCAGCACGTGCCAGGGGAGCTGCAGCTGGTGCCTGCCGTCGTCGAGCACGAGGTAGCCGTCGTACTCGTTCGTGGTCAGCGCGGCTGGATTCGCGCCCTGGCTGCCCGAACTCATGAAGTTGCCGCGTAGCTTGGCGCCGTCGATGGTCAGGCGCACCGTGAACAGCGTGTCGCGACCGCGGCCAGGACCGACGGTCACGAACTTCGGCGCGCTGACCGTCACGGCGCCATTATCCTCGTCATCCTTGAAACGGAAGGTCGGCGTGACTCTATAGCTGCGCCCGGGATTGTCGTAGTTGCGTACGCGCACGGTGCGCTCGAGCGTCACCTTGTCCCTCGAGACGTCCACGAAGCCGAAGCTAAGCGCCGCCTGCGACCCACGCGCGTCCCAGGCCGCGACCGGCGCGTAGGCGGCATCGCGCACCCTAAGCTCGCCTGCGCCGATTCGCGTGATGGGCGCGAGCGTGCCCGTGAGGGCATCGTTGCGAATGTTGGGTTCGGCGTTGTTCATCAGCAGCGCCTTGACCTCGATCGGCCGCAGGCCGTGGCCGAAGGCCTTGCCGGGCGGGGTGCCATGGGGTGTCGTCTTCGTGCCACCGGTGGCTTCGAGCACCACGGCCGCGGCGCCCGCCACCATCGGGGCCGCCCCGGAAGTGCCGCCGAATGCCCGCGTCCCGCTGCCGCTGCCCGCGATGGCCGATACGGACGCCCCTGGCGCGCCGATCTCGGGCTTGATGAGGTGTCGTGGCGCGTGCTGCGGCCCACGCGAGGAGCTGCCCACCATGCTCATCACGAGCGGAATGGCCTCGGTGGGGTCGAAGCGGACGACCGTGTTCGGCAGGCCGCTGCGCAGCCGGTTGGCGACGGCCTGGCTGACCATGTAGCTCGGGGTCGTCACGTCACCGCCGCCGAAGCCGCCCTCGAAGGGGTCGCCCGGCGCCACGAGGCCGATGATGCTGGCGAGTCCGCCACCCGCGCTGACGTTGGCGGCCTTGACGCTGAAAGAGCAGGTGCCGCGATCCACGAGAACGATCTTGCCCGCGAGCGAGCCCGGCGCGAACGGGTCGCAGCCGAGGGTGTTGCCGCCCGCGCCGTCCCCAAACTGCACCGGGGCTTCGATGGCCGCACTCAACGGCGCGGACCACGGCTGGAAGACCGCAGGGAAGGTCCCCGCGATGCTGGCCGGGGAGAGAATACGCATCAGCGGCTGGACCGCGCTGGGGACAGCCGTCTGCGCGACGGCCAGGGCGGTGGTCGCCGCGGACGGCGTGCCGGTCGCATAGGGTTTGTCGGCGCTGTTGCCTGCCGACGCGACCGTCAGCACACCCAGCGCCGTGGCGCTGTCCACCGCGAAGGCCAGGTCATCGTCGAAGGGGCGGCCGTAGGGGGCGCCGAGGGACATGTTGATGATGTCCACGCGATCCCTGAAGTTGCCGTCGCCGTTCGGGTCCACCGCGAACTCGAGGGCCTGGATCAGCGCGATCCCGCTGCAGGAGGAACCGACGGCGCTGCAGGCCTTGATCGCGACGAGCCGCGCGTCCCTCGCCACGCCCTGGCGGCCGGCGATGATGTCCGCGACATGCGTGCCGTGTCCGGTGCCGCCCGTTGCCGCGTTGCCATTGTCGATCGGGTTCGGGTCTGGCGCGAGCGGGCCATTGGGCCACGCCTCGCCTACGAAGTCGTAGCCGCCGATGACCTTCGGCGCACGAGGTCCGAAGAACTTCGCGCACTGGCCCGTCGGCGCGACGTCCCGCTGCGCGTAGCACTCCTGGTAGAACTCAGGCGTGCCGGGGCTGCCGAAGGCCGCGTGCGTGAAGTCGATGCCCGAGTCGATGACGGCCACGGTCACGCCGCGGCCGGTGAAAGGCAGTGCGCCATCCGTCCGCTGGCGTACGTAAGGCACTGTTTCGGCAAGGTCGAGCCGGTAGTCCACGACGCGCGAGATGCGTTCCACGGCGGGATCGGCCGCGAGCACCGGGATCTGCGCGGCATCCACCTCCATGAACACGCCGTTCAGCACGTTTTCCACATTCGCGAGCGTGCGCGCGCGCGGCGCGTTGCGTGCCGTTCGGTTACGGAACTGTGATTGTTCGAGGCGCACGCGTTCGCGCTGCATGACCTGGTCGGCGGGAAGCGACTCGTCCACGCGTGCGGCGGGCATTGTGCGCAGACGCACCAGCACCTGCTGGGTCCCGGTGGCGCTCAGCAGGGCGGGTTCGACCCGGGAGACGCTGTTGCCGGTGGAGGTTACCGGCTGAGCGAGTCGCAGCGCCTCGATCGACGCTGGCAGTGCGCGATCCGCGCGATTTGTTCGATCCGCGGCCGATACGTCGGTCGCGGCCGAAGCCATGACGACCGCACCGCACGCAGCCGCCGCCGAGATGGCGATTCTCCGGATGATCATTGGAGGCTTCCCCTTGGTTGTTGTGCCTCGCCGCTGGCGTGGCGCAACGATGAGGAAGCCTTGGAGCAACTGCCGCGCTTACCTGCGCGGTCTGCCGCCGACTCCCGCATCGCCTGCCTTCCCGCGGCGATCTCGCCCGGCGACGGTATCGCAGTTGCGCAGCAGGTCGCAAATCGGCGTGCCGGCCAGGGAGCCCGTTTGACCTAATCCGGAGCTCGCCGCGTCCAGTACGCCCCCGAAGCCGCGACCTCCAGCGCCGATCGATGCCGCGGTGGCGGCCTATTCGACGGGCGGCAGGGGCCGGTCCTGGTGGCCAGCCCGCCCGCTGATGTGCCTCGAAGCGCCATCGGCGTGTGTCCTGTGTCCGGGGCAGCGCGTGCCGGCTCGCGCCGCTACAATGCCCCGGTCCGCTGCGCCGACCGCGTCAGCCGCGGGGGCCCCCCCCCCCCCCCCGTAAACACCGTCGGATCCCGGATGAACGAACTCGAAGAGCTCGGCCGCCAAGTCATCCTCGGCAACGACCTGGCTGCCTGGACCAAGGCGCTGCTGCAGTTCGCGTTGTGGTTCACGGTGCTGCCGATCATCACGCGCTTCGTCACACGCCGCCTGCAGAAGCTCTCGCCGGAGCAGTCCAGCGCGCCGCTCGAGCTGGTCCTCGACCTGCTCAGGCGGACCACCCGCATCTTCCTCGTCATCGTCGCCGTCTACCTGGCCGTCCAGTGGCTGGCAGTCCCGGACCAGTTCAACAGGTGGATCAGGGGCAGCGTCCAGCTCATCGTGTGGCTGCAGGTCGCGCTGTGGGGCAGCGCCACGGTGCGCTTCTTCGTGGACCGGCGCCTGCGGCGCGACCCGGAGGCGGCGAAGGAGAGCGCCGCGTCGATGAACATCCTGAAGTTCGTCGGCATCGCTGCCGTGTGGGTGCTCGCCGGGCTGCTGCTGCTCGCGAACCTCGGCATCGACGTGACGGCGCTGATCGCCGGCCTCGGCGTCGGCGGCATCGCGATCGCGCTTGCCGTGCAGAAGGTACTCGGCGACCTCCTGGCGTCGCTCTCGATCGCCCTCGACAAGCCTTTCAAAGTCGGCGACTTCCTCGTCGTCGGCGAGGAGCGGGGCACGGTCGAGCACATCGGCATCAAGAGCACCCGCCTGCGCTCCATCAGCGGCGAGCAGGTGGTCATGTCGAACGCAGACCTGCTCTCCAGCCGGGTGCACAACTTCGGCCTGCTGTACGAGCGTCGCGCCCTGTTCCGGGTCGGCATCACCTACGAAACCCCGCGGGACAAGGTCGCCGAGGTGCCGCGGATCCTCGAGGCATTGATCCGCGAGCAGCCGAACACCCGCTTCGACCGGGCCCATTTCGCGTCGTTTGGCGCGTACTCGCTCGACTTCGAGGCGGTCTACTTCGTCCTTGACCCGGCGTACGGCACCTTCATGGACATCCAGCAGGCGATCAACCTGCGTCTGCTGGAGACGTTCGGCGAACGCGGGATCGACTTTGCCTACCCGACGGCCGTGGAGTACCAGAAGGAGCTGCCGGACCGGCCCGCCACGTGATCGTGGCGCGAGACGCCTGACACACGCGCCGCTCGATCGATTCCGCGAGATGCGGGCGGAGCCTCAGCACACTACACTCCGCATGGCAGCTTCCTGTCCGTGTCGAGGCTGCCACACAGCGCCTGGACCGAGTCGAAGCCGTGGTCACGCAGGTAGGCGGCGATGCCCTCGTTGATGCGCCTGCACGCGAAGGGGTCGTAGAAGAGCGCCGTGCCGACGCCGACCGCCGTGGCGCCGGCGATGATGAACTCGAGCGCGTCGGCGGCGGAGCAGATGCCGCCCTGGCCGATGATCGGCACACCGTGCGGTCTCGCGACCTCGGCCACCTGGAAGACCTTCAGCAGCGCGATCGGCTTGATGGCCGGGCCCGACAGCCCGCCCTGCACGTTGCCGATCACCGGGCGCCGCGTCCTGACGTCCACCGCCATCCCCGAGATGGTGTTGATCACGGACAGCGCGTCGCTGCCGGCTTCGATGCAGCGTCGCGCGTTCTCGCGGATGTCGGTCTGGTTCGGCGACAGCTTGGTGATGAGCGGCTTCTTCGTCGCCTTGCGGCAGGCCTCTACGACGCGCGCCGACATCTCGGGGTAGTTCCCGAACTGGACGCCGCCCTCCTTCACGTTCGGGCAGGAGATGTTGATCTCCATCGCGTCGATGGGCGAGTCGTCGAAGCGGCGCGTCACCTCCACGTACTCGTCGATGGTCGAGCCGCAGACGTTGGCGAAGAAGCGCGTCTCGCTGAAGTCGAGCGTCGGCAGAATGTGGCGGACGACGTGGTCCACGCCCGGGTTCTGCAGGCCGATGGCGTTGATCATGCCCATCGCCGTCTCTGTGACGCGGTGTGGCGGGTTGCCGAGCCGCGGCTGGCCGGTCGTGCCCTTGAGCACGATCGCGCCGACGTCCGTGTTCGAGAAGCCCTCCACGCGCGTGTACTCCTCGCCGAAGCCTACGCAGCCGGAGAGCAGAACGATCGGCGAGGCGAGCTCGAGCCCGCAGAAGTCGACCGAGAGCTCAGTGGACATTCCTGCCCTCCGGAGATGGGGACTGTCCCCTGTTCCGCGGCAGATGCTTCATCGCAGGTGCGGCGCGACCAGCCCGGCCACGCGGCCGACGTTGTCCTCCGAAAGACCCGCGATGTTCGCGCGGCTGTCGAGGCCCATGTAGATGTGGTGGCGCTCCCGAAGCTCGCGGACCGCCTCGGCGGAGAGGCCGAGCAACGAAAACATGCCGCGCTGGCCCGCGAGCCAGCCGATGTCCACGCCGGGCCGCGCAGCGTGCACGGCCGCCACGAAGGCCTGGCGCAGCGACCGCAGGCGGGCGGCCATGCCGGCCAGCTCCTTGCGCCAGGCCGCCGCCAGCGTCGCGTCGCCGAGGATGCGCTCCGCGATCAGGGCGCCGTGGCCGGGCGGCATGGAGTACATCGCGCGCGCGGCCTTGTTGGCCTGGCTCTCGATGGCGCGCGCGTGCGCGGCATCGTCGCCGATGACGAGGAGCGCCCCCGTGCGCTCGCGGTACAGCCCGAAGCTCTTGGAGCAGGACACGGCGACGATCACCTCGGGCACGCGGCGCGCGGCCTCGCGGATCGGGAAGGCATCCTTGTCGAGGTCGTCGCCGAGGCCCTGGTAGGCGATGTCAAAAAACGGCACCAGGCGGCGGCGAGCGACCGTCTCCAGGATCTCCTGCCACTGCGCCTCGTCCGGATCGGCACCCGTCGGGTTGTGGCAGGAGGCCTGCAGCAGGACAAGCGTGCCCTCCGGCGCGCGGTCGAGCGCATCGAGCATCGGCTGCAGGTCCACGGCGTGGCGGCGGGTGTCGTAGTAGGCGTGGCGCGTGAGCGTGAGCCCGCCGCCGGCGAGCAGCGGGCCGTGGTTCGGCCAGGTCGGGTCGCCGAGCAGCACGGTGGCGCCCGGCTGTGCGCGGTGAACGAGCTCTGCGCCGAGTCGAAGCGCACCGCAGCCGCCCGGCGCCTGGATCACCGCGGCCCGCGGCCGCAGCCCCGCAGCCGCATCGCCGAGCACGAGGCGGAAGATCTCCTCGCGGAAGGCGGGCGCGCCGGCCGGCGGCAGATAGGACTTCGTGGACTGCTGCGCGATCAGGTCACGCTCCGCCGCGAGGACTGCCTCCATCACGGGCGTCAGGCCGGCGCGGTTGCGGTAGACGCCGACGCTGAGGTCGACCTTGTCGGGTGACGGATCCTCGCGGAAGGCCGTCGCTAGGCCCAGGATCGGATCCGGCGGCAGCGTCTCGAGCTTCTCGAACATGCAGTCCTCGGGGGCGGGCACGCCGCAGGTCTGTGGCGCGACGTGTATCTTACCGCGCCGGGGGCCGCGACATGTTCCACGTCATCCTGCACCAGCCGGAGATCCCGCCCAATACCGGCAACGTCATCCGCATGTGCGCCAACACTGGCTGCAGCCTGCACCTGGTGCACCCGCTCGGCTTCACGGTGGATGACGCCCAGGTGCGCCGGGCCGGGCTCGATTACCACGAGATGGCGCGCGTCCGGCAGCACGCTGACCTCGACGCCGCGCTCGCGGCCGCCGGCGGGCGCGTGTTCGCCGTCGAGACCACCGGCCGCAGGCTCTACACCGAGGAACGGTTCGAGGCCGGCGACGCTTTCCTGTTCGGCCGGGAGACCGTCGGCCTGCCGCCGGAGGTGCTGGCCCGCTTTCCGCCGGAACGCGTGCTGCGCCTGCCCATGCGGCCCGGCAACCGCAGCGTGAACCTCTCGAACTCGGTGGCGGTGGTCATCTTCGAGGCCTGGCGCCAGCTGGGCTTTCCCGGATCCGGTTGAGCCGGGCCCGGCGGTCCGGCGCCTTTCTCACGCCTTGATGCGAAAACGCGCGTGCTCCCGCGGCGGCGTCCCGTGGCCGCCCTAGAGTCGGCCCACGACCTGGCCACGGCCGGCCGGGTACAGGCGACAGGGAGGTCGCATGAACACGACGACACAACGCGCACTGCCGCTCCTCGGCGCGCTCCTGATGATGTTCCCGCTGCTGGCCGCCGCCGCCGTGGGTCGCACACCCGGCGTGGCCTGGGTGACGCCGGCCGGCGCTGCTGCGTATTCCGTCCCGCTCGCGCTGCCGCCGGGGACGGCGGGGCTGACCCCCGCGCTGTCGCTCGACTACCGCCACAACCAGCACGGTGGGCTGCTGGGCGTCGGCTGGTCGCTGGGCGGACTGTCCCAGATCAGCCGCTGCCCGCGCACCGATGCGCAGGACGGCGCTGCGGCGCCCGTTCAGTACTCCCTGCAGGATCGCTTCTGTCTCGACGGCCAGCGTCTCGTCGTGGTCAACGGGGCGGCCTACGGCACGGTCGGCAGCGAGTACCGCACCGAGATCGAGTCCTACGCGCGGATCCGCGCCCACGGCGCTGCCGGCGCCGGCCCGCAGCACTTCACCGTCGAGTCGGCCGATGGCCGCGTCCTCGAGTACGGCGCGACGGCCGACTCGCGCATCGACGCGGGCGGCCGGGTCGTCTCCGGCGTGGCGACGCCGCGCACCTGGGCGCTCAACCGCATCCGCGACCGTGCCGGTAATGTCGTCGACTTCCGCTATCTGGAGGACGCAGCGCGGTTCAGCCACCGGATCGAGTCGGTCAGGTACAACGGCAATCCCTCCCTCGGGATCGCGACGTCCCATGAGGTGCGGTTCGTGTGGGAATCGCGGCCGGCGGGCGAGGTGGACCTCACCTACGTCGCGGGCACGCCCGTCCGGCAGGTCGTGCGGCTGGATCGCGTCGACGTGCTCCACGAGGGACAGCTCGTCCGTCGCTATGACCTGAGCTACCAACCTGCGCTGTCCTCTGCCGGCCGAAGCCGGCTCGCCTCGATCCAGGAATGCGGCGTCGGCGGCAGCGATTGCCTCGCGCCGACGACGCTGCAGTGGCAGGACGGCGTACCCGGCCTGGGTCCGGAGGCAGCCGTGCCGCTGACGATTTCTTCGGCGCCCGCCGGCGACCTGCTGCCGTACTGGATCACCGCCGACATCAACGGCGACGGCCACGACGACCTGCTGTGGACCTCGGGCGCGAGCGGGTCCTCGACGCTGCGCTACCGTCTCGGCGGGCCGAACGGTCTCGGGCCGGAGGTGAACGCCGGCATCCTCGCGCAACGTCCCGGCGTGCCCTTCGACTACGACGGCGACGGCCGCGCCGACCTGCTGACCCTCACGGCGACGAACCAGTGGAGCGTGATTCCGGGCACCGCCAGCGGCCCCGGGTCACCGATCCACACGGGTTACACGGCCGGCAGCTACATCGATTTCCGCGGCGTCGACCTCAACGGCGACGGTCGCGGCGACATCGCATGGTCGGAGCTGGTCGGGCATTCGCAGGACATCGCCGTCAGGGTCAGATATGCGCTGCCCGGCGGCGGCTTCTCGCCGACGCCCGTGACGGTCTACGAGCAGGGCACGCACACCGGCTACGAGTGGCCGGAGGGCGGGTATTTCCTTGGCCAGCCGGGGCAGCGCATCGATCTCGACGGCGATGGCCGCGAGGACCTGCTGATGGACGAGCGCTACTCGGTCGCGCGCATCACCGCGAGCGGCGTTTCGAGCGAAGGCTTCGACGGCCAGCCCGCGGGCGCACTGCCGCTGGATCTGAACGGGGACGACTGCACCGACCTCGCTTATCGTCACTTCAGCGGACGGTGGCGCGTCCGCTACGGCTCCTGCGGTGGCCTGGCGTGGGCCGCGCCCGAGGTCGAAGGCCCGGCCTGGTCCGGCAGCCTGCCTGCACAGGTTCTCGACTGGAACGGCGACGGCCAGCAGGACCTGCTGCTGCGCGGCGCCAGCACGTGGCAGGTCATGCTGTCTGCCGGCGATCGCTTCCTGCCGGTCGCGAGCACCGGCATCGCGCTCGGGACCCTCGGCAGCACCGTCTTCGCGGACGTCAACGGCGACGGACTCGATGACCTGCTGGCAATCGGGGCGGGCGAGCTGCGCTACAGGCTGCACGCTGGACCACGCCCCGACCTGCTGGCTTCCGTGACCGACGGCTTCGGGGCGTCTGCGGCCTTCGACTACGCGCCGTTGACCCGGCCCGAGGCCTATACCCGCGCCTCGGGTGCTTCCTGGCCACAGCGCGACGTTCAGGACGCGCGGCCGGTTGTCGTGGCGCTTACGCTGAGCGACGGCAGCGGCAACGCCCGCTCGACGCGCTATGCCTACGAGGGACTGCGCTTCGACCAGCAGGGTCGCGGCAGCCTCGGCTTCGCCCTCCGCGTTTCCACGGACACGACGGCCGGCGCGACGCTGCGCACGGAGGAATCCTGGCGCCAGGACTTTCCGTACACGGGCCTGCCGCAGGCGCGAACGCTGCGCCAGGCGTCGGGCCGGGCCATCGTGGAGAAGAGCTGGCTGTACGCGCAGCTTGCCCTCGGGAGCGATGCCGCCATGCGGCGGCGCCCGTACCTGTCATCGTCCACCGAGCGATACTTCGAGGCCGGCGGTGCCTACGACGGCGTCCACCACACGACGCGCGCGTACTCGGTCGCGCAGGTGGACGCGAACTCCGGGCTCGTGCTCGACGCCAGCTGGTCCACCACCGAGCACGCCACGGGCCACAACGCCGGCGCCTCGCGCACGCAGCGACTGCTGCACACCGGTGTCCTGAACGACAGCGCCCAGTGGTGCCTGGGGCGGCCGCTCGGCGCGCAGCTGATCGAGAGCCACACGCTCGCGGGCGGCAACGCACTCACGCGCACCGCCGCCATGTCCTGGGACAGCCTGCGTTGCCGGCCGACGCAGCAGCAGCTGGAGCCCGCCAGCAACCAGTGGCAGCTGAGCACGGCGCTCGGTTATGACGCCTTCGGCAACGTTTCGTCGGTGGCCGTGACCGGCGCCGGAATGCCGCCTAGAACCACGCGCATCGACTGGGGTGCGCGCGGATCGGCGCCTGCCGCGATCACGGATCCGCTGTCGCAGGTGGAACGCCTGGCGTGGGATGCAGGACGCGGCCTGCTTCTCTCCCGGACCGACGCAAACGGCCTCGTGACGAGCTGGACGTACGACGCGCTTGGACGGCCGGCGACGGAGTTGCGGCCGGACCGCACGCGCACCGTGATCACCCTGTCCGACTGCGCCGCCGGCACGGACTGCGGCGATCCCGCCGCGCGCTACCGGCTGCGGCGGTCCGAGCAGTCGCCTTCAGCAGTCACGCAGTGGTTCGAGGAGCGGTCCTTCGATTCCCTCGACCGCTGGGTGGTGCACCGCGAGCAGCAGGCCAGCGGCGCGCTGTCCACTCGATCGCGCCGCTTCGATGCGCGCGGACGGCTGCTGCGCGAGAACCTGCCGCACTGGCAGGGCGCTGCGGCCGGGCACCTCCAGTTCGCCTACGATCTGCTCGACCGGCCGACTGGCGTGGGGCTTCACGCGGCTTCGGGAGCGCTCCAGCGTTCCAGGGGTGTCGAGTATCGCGGACTCGCATTGACGGAGCGCGACGCCCTCGGCCGCTCCAGCACGCGCACGGCGACTGCGTGGGGCGATGTGGTCAGCGCCGTCGACACCGCCGGCGGCGAGATGCGCTACCGCTACGACGCCGCAGGCCGGCTGCTGCAGGTCGTCGACGCCTACGGCGATACCGTGGCCACACTCGGCTGGAACCTGCGCGGCATGAAGGTCTCCCAGGCCGACGCGGCTCTCGGTCAGTGGACGTTCACGCCGAATGCGCTGGGTGAACTCGTCGCGCAGCGCGACGCCCTGGGACAGCAGGTCGCCTACACGTACGACCTGCTGTCGCGGCCGCTGACCCGCAGCGAGCCCGAAGGAACCACGACCTGGACCTGGGGCTTGCCTGCCGACAACACGGCCAGCTCACGCGTGGCGGGCCGCCTCCGGCAGGTCGTGGGCCCCGGCTACGCCGAGCAGTATGTCTACGACGCCCTGTCCCGCCTGTCGCGGCAGATGCTGTACGCCGACGTCCGGCACGATTTCTCCTATGGCTACAACGCGATGGGGCAGCTCGATTCGCTGACCTATCCGGCGATCGATACGGGTTATCGCCTGAGGCTCGGCTACGAGTACGCCCACGGGCAGCTCACGCGGATCCGCGATTACAACGCGCCCGCGAATACTTTCTGGAAACTCGAGGCGGCAGATGCGGCTGGCCGGGTGCTGGACGAGACACGCGGCGCGAACCTGCGCGTCATCACGGGAGTGAATCCCGCGACCGGCGAGATCGAGTACCGCCAGGCCGGCATCGGCGGCGGCTCGGCCCAGCAGAACCTGGCCTGGCGCTGGGATGCGCAAGGCAACATGGTCGAGCGCAAGGACCTCAATCGCGGCATCACCGAAAGCTTCAGTTACGACGCGCTCGGGCGCCTCGACGACGTGCGCCGAAACGGCGTGCTGACACTGGATCTGGCCTACGACCTTGCCGGCAACCCGACCTCGCGCTCGGACGTCGGCAGCTACGCCTATGACCAAGCCAGGAAGCACGCCGTGACCGCCGCGGGGGCGTACCGCTACGCCTACGACGCCAACGGCAACATGACCTCGCGCAACGGCGCCCGGGTCAGCTGGACCAGCTACAACCTGCCACGTCTCATCGAAGGCCAGGGCGGAACCGGCAGCATGTTCTGGTACGGCGCGGACCGGCAGCGCTGGAAGCAGGTCGCGACCTGGGGCGGGACGAACGAGACGACGATCTACCTCGGCGGCCTGATGGAGAAGGTCACGCGCGGGTCGACGACGACGTGGCGGCACTACGTGCCGAGCCCAGGCGGCATGGCGGCGCTGCACCTCCGGTCAAACGCAGGCGTTGCTGCCCAGACCTGGCTGCTGACGCAGGATGCCCTCGGCAGCACGGACCGCATCGTCGATTCGAGCGGCGTCGTGGCACTGGCCACCAGCTTCGACGCGTTCGGCAAGCGCCGTGCAGCGGACTGGAGCAGTGCACCGGGCAGCGGCGACATCCTCATGGCGGCCCGCACGACGCGCCTCGGCTTTACCGGCCACGAGCAGCTGGATCACATCGGCCTCGTGCACATGAGCGGTCGGGTCTACGACCCGGTCATCGGCCGCTTCCTGAGCCCCGACCCGGTGATTCAGGCGCCGTACTGGGGCCAGGACCTCAACCGGTACTCGTACGCGTGGAACAACCCGCTCTCGATCGTCGACCCAACCGGCTACACGGAGGAGGTTCCCTGCCTGATGGAGCAGGGCCGCTGCGCGCAGGTGAACGTGCACGGGTTGCGCGACGGGCAGAGCTTCGGGATCGCCTGGGGCGAGCTGTGGGGAGCCTGGATGCGCTCCGGCAGCCTCGGCCAGCCGGTGAGCGCCTGGGAGCGCGACCCCTGCGGCCAGGACGGGTCGGCGATGGCGTGCCGCTCCTCGGGCCGGGATGTCGGGCCGCCGGCGCCCATCAGCACCGTGGCTTCCGTGAGTCTGTCACCGTCCGCGGAGTTTCCAGCGCGCGGTGCGGACTACTACGCAGCCAGGACACTCGAGTGGATCGGCTACACGCTGATTGCCTTTGACCTTGCCAATACTGCCACGGGCGTCTTGGTCGGGCCAGACACCGGTCTTCTCGGTGCTCCGCTGGTGGCTGCGGCAGTACAGTTACGCAGCGGGGCGGGGAGCGGCAGCAAGGCACTTCAGACGTACTGGCCGCCGTCTCGTGGTTTCATGGGCCCGCCGACCCGGGGTGTTTTGAAGCCCGGGTCACGGATTGATCGCTATGGCTCTGAACTCGGGACCTTCGCATCGCCGGCCGGGACGCCCTTCGGGGCACGGGCACTGCCTCCACAAGCTGTCACTGCGCCACTGCGCCAGTACGAGGTCCTTCGCCCGTTGCCGGTGCGAGAAGGAGCTGCGGCACCCTGGTTCGGCCAACCGGGCGGCGGTATTCAGTACGAGCTTGCTCACCCTATCGAGACACTGATTCAGCAGGGTTTTCTCAAGAGGATTCCATGAACGTGCTGGAACTCAAGGCGTTGCTTGTGGCGGAAGGCTTCGACCCCGCCGTCTACAGCATCAACGGCTCATCGCCTGAGTATGAAGGGCTGATTCTCCGCAGGATGGGTGCCGACTGGGTGATTGAGCACTACGAGCGCGGAGTGCGCCGCCAACTCGAAGTGCTGACAAGCGAAGATCAGGCATGCCGGAAGATGCATACGCTGCTGTCGAAACACTTCCGGTGACGCACTGCACAGACGCTCTGGCCCATGCCGGATGTCGCGGCTCCACTGGCCGGCGCGCAGTCTCAGTGTGTCGAAGCGGGTGGTTCGAACAGACCGCGGCGGCCACGGTCATGTTCCGTGGTTGCCGTGTCAGCCATCTGCGCAGCTACGACAGATGCGCTGAGTCGTTGGATGTCGAGATCGCCCGGCTTGATGGAAACTGCATCCGAATGGCGGCGGGGCCCGTCACTCCTTCGACACCGCCCGGCTCATGAGAGTCTCGACCACGCGGGTGATGTCGAGGCCCTCGTAGATCACGCGGTAGACATGCTCGCAGATGGGCATGTCCACGCCGTGGCGCGTGGCGACCTCGCGCACGGCGCGGGCGGCGTGGTAGCCCTCGACCACCTGGCCGATGTCGCGGATGGCCTCGTCCATGCCCTTGCCCTTCGCGACCGCCAGCCCGAAGCGCCGGTTGCGTGACTGGTCGTCGGTGCAGGTGAGCACGAGGTCGCCGAGACCGGTGAGGCCCATGAAGGTCTCGCGCCGGGCGCCGAGCGCGGTGCCGAGCCGAACCATCTCGGCGAGGCCGCGCGTGATCAGGAACACGCGCGCGTTGGCGCCGAAGCCCATGCCGTCCGCGGCGCCGGTCGCGATGGCGATGACGTTCTTCACGGCGCCGCCGACCTCCACGCCGATGATGTCCGGCTGGGTGTAGGCGCGCAGGTGCTGGGTCGAAATGCTGCGGGCGAGCTCGAGCGCGAAGTTCTCGTCGGGCGAGGCGCAGGCGATCGCGGTGGGCAGGCCGATGCCGACCTCCTTCGCGAAGGTCGGCCCGGACAGCACCGCGACAGGCACTTCCTGGCCGAGCACCTCTCGCGCGACCTGGTGCGGCAGATTGCCGGTGGAGAGCTCGAAGCCCTTGGTGGCCCACGCCACGCGCGCGCCCGGACGCAGGCGCGGCTTGAGGTCGGTGAGCACAGCGCGCAGCGCGCTCGAAGGCACGACGACGAGCACGTCCTCCGTGCTCGCGACAGCCCTGGCGAGATCCGGCTCGACGGTGAGCGCGGGTGGAAACTCGGCGCCGGGCAGGTAGCGCGCGTTGACGCGCTCGCGGGCGAGCCGCTCGGGCTCGTCCTCGGCGCGCCCCCACAATACCGTGGGACGGCCGGCGCGCGCGAACTGGATCGCGAGCGCCGTGCCCCAGGAGCCGGCCCCGATGACGCAGATCGCCATGCCCGGCGCGCCGGGCCCGGTCAGTTGACCGGGGTGGACGGGGCGGCGGCCGCGGCCTGCTGGCGGGCCGCCTGCTCCTGCCGCGAGCGCTCGTAGAGCGCGTCGAAGTTGACCGGCGGCAGGAAGAACGGAGGGAAGCCGCCCTTGGTCACCAGGTCGGACACGGTCTGGCGCACGTACGGGAAGAGCACGTTGGGCGCGAACGCGCCGAGGATGCGGCGCACGTCATCGGCGCCGAAGCCGCGTATGACGAACACACCGCCCTGCTTCACCTCCGCGACGTAAACCGGCAACTCGCCGTTCTTCGCCTCGAGGGTGATGGTCAGCACGACCTCGTGCACGTCCTGCGCGAGCACGTTCGAGGACGTGTTGAGGTTGATGGACATCTTCGGATCCTGGTTCTGCGCCGGCACGAAGGGCCCATTGGGCGCCTCGAACGACAGGTCCTTGATGTAGACGCTCTGCAGCGTCACTTCCTGCTGCGCGCCGTTGCCGCCGGCGGCGGGGGCGGCCTGGGGGGTCTCGTCAGCCATGTCAGGTCCTCGTTTCGGTCGTGTCGGTCGTTGAATGGATCGGCGGCGTGCCGCCGGCCTGCGCGAGCAGGCGGTCGAGCTCGCCCGCGGCCTCGAGTGCCGCGAGGTCGTCGGAGCCGCCGATGTGGCGGTCGCCGATGAAAACCTGCGGCACGGTGCGCCGCCCGCTGCGCGCGATCATTTCCTCGCGCAGCTCGCGCCGGGCTTCGACGTCGATCTCCGTGAAGGCGACGCCCTTGCGCGCGAGCAGGGCCTTGGCGCGGGCACAGTAGCCGCACCAGGGCGTGGTGTAGATGGTGATCGTGGCGGCCATGGTCAGTCCCTGGTCACCGGCAGATTGTCCTGGCGCCAGGCCGCGAGGCCGCCACGGAGGTTGAAAACCTGCTTGTAACCGAGTTCGGTGAGCTTGCGCGCCGCCGAGCCGGAGGTGATGCCGCTCTCGCAGCAGGTGATGATCGTCTTGTCGCGGAACTTCTCCAGCGACTTGGCGCCGTCCGCGACCTGGTCGCCCGGCACGTTGCGCGCGCCGGCGATGTGGCCGTCCTTGAACTGGTTGACCGACCGGACGTCGACCAGCACGGCGCCGTCGTTCATCATCCGCACGGCCTCGGTCGGCGACACGGAGGCCGCCGAGTGGGCCCGCTGGCGCAGCTCGTAGGCGACCACGGCGAGCAGCAGCACGCCGGCGGCGCTGGCGAGGAAGGGATGGGCGGCGAAATGCTGCAGCAGCGGGTCCATGGTCCGGGAGCCTGCCTGACCGGGTCCGGGAAGCGAAAATCAGCCGCGCAGTATAGCAGGCGGGCTGGCCCGGCCTGAAGCCGGCGCTCACCCCCGAGAATCCCGTGGGATATCGCCAAAACAACGGCTTAGCCTGCCGCGCCGCAGCGGCTTCGGTACCATGGGCGCCCCCTTGGCAATCCTGCCGGCCCATGCGTCGAGGCCTGACCCTCCTGCTGAGCCTGGCCTGGCTGGCGTCCCCGCCCGCACTGGCCGCGAAGGATCCGGAGGCCGACCTGGCCCGGGTCAAGCAGCGCATTGGGGAACTGCAGCGTGAAATCCGCGCCGACACGCAGCGGCGGGACCAGCTGTCGGTGCGCCTGCGAGAGTCCGAGGAGCAGGTTGCGGCTGCCCGAGCCCGTCTCGACGAGGCCCGCCGCAGGGTGCGCGCGAGCGATGCGCGCCTGCGCGAGCTTGCCGCCGAGCGGCAGGCCAACGAGCGGCGCCTCGAGCAGGAGCGGGAGGCGCTCGCGGCCCAGCTGCGGGCCGCCTATGCCGCGGGACAGGAGGAGCAGCTGCGGCTGCTGCTGTCGGAGAAGGATCCTGCGTCGCTCGGCCGCATGCTCGTGTACTACGCCTATCTGGGTCGGGCCCGGGCCGAGCAGATCGGCGAGATCGAGGCGGCCGTCGCGCGAATCGAGGCGCTGACGAAGGAACAGGAGGCCGAGCGCGCCCGGCTTGCGGAGCTGGAAAGGGAGCGGGAGCGGGAGGTGGCGGCGGTGCAGGCGGCGCGGCGCGAACGGGAGCAGGCGGTGGCGGCGGTCAACGCCCAGTTGCGCACCCGGTCGGCGGCGCTGGACAAGGCGCGCCGGGACGCGGCGACGCTGGAGAAGCTGGTCGCCGAGCTGCGCCGGGCCCTGCAGCAGGCGCCGGCCGCCCCGGCCGGCCTGCCGTTCGAGCGGGTGCAGGGCCGCCTGCCCTGGCCGGTGCCGGGGCGCGTGGTTGCCCGCTTCGGCCAGTCGCGCGGCGGGGGCCTGAAGTGGAACGGCGTGCTCATCGCCGCGGAACGGGGCGCCGACGTCCGCGCGCCCTATGCTGGGCGCGTGGCCTATGCAGACTGGCTGCCGGGGCTCGGGCTGCTGCTCGTGATCGACCACGGCGGAGGCTACATGACGCTCTATGGCCACAACGAGCAGCTGTACAAGTCGGTGGGGGAGCCCGTCGCGGCGGGGGATGTCATCGCCTCGGTCGGCGACAGCGGCGGCCAGGCGCGGCCGGAGCTGTACATCGAGGTCCGCAAGGGAACCGTTGCCCAGGATCCGCACCGCTGGTTCCGGCGGCCGGGCCCTTGACGCGGCCGCGATTCTGAGGATTACGTCAAAGACGCCGGCGGGGGCGATCCCGCAGGCTTCGCGGGGAGTCCGGCCCCTTGCCGGACATGGATGTCGCACGGTCCTTCGCCCATGAACGCCGTATTGCCCCTGCATCTGTCCGCGGCCCGGCCGAGCCTGGACCCCTATGGCCAGCTGCTGCGCATGCTCGTGCCACGGGCCAGCGGGATCGCGTTCTACGATGCGCGCGGCACGCCGCTGTGGGTCTCCGACGGCTACGACGGCCCCGATCCCGCGCCCGTCGTCGAGCAGGCACTGGCCCGCGTTCCTCCGGCCACGACGGCGCAGATCGACGGGTTCTCGCTCGACTTCGAGGGGGCACCCTCCTACGCCTTCCGGCTCCGCAACGACCTAGGCGGGGTGATCGCCGTGGCCGTTCTGCTGACGCGCGATGGCGAACAGCGGCCGTACTCGTTCGTGCATCACCTCGTGCATCCCGCCCTCGAGTGCCTCCAGCGCGAACTGGTCGCGCGCACCAGCCTGGGCGCGATGGTCCGCGACCTGCAGACGCGCGACGAGGACCTCGACCTGCTGCTCAAGATCGCGCCCGACGACCCGCAGAATCCTGAGCAGGCCGACGAGCTCGGCGTGCTCGTCCAGACCTGCGTGGACCACCTCGGTTGCGTGCTCGGCGCGCTGGTCGTGCCGGAGCGCAACGTCGCGATCTGCAAGGCGCCCGCCAGTGGCAAGGCGCAGCTGGCCATACTCACCGCCACGCACCGGCACCTGATGAACTGGGCCACGCTGCAGCGGCGCAGCCTGATTGTCAACAAGGTCAACACTGCGGCGGGATTGCCGGCCTACAAGATCCTTTCCGTTCCGGTCCGCCACGCCTCGGGCCGGGTCACGGGCTTCCTCGCGCTGTTCCGCGGACCCGAGTCGGCCGATTTCGACCTGCGCGTCGAGCGGCTCTCTGAGCTGCTGTCGCGCAAGGTCACGAGCATCCTGCAGAACAACTTCGACGCGGCCACTTCGCTGCTGACACGCTCGGCGTTCGAGGCGCAGGTCCGCGCTGCGCTGTCGGGCACGGCCGGCGACGGCGCGAATTGCGTGCTCTACCTCGACGTGGACCGTCTGCACGTTGTCAACGACAACTTCGGCATGCACGTCGGCGACGAGGTCATCGGCAAGATCGCCGAGGTTCTGCGACGCAAGCCGCGTGCGGGCGCGCTGGCGTCGCGCGTGGCCGGCGACCGTTTCGCGATGTTCCTGCCCGACTGCAGCCTCGAATTCGCCACGCAGATCGCCGAGTCGATCTGCCGCCAGTGCGCCGAGCTCTCCTACCCGCGCGGCGACGGAACCGTCCAGGTCAGCGTCAGCATCGGCCTCGCGGAGCTCGCGGGGGGCGCGAATGCGCTCGCGCACGGCATCGCCAGCGCCGAGATCGCCTGCAAGGCCGCCAAGGATCGCGGCCGCAGCCGCGTCGAGGTGTTCCAGGACGCGGACCTCAGCATCATCCGTCGCCACAGCGACGTGCTGGTCGTGCAGAGGCTGCACGAGGCGCTCCAGCACGACCGCTTCGTCCTGTACGCCCAGCCGATCCTGCCGCTGGCCGACGGGCGTGGCGACACGCGTTTCGAGCTGCTGCTCAGGATGCTCGACGAGTCCGGCGAGGTGGTTCCGCCGGAGAAGTTCCTGTCGGCCGCCGAGCGTTACCAGATGCTGCCGCAGATCGACCGCTGGGTCGTCAGCCGGTCGCTCACGGCGCTCAGGACCCACCGCTCCTCGCTGGTCGGCCGGTCGACGAAGTTCTCGATCAATGTCTCCGGCCCGTCCGTCGTGGATCCCGAGTTCCACGACTTCCTGGAGCAGAGCATCCGCCAGAGTGGCGTGCCGCCGGAGGTCCTGAACTTCGAGCTCACCGAGACTGCGGCCGTGTCGGACCTCGCCCGCGCCGATCGCCTGATGCAGCGCATCCGGCTTCTGGGCGCGAGCTTCGCCCTGGATGACTTCGGCACGGGGCTGTCCTCGCTCGCCTACCTGCGCTCCCTGCCGGTGTCCGTGCTCAAGATCGATGGCAGCTTCGTGCGCGACGCGGCATCCAACCAGCGGAGCGAGTCCATGGTCCGGGCGATCGCCCAGTTGGCCCACACCATGGGCATGGAAACGGTCGCCGAGTTCGTGGAGACGGACGAGCTGCGCATGCGCATGGCGGCGCTCGGCGTGGACTACGGCCAGGGCTTCGCAATCGGCCGGCCGCAGCCGCTGGCCGAGGTCCTTTCCGACCTCGCGCTGTACGAGGTCATGGCTGCGCAGAGCGCCTGAGGCGCGATCTCCGGGACTCCCCCTTCCCCGCGGGCGCCGGACAGGTACCATGAGAGTCCCGTCCCGCACCGGGCCCGACGCATGAAACGACCGCAGCCCACCTTCATGATGCTCGTCATCGGGGCGGCGCTCGGCTTCGCACTGGCGATCAGCGGCGGGGTGCTCGCCCAGCGCGAGCCGGCCGTAAAGGCGCTTCCCTGGGACGATGCCCGGCTGCTGGCCGAGGTGATCGGGCGGATCCGGTCGGAGTACGTGGACGCCGTCGGCGAGCACGAGCTGATGCAGCACGCCGTGCGCGGCATGGTCTCGGGGCTCGATGCGCACTCGGCCTTCCTCGACGAGGGCGAAGTCGAGGACCTGCGAATCGCGACGGAGGGCAACTACTCGGGCATCGGCATCGAGGTGTCCTACGAGTCCGGCGGGATCGTCGTGGTCGCGCCCATCGAGGGCTCGCCCGCGGCCCGCGCCGGCCTTCGAAGCGGGGACATCGTCGTCGAAATCGACGGCCGCAAGGTGGACACACGCAGCCTTACCGACGCCATCGGCCGCATGCGCGGCGAAGCGGGCACCTTCGTGCGCCTCGCGGTCGAGCGCGGGGAGTCGGCCGAGCGGCTGGACTTCTCGATCGAGCGGGCCCACGTCGAGGTCGTGAGCGTGCGCGCGCAGTTGATCGAGCCCGGCTACGGCTACCTCCGGGTCTCCCACTTCAGCGAGAACACAGCGACCGAGCTCGAGGCCGCGGTGGCCGCGCTACAGAGCGGCGGCGGCGAGGACCTCGAAGGCCTGGTGCTGGACCTGCGTAGCAACCCGGGCGGCGTCCTGGAGGCGGGCGTGGCCGTGGCCGATGCGTTCCTCGATCGCGGGCTCATCGTTTCGGCCGACGGCCGCACCCGGGAGGCGCGCTTCCGGATGGAGGCGACGCCGGGTCAGCTTGCGCCCGGCGCGCGGCTCGCCGTGCTGGTGGACGGCGGCTCGGCCTCGGCGTCGGAGATCGTCGCCGGCGCGCTGCGCGACCACGGCCGCGCCGTGCTGGTTGGCCGGCGAACCTACGGCAAAGGCTCCGTGCAGACCGTGCTGCCGCTGTCCGCCGGGAAGGCCATCAAGCTGACGACTTCCCGCTATCACACCCCATCCGGTGCCTCCATCCACGAGCAGGGACTGCAGCCGGACATCGAGCTGGGCGCGGGTGCCGCCCCGGGCCGCCGGACAGTCGCTGGCGTGCCGCCGGGCGACGCGCCGCTACCCGAGCGCGACGAAGCCGTGCGCATCGCCCTCGACTGGCTGAAGACTCCCGCTGCAATCAGGCTGGCCAGCCACGGCGCCGCACGCTGACGAGGCCAATGAACACCCCGATCGCGAAGCCACCCCCACCGGCCCGCGACCGCAGGCGCGCGCAGGAGCGCTTCGGCGACGAGCACGAGAGCTTCCTGCGCAGCGTGACGCTCGTCGACTGGCTGGTGCTGCTGCTCGTAATCCTGTACCTGCTCGTCAGCCGCGAGCCGGCGCCGAGCCTCGCGCTCACTGGCGGCGCCATCGCAGGCTTCGCCGGTTTCCTGGTGGCATTTCGCTCGAAGCGGTTCCCGCTGCGTTCCCCCGTGCGGCGCATTGCGCTCGATGTGTTCGTCACCGTCGTGTTCCTCACCATCGTGGTAACGCAGGCGGGCGGCGCCGACAGCCCCCTGGTCAATCTCTACCTGCTGCCGCTGGTGCTATCCGCGGTCACGCTGAGGGCGCGTGTCACGCTGCTCGCCTTCCTGCTGGTGGGCGTCGCGGTGCTGCTTCTGCACCTCGTGGCGCCCGGCGAACGGCACGGCCCGCAGATGATCGTGGCGCACCTGCTCGGCGAGCTGGGACCCTTCGGCCTCGTCACCTACCTCACGCACCGGCTGGCCGGATCGATCCTGCTCGCGCGCCGGCGCATCCAGGACCTGGCGGAGCGCGATCCGCTCACGGGCCTCGTCAACCTGCGCAGCATGGACGAGCTGATCGCGCGCGAGCATCAGTCGCGCAGCGCCGCCGGCCGCGGCGCGTGGTCGGTGCTTGTCGCCGACCTCGACCGGCTCAAGGCGATCAACGATGGCTTCGGGCACGACGCGGGAAACGCCGCGCTCAGGAACGCCGCGGCCGCGATCCAGCGCGCGATACGCACGACCGATACGGCCTCGCGCTATGCGGCGATGAGTTCGTCGTCTTCCTGCCCGATGCCTCGCCCGAGGTGGCGGAGGCCGTGGCGCAGCGTATCCGCAACGCCACCTTCCAGAGCCTGTTCCTCGCCGGCGATCGCATGCAGCGCATGACCATCAGCGTGGGCGTCGGCAGCTATCCTCGCGACGGCCGGAAGGTTAGCGACGTCATGGCGGCCGCCGACAAGCGCATGTATCAGGACAAGTCCCTCCGACGGCGCCCGGGCGACCCACCGCCACTGCGCGCCGTCTGAGGCAGCCCTGCGATGCGTAGCGCCACCCGCGGCTATGTGCAGGTGCTGGAGACGCCGGCGCCAGCGAGCGCCCTGTGGCGCGCGCTCACGGACCCGGCAGAACTCGTCGCCTGGCATGCGGATCAGGCCCGCGTCGAGGCGAGGGTGGGCGGCCGTTACTCGGTTCGAAGCCGCCTGCTCGGCGCCCGCGAGGCCCACATCGACCTTATCGATCCCATGCGGCGCCTGCGCCTGATCTATGATCCTGCGCCCTCCTGGCCAGCCCTCGGGGACACCGCCTTGGTCGAGGACTTCGTGATCGACGAGCGCAAGGGCAAGCGTGTGCTGCGCGTGCTCGGGTCCGGCGTTCCCGGTGCGCCGGACTGGGACCTCTGGCATCGGCGCCTGCAGGCCGGCTGGGCCGTGGCGTTCGCGCAGCTCGCGCACCGGCTGGAGGGACTCGCGCCATGAGGTGGTTGCTGGTGCCCCTGTTCGTCCTCCTGGCCGCGGAAGCTCTCGCGGCCGGCAACCGGCCGCTGGTGCTGGTCGGCGGCACTCTCGTCGACGGCTACGGCAACCTGCCGCTGCGCAACAGCGTGGTCATCGTCGAGGGCGAGCGCATCGCAGCGGTCGGCACGATCGGCCAGCTGCCGATCCCGGCAGATGCCGAGATCGTCTCCACAGAGGGCATGACCGTCCTGCCGGGCTTGTGGGACCTGCGCGTGCATCTCGCGAGGCTCGGGCACGCGAACGAGGGACGCTGGACCGAGCACTACCTGCCGATCGCCGAACGCGTGGTGATGCCGATGGCCGCCGCGCAGCTGCTCGCGGCCGGCGTCACCAGCGCGCGCGATGCCGGCGCGCCGCTTGCCGCCTCGCTGCGCGTGCGCGAGCGGTTGCAGGAGCGGCGCATCCCGGGGCCGACGCTGTTCGTGTCGGGGCCGGTTCTCGTGAAGGATCGCCGGCCCGGCACCGACGCCTGGCGGCGGGTCGTCGCCGGTGCGGAAGATGCCCGCGTTCAGGTCCGGCGTCTCGCCGAGGCAGGCGTGGACTACGTGCTGCTGGACGACCTCGAGCTCTGGGCCGACGCCGAGCTCGCGGCGGCGGTTGGAGAGGCAAAGGCGCGCGGCCTCCTGGTCGAGGCGGTAGCGGGACGCGTGGCCGCCATCGCGCGGGCCATCGAGGCCGGGGTGGACGGCCTGCAGGGCGTCGGCCTGGACGCGGCCGACTATCCGCCGGACCTCTACCGCATCATCGAGCGCCGGGCGCATGACGGCGACCGCCGGCCCCTCGCCTGGTCGCCGGCGCTTTCGGCTGTCTTCAACTTCCAGGACCTGCAGCGCAATCCCGAGCCCCTCGACGACCCGGCCACCGTCGCCGGCCTGCCGCCGATCGTCGTTGCCGACCTGCTGGGCCCCATCTCGCGGTTCGAGGGCAGCGGCTGGTACGACATGCCGGCGGTGCGCGCGCCGGCGCTGTGCGGCAAGCTGCGCCAGCTGGACGCGGCCGGCGCGCGCCTCGTGCTGGGATCGGACTCGGGCGCGCCGGCGCACCTGCACTCCCGGGCGACCTGGCAGGAGATCGACGCCTGGGTGCGCGAGTGCGGGCTCGACCCAAAGCGCGCGATCCAGGCCGCCACGCACGACGCGGCCGCGGCGATGCGCGTCGAGCATCTCTCGGGGACGATCTCGCCCGGCAAGGCTGCCGACATCATCGCCGTGCGCGGCGACCTGCTGCGCCATCCCGCGCTGCTGCAGCGCGTGGATCTCGTCATCCACCGCGGCCTGCGGCACCGCTGAGCGGAAAGAGTCCATAATGCGCACCCTGTGGATCCATCCGCGGGGAACGCCATGACCCGGTTCGTGCTGCGAGCGGTGATCGCCGCCCTGGGCCTCTGGCTCGCCACCGAGTGGCTGTCGGGCCTCTACGTCGACCGTGCGGCGACACTCATCGTCGCCGCGCTGCTGCTCGGCGTCGTCAACGCCTTCGTGAGGCCGCTCGTGATTCTCCTGACGCTGCCCTTCACTGTCGTGACGCTGGGGCTGTTCCTGCTGGTCATCAACGCCGCCATGCTCGGCCTGGTGGCGCTGCTGCTGCCGGGCATGCAGGTCGCCGGCTTCTGGACCGCGTTCGGGGCCGCCCTGATCGTCAGCATCGTCAGCGGGATCGGCTCGCTGATGTTCGGGCCCGTCGTCAAGGGCTGACGGCGCCGCCCGCCCCCGCGGCGGCCACCCGTCGCGCGAGCGACTCGAGCCGGGCATCGAGCCCGGCGCGGTCGAGCCAGCGGCCGCGCAGCATCACGCCCTCGATCCGCCGCACGGCCTCGATGTCCTCGAGCGGGTTCGCGGCGAGCAGCACGAGGTCGGCCTCGAGACCCTCGCGCACCTGTCCGAACAGCTCCGGGGCGTCGAAGAACCGCGCCGCGTTGACCGTGCCCGTGGCGAGCGCCTCGGCCTCCGTCATGCCGCTTTGCGCGTAGATGGCGAGCTCGGCCAGGGCCGAGTCGCCGGGCAGGTTGAAAACCTGTGGCGCATCGGAGGCGAGCAGGAAGGGCACGCCGGCGCGGTGCAGCTCCCCGATCAGCGATCGGCGCGCCTCGATGAACTTCTGCGCGAGGTCGGGCGTGAGCCCCTGAAGGCCGAGGAAGCTCGAGCGCGATCGCAGCCACTGCTCGACGACGGTCGCCGGCAGGTAGCGCGCCGCGGCGCTCTCGCGCAGTTCGGCTTCCGTCGGCGGCTGCACCCACCGTTCGAGCAGCACCTGGGTCGGCGCCATCCACGTGCCGGCCTCGACGGTGGCCTCGACCGCGGCCTCCATGCGTTCCGGCTGGAAGCAGGGCGTGAGCCCGACACCGAAGAAGCCCGGCGCGAGGCGCCCGTCCAGGCACTGGGGATCCACGAGTACCTGCATGTAGCCGTCGAGGTGATCGATCGCGCGCTGCCGGGCGCCGAGGGCGGCCATGAGGCCCACGTCGTCGGACACGTGGCCCTCGAACGGTATGCCGACCTCCCGGGCGGTGGCGGCGATGGCGTCGAAGACCTCGCGCGTCAGGCCCGGGTGGAGCTTCAGGAAGTCGTAGCCCGCCGACTTCTGCTCGCGCACCATCCGCACCGCCGTGGCGACGTCGGGCACGCTGTTGCCGTTGAGCGAAGGCCCGCTGGTGTAGAGGCGCGGGCCCAGCACACGACCGTCGGCGAGGGCCGTACGCAGCTCGAGGTGCCAGGGATGGCCGAGCATGCCGCGGATCGTGGTGATGCCGTGCGCTGCGTAGAGGAGCAGGACGTCTTCCGCGTACTGCTGCATCTGCGGCCCGGGCACATGGGCGTGCATCTCGGCGAGGCCCGGGATGAGCGTACGTCCGGCGGCGTCCACGACGACGGCGCCTGCGGGCGCCCGGAGGCTGCCGCCGGGCGCGATGCGCGCGA
This sequence comes from Gammaproteobacteria bacterium, assembly GCA_037443885.1. GTDB lineage: Bacteria > Pseudomonadota > Gammaproteobacteria > Steroidobacterales > Steroidobacteraceae > SG8-30. The sequence goes on along the minus strand of JBBINN010000001.1, from coordinate 7,974 downwards.
TGCGCCGGTCCCGGACCAGCACGTCGGCGGCCCGCAGCACGCCGGCCTCGCCCATGGTGACGACCTGCGCATTGCGGAACAGGACGGGCGGCGGGACGTCCGCTGCGGCGCCGGCGGCGAACAGCCCGGCGAGGGCAAGGGCGGCAAGGCGGATCATCGGCGGCTCCTTCGACGGAGGGCCCATCCTGATGGGACCGTCCCGGCGGGGCAACTGTTCCCCGCGGCGGCACTCAAGCTGCGGCGCGCCGGCGCGGGCCGCCGAGGTAGCCGGTTACCAGCGCCACGGCGACGAGGATCACCGCCATTCCGGCGAGTTGCAGCGGCTCGAGGCGCTCCCCGAGCACGAGCCAGCCCAGCACGGCCGCGATGCCCGGATTGACGTAGGCGTAGGTGCCGACGACCACCGGCGTGGTGTGCACGGCAAGGTACATATAGGCCGAGTACGCCAGGCAGGAGCTCATCAGCGTGAGCCAGAGGAATGCCGCCGTGGATTCGGCCGTCCACTGCATCGCCATCGGCTCGCCGAGGGCCGCCGCGAGCAGGATAAGCGCCAGGCCGCCCGAGAGCATCTGCAGCGCGAGGAATATGGTCGCGCTGTTCTCGATGCGCGCGTTGCGGAAGTAGATCGTGCCGAGCGACCAGCCGAGGCAGCCGACGAGGATCAGCACCTGCCAGCCGAGCGCCGCCGACCACGAACCCCCGGGACCGGGCGAGAGGATCATCGCCGTGCCCGCGAAGCCGACCGCGAGGCCCAGCTTGGCCTGGCGCGACAGCGGCGTGGCGCGCCGGCCGAAGGTGCCGAGCCACGCGATCCACAGCGCCGGGGTGGCGTTCAGCAGCGCGGCCACGTTCGAGGCGACGTGCTGCAGGGCCACGACGTTGCAGCCGTTGCTGACGACGATCGTGCAGGCCATCACCACGGCGGTGTGGCGAAGCTCGGTGCGCGACAGTCGCGGCGGGCCACTGCGCCACCACGCGAAGGCGCCGAGCAGCAGCCCGGCGAGCAGGAACCTGAGCCCCGCGGCCAGGAGCGGCGGCTCGTCGGCCACCAGCACCTTGGTGGCCAGGTAGCTCGAGCCCCGGATGAGGTACACGGCCGCCAGCGCGAGCACGATGCCCGCGCGGTGCGCGGGTGGCCCGCCGGGCGTTGCCGGCGAAGCGGTGCCGGCGGTCACGCTCAAGCCGTCTTCGCGCCGCGCGTCGCCGCGTGGTACATCCACCAGGCGACGGCGGCGAGCGCCGCTACCCCTGCCCACTGTCCGGGCCGCAGCGATTCGGCGACCGCCATCACCTCGGCGTCGCCGCTGGCCACGATCGGGATGGCGAGCAGCACGCCGAGGATCGCCTCGCCGGCGATGAGGCCGGCCGCGAACAGCAGCCCGGTCTGGCGCAGCGGCTCGATCTCCGTGCCCGGCCGGTGGCGCTGGTGCCAGCGGTCCACTGCCCAGGCCAGCAGACCGCCGGCGAAGATCGGCGTGGAGAGCTCGAGCGGCAGGTAGATGCCGACCGCGACCGCAAGGATCGGTGCGCGCCAGGTGGCGTGGCGGCGCCTGAGCTGCTCGTCGATGACGATGACGATGACGCCGACCGTGGCGCCGATCGCGATCATCCCCCAGGGCAGGCCGCCGCCGAAGATACCCTTCGCCACGGAGGCCATCAGCGTCGCCTGCGGCGCGGGCAGTGCCGTGACGCCCTCGCGCGCGGGCGTGCCGATGCCGTAGGCCTCGAGCAGCAGGTTGAGCACGGGTGCCATCACGGCCGCGCTCGACACCGCGCCGATGGCAAGCATCACCTGCTGCCGCCACGGCGTCGCGCCAACGAGCTGGCCGGCCTTCAGGTCCTGCAGGTTGTCCCCGGCGATGGCCGCCGAGTTGCAGATCACCGCGCCGATCATCACGGCCGCGACCGGGCCGACGGTAGAGCCGCGGCCGAGGAACGCGAGCAGCACCAGCGAGGCGAACAGGATCGTCGAGATCGTGATGCCGGAGACGGGATTATTGGATGAGCCGACGAGGCCGGCCATGTAGCCGCTCACCGAGGAGAACACGAAGCCGGCCAGCACCATGATCAGCGCCATGGCGAGCGCGATGCCGAGGCTGTCCACGACCACGTTGTAGAGCGCGAACAGCGGCAGCACGAACAGCGCCACGCCCGCGAGGATGAGGCCCATCGGCAGGTCGCGCTCGGTGTGCGGAACGTCGCCGCGTGCGCCCGTCATGCCGAGGCCGCTCCTGACGCCCGACAGCAGCGAACCGCGCAGTGTCCACAGCGACCACAGGCCGCCCACCAGCATGGCCCCGACGCCGATGTAGCGCACCTGGGCGCTCCAGATCATGAACGCCGCGTCCCCGGCGCCCGCGCCGGCGAGGCGCGCCGCGAGCGCCGGGTCGTGATCGAAGAAGAACGTGCTGTAGATCGGGATGAACACCCACCAGGACAGCACGCCGCCGGACAGCATCAGCACGCCGATGTTGAGCCCGACGATGTAGCCGACCGCGAGCAGCGCCGGCGAGAGGTTGAGGCCGAAGAATCCGATGGTGCGCTCACCGAAGAAGCGCGCCGCCGTGAACGCCTCCGGCGCGAGCTTGAGGCCGGACAGCGCCGTCTTGAAGGCCGCGCCGGCGAGCGCCGCGAGGCCGAGCGCCTTGAGGCCGTGACCCGGGTCTGCGCTGACCTTGAGCACCTCGGCCGTCGCGACGCCCTCGGGGAACTGCAGCTTCTGCTCGAGGATCAGCGTGCGCCGCAGCGGCACCGAGAAAAGCACGCCGAGCACGCCGCCGAGTCCGGCAATGGCCAGCACCCACCAGTAGTCGAAGCGCTCCCAGTGGCCGAGCAGGACTATGGCCGGGATGGTGAAGATCGTCCCGGCGGCGATCGAGGAGCCGGCCGAGGCGCCGGTGGCGACGATGTTGTTCTCGAGGATGCTCACCCGCCCCAGCAGGCGCAGCACGCCCATGGCGACGACGGCGGCGGGGATCGCCGTGGCGACGGTCATGCCCGCGAACAGGCCGAGGTAGGCGTTCGCGGCCGCCAGGATCACCGTGAGGATGATCGACAGCAGCACGGCGCGCAGCGTCAGCTGCCGCGCCGGGTCTTCGTGGCTCATGCTCCCCCCTGTGCCTGCCCGCGGGCGGTCAGGCCTTCCTCACGTCCTCCGCGCCGTGCATCCAGGCCACGATGCGCCCGGAGATGGACCACAGCACCATCGAGAACATGATCAGCACCAGCGCGATGCCGCCGAAGATGCCGAGCAGACCCGCGTGCTCGGCGCGCACGCCGAGATCGGCCGCCAGGGACAGCATCCACGGATACTCGCCCATGTGCGCCGAGAATGCGCCAACGTAGCCGGCGAGCGTGTTGGCGACGAAGTTGATCAGGAACCACACTCCCATCATCAGCGACGCCAGGCGGAGCGGCGCGAGCTTCGTGACCATGGACAGGCCGACCGGGCTGATGCACAGCTCACCCATGGTGTGGAACAGGTAGGCGAGCACCAGCCACTGCATGCCGGCCCGGATGTCGGCACCGCGCTGCATCTCGAAGACGGCGATCACGAGGAACACGAAGCCGATCGCGGTGAGGAACAGGCCGGTGTACATCTTGGCCGGCGTGGAGGGGTTGCGGCCGCGCTTGCCCAGCGCGCCCCACATCAGCGAGAACACCGGCGCCAGCACCACGATGAACAGCGGGTTGAGGGACTGGAACCAGCCCGTCGGCACCGTGAAGGATCCGAGCGAGCGGTCCGTGTACTGGTCGGCGAACAGGTTCATCAGGCCGCCGGCCTGCTCGAACGCCGCCCAGAACATGACGACGAAGACGAAGATCACGAAGATGACCTTCAGGCGGTCCACCTCTTCCGGGGTGAGCGGCCGCTTCTCGCCGCCGGCGAGCTTCAGCGCCCGCTGGGCCGCGGGCTCCACGCCCACGTCGCCGAGGAAGCGCTTCGCGAAGGCCAGCTGGATGATCACGGACAGCGTCATGCCGACGCCCGCCGCGAAGAAGCCGACGCGCCAGCCGTAGGCCGGGTCCTCGCCCAGCGTCGAGCACACGAGCGGCGCGAGGAACGCGCCGACGTTGATTCCCATGTAGAAGATGGTGAAGGCGCCGTCGCGGCGCGCGTCGCCCTGCTCGTACAGGTCCCCGACCATCGTCGAGATGTTCGGCTTGAAGAAGCCGTTGCCAGCGATCAGGAGCAGCAGGCCGAGGTAGAAGCTGACGGGTGTCCCGGGGAAGGCGATGCCGAGCGCGCCGAGCTCGAAGGGCGCCGCGACGCCGAGCAAGGCGGGCGGCGCCGCCAGCGAGAACTGGCCGAGCGCCATCAGGACGCCGCCGATGATCACGGCGCGGCGCTGGCCGATGTAATTGTCGGCGAGCCAGCCGCCGATCAGCGGCGTCAGGTATACGAAGCCCGTGTACCAGGCGTATAGCTTCAGCGCCTGCGGCTCGGTCCAGCCGAGGCCGGGGTTGGCGGCATTGGTGGCGGCCACCACATACAGCACCAGCAGCGCGCGCATGCCGTAGTAGCTGAAGCGCTCCCACATCTCGGTGGCGAACAGCAGGAACAGCCCGCGCGGGTGGCCGAGCAGGGTGGCGGCATCGGGTCCTGGGTTCATGTTCATTCTTCTGCGTTTTCAGGAGCCGGTTCGGGCCTGCGGACGAGGAGCCGGGCGAGCACGATGCCCACCTCGTACAGGAGGTACATCGGGATCGCCATCATGCTCTGGGAAATCGGATCGGGCGGCGTGAGCACCGCCGCGATGATGAACATGGCGAGCAGCACGTAGCCGCGCTGCTTGCCGAGCGACTCGACCTTCACGATCCCGGTGCGCACCAGCAGCACCGTGGCGACCGGGACCTCGAAGGCCAGGCCGAAGGCGAAGAACAGCAGCACCACGAAGTCCAGGTACTGCGTCATGTCGGTCATCATCTGAACGTGCGCGGGCGTGGTCGCCACGAAGAACTGGAAGATGACCGGGAAGACGACGAAGTAGGAGAACGCGGCGCCCGTGTAGAAGAGCAGGATGCTCGACACCAGCAGCGGCAGCGCGAACTTGCGCTCATGACGGTACAGGCCCGGCGCGACGAAGGCCCAGAGCTGGTAAAGAACATAGGGCATGGCGAAGAAGATCGCTGCCAGCAGGCCCAGCTTGAACGGCGCCATGAACGGCGCGACGACGCTGGTGGCGATGACCGACGAACCGGCCGGCAGCTTCTCGCGCAGCGGCTCGGTCAGCCAGGTGAACAGGTCGTTGGCGAAGTACAGGCTGGGAATCGCGAGGATGCCGATGACGATCATCGCGCGCAGCAGGCGGTCGCGCAGCTCGACCAGGTGCGAGAGCACCGTGCCTTCGGCGAGCTTGTCCTCGCTCATGATGCGGGGGGCTTGTCGGTTCCGGGCGCTTCGCTGCCGGCCGCGGCAACGGTGGTGGTCGCGGCGGACTCATCCTGGACCGGGCTCGAGGGGGATTCCGCAGCGGGCGGCGGGGTTCCCGGGGCGGCCGTCCCTGGCGCCGGCGGCGGCGTGCGCGGCGGCTCTGGCTCGGTGAACGTGCGCTCGGCCCGCTGCACCTCGTCGTCCAGCTGGTTCTTGAGCTGGCGCGCCATGGCGCGTGCCCGTCCCATCCATCGGCCCACTTCGGCCGCGACCTTGGGCAGGCGCTCCGGGCCGAGCACCAGCAATGCGATGCCCAGGACCAGGACGATCTCGGTGAAGCCGACCTCGAACATCGTTCAGGTCAGGCGTTCTTGGACGAGCCCGTCTCGCTCTTCTGCGAATCCTGCGAGCTGAAGTCGGCATCCGGCTTCTTGTCGCCGGTGATCTGCTTGGTCGTTTCCTCGGTGTCGCCTTCGTTCATGGCCTTCTTGAAGCCCTTCACGGCGGCGCCGAGGTCGGAGCCGATCGTCCTGAGTTTCTTCGCCCCGAAGATCAGGAGCGCAATGGCCAGGATGATCAGTAGTTCCCTGAATCCAATAGGCATGTGGTCAACTCCGGCCCGGACCCCCGGGCGAACCGCGATGATACGCCAACGCGCGTGAAGGTCTCCTGCGTGGTGGTCACGGAACAGTCAGCTCCCCGCCGCCGCCTGGCCAGGACGTACCTGCAGCCAGAAGGTGACGGGGCCATCGTTGACCAGCGCCACCTGCATGTCCGCGCCGAACTCGCCCCTCGCCACGCGGTCGACCCGCTGCCGGGCTCGCGCCACCAGCGCCTCGAACAGCCGCTGCCCGTCCTCCGGGGCTGCCGCGGCGCTGAACCCGGCCCGCGTGCCCTTCTTCGTGTCCGCGGCGAGGGTGAACTGCGGCACCAGCAGCAGCTCGCCGCCGACGTCCACGAGGCTCCGGTTCATCCGGCCCGCGTCGTCCGGGAACACCCGATACCCGATCAGCCGCTCGAGCAGTCGTCCGGCTTCCGCCTCGCTGTCGCCGCGCTCGACGCCGACCAGGACGAGCAGGCCCCGGCCGATCTCTCCCACCTTGCGTCCCTGCACGGTGACGCTGGCCTCGGAAACCCTCTGTAGCAGCCCTATCATGTATTGGATGGGTCCTTATCACCACGAAGAAAGGTTAAGGAGGCCAAAATCGATAATTAAAAACCACTAAACTAAATCTCATGAAAAAGTGGTAATCAAGCTCATAGGATTGCGAAAAGATTAATTTCCAGTGGTAAAGTCCGTATAACCTTAGTCTTTAAAATATACTTCAGTGGAAATAAACGCGAGCTTCCCGCAGCTCATGCCGCTCGTCGCACCGGTGATCGCGCCAACGTGTAAGTTTACGCGCTGCCCGGTTGCACGGGCTCAGCACGCGAGGGGGCTGCATGCAGCGGCGGCGGGTGATTCAGGGTCTGGGCCTCGGGGCATTGGCGGCGGCGGCGAGCGCCTGCTCGAGGGAGGCCGACGGGCCGGCCGCGGCCGCCGATGGTCGGCGCTTCCGCTGGAAGCTCGTCACCACCTGGCCGCCGAACTTCCCGGCGCTCGGCACCGGCGCGCTGGAGTTTGCGCGCATGGTCGAGGCCTGCAGCGGCGGGCGGCTGTCCATCAAGGTGTATGGCGCAGGCGAGCTGGTGCCTGCGTTCGAGGCCTTCGACGCCGTCGCGGCGGGGACCGCCGAGATGGCCCACGGCGGCGCCTACTACTGGAAGGGCAAGATCAACTCGGCTTCGTTCTTCTCGGCGGTGCCCTTCGGGCTCACGGCGCAGGAGATGAACGCGTGGCTCTACTACGGCGGCGGCCTGGAGCTGTGGCGCGAGGCCTATGCGCCCTTCGGCGTGATTCCGGCGCCCTGCGGCAATTCCGGCTGCCAGATGGGCGGCTGGTTCCGCAAGGAGATCAACTCGGTTGCCGACCTGCGCGGCCTGAAAATGCGCATCCCCGGCATCGGCGGCGAGGTGCTGGCTCGCGCCGGTGGCGCGCCCGTGACTCTCTCGGGCGGCGAGATCTTCACGGCGCTCGAGACCGGGGCGATCGACGCGACGGAGTGGATCGGTCCCTATAACGACCTCGCCTTCGGCCTGCACAAGGTGGCGAAGTACTACTACTACCCCGGCTGGCAGGAGCCCGGCACGACGCTCGAGGCCATCATCAACCGCAAGGCTTTCGAACAGCTGCCGGAGGACCTGCAGCAGATCCTGCTGACCTGCTGCAAGGCCATCAACGACCAGCTGCTCGCCGAGTTCACCGCGCGCAACAGCGAAGCGCTCGAGACAATGGTCAAGGAGCACGGTGTAGAACTGCGCCGCTTCCCGGACGACGTGCTGCGGCGGCTGCGAGATCTGTCCGAGCAGGTGATCGACGAGGGCGCCGCGCGTGATCCGCTCTACGCGCGGATCAACGAATCGTTGAAGGCCTTCCAGCGTCGTTCGAGCGCGTACCTCAGGGTTGCCGAGGCCGCATTCCTGCGTACCCGCGACCTGTAAGAAACGGGGACATTCCTGTTCCTGATTACGCAGCTGGGTCAGCCAGTGAACCAGGGGGT